>DATDOS010000071.1:0-2995 GCA_035293125.1 Gaiellaceae bacterium | reverse complement strand
CTCGGGGGCGGACAGGTCCTTGAGGCGGTGCTCGCCGAGGTCGACGAGAGACAACGCTTGTGGCTCTGAGCCACTTGGCTCGACGAGCGCCGCGGTGGAGGAGGAGACGAGCACCTGCCCGCCATGACCTGCCGCGGCGATGCGGGCGGCGCGAGGCACATCACCGCCGACGTACCCCTCCTCGGTGAGAAGCGGCGTGCCCGTATGCAGTCCCGCACGCACCTGGATCGGGCCGGACGCGAGTGCTTCCGTCATCGCCCACGCTGCGGAGAGTGCTCCGGGCGCCGTCGGAAAGGCGACGAAGAAGGCGTCCCCCTGCGTATCCACCTCGACCCCGTCGTGGCGGGCGCAGGACTCTCGGATCAGACGTCGGTGCTCGGCGAGCGCTTTCGCGTACCCCTCGGCACCGAGTGAGTGCAGGAGCTTGGTCGAGCCCTCGACGTCCGTGAAGAGGAAGGTGACGGTGCCGGAGGGGAGCTCGTGCGGCATCAGCGATTACGAAGCCACCGCTCGAGCTCTCCCCGGTGGACGATTCCGACGACGAGAAGGACCCGGTCAACCGCCACGATGTCGTACATCACCCGGTGCTCACCGACCCGCACGCGGTGAAAGGAGTCGTCAACACCCTGAATCGTCTTGACCGACTTCCCACCGATCCTGCCGGGTCCTGCTGCATCAACGGCGAGTCTTTCGAGAGCCCGACGAACACGCATGCGGACTTCCGGTGTGAGCTTCCGGAAGGCTCGAGCCGCAGCCGGCGAGAGCTGAACGTCGTAGGGCTCAGTCGAGGTCACTGAGGCCGACTGCCCGACCTCGGGAATACGCTGCGCGTGCCTGCCGGCGCAAACGAATGTATTCGTCCGCATTCGCCAAGACGAGATCCTCGGCCTCCTCGATCGGAAGAAGGACCGCGGCCGGCCGTCCACGCTTCGTCACGACGTAGGCGGTACCTCCCTCCACCTCGTCGATCACGGCCGAGGCGGTCGCCTTTAGCTGCTTTACGCCAATCTCCGCCATAAGCGAAATCCCTTCTTGTGGTTACTTAGGTGATCACTTATCGACCACAGCATACCTCGATGAGCACATAGGCCCAAAGAGGTCGAACAGCCACGTCGAGCCCTCGACGTCGGTGAAGAGGAAGGTGACGGTGCCGGAGGGAAGGTCGTTACGCATCGGACTCAGTCTCGGTACCCAGCACCTCGTCGACCACGGCATCGAAGTCGGCCTCTCTCCCCGCGCGTTCAGCCGCTTCGAGCTCCGCTGGTGTGAGCTGGGCGCGCGCACCGTCGATGAACCACTCCTGCAGCTTTGTCCAGAAGTGAGCGGGGGATTGGTCCATAACACCGAAGGCCTCGAGCTGCGCGTACGCGGCGACTGCCAAGCGGACGGCTCGTACATGGTTGCCTCGCCCAGCTGTCGACATGGCGACGCCGAGCAGGTCCGTCGCGCACATGACCAGGATCCCGGAGCTGCGTGCGTGCGCGACAGCCCGCGCGTAGCGACTCTCCGCCTCTGCGTAATCGCCGCCGATCAGAGGACAGTCGGCCAGATAGTGCAGCGCCGACTGCTGTGGACGAAGAGCGTCGTTCCTCTCGCCGAGCTCGTACAGCTCCTGAGCCATCGGCTCCGCGCGCTCGATCTCGCCAGAGGACACGAGCGCCTGACAGAGTCCGCCCAACGAACGCCATCCCTCGAGATCCGACGCGCCCGCCTGTTGGCGGAGGGCGAGGCTCTGCTCGAACGTGCGCAGCGCCAACCCTTGCTCTCCAGCCTCGATGCGGATGTAGCCGATCATCTCGAGCGCCGTCGCCTCTCCCATCACGTCTCCGCTCTCACGCCACACGTCGACGGCCTCGCGGAGGTAGGACAACGCTGTGTCGAGCCCCATCTCTTCGGACATGTCACCGAGATGTGTGAGTGCGCGAGCCCGGATCCGGTCGCGCGACGGATATCTCGCAAGCACTCCGGTGATCCGTTCGCGCGCCTCCCGCGCGTGTCCGCGCAGGTACCAATAGAACGCGATCGCGCCGGCAAGCCGAGCCTCCGCCTGCGGGTCGCTGATGCAGGCCCAGTCGAGCGCGGCGCGAATGTTGTCGTGCTCGGCGCCCACGATCGGGAACCACATGGACATCGAGGCGAGCCGCTCCTCGTAGGCCCGCTCCGCGAGAGCGAGGAAGTGGTCGAGGTGCCGCTCGCGGATCGCTTCTTCTTCCTCGCCATCGCGCAGCCGCTCGGCGGCATACTCTCGAATCGTCTCGAGCATCCAGTAGCGCTCGTTCGAGTGGCGCAGGAGGCTCTTGTCGACGAGCGACTGCAGGGTGTCGAGATCGGCAGCGGCGACCTCCTCGGCGGCCTCGAGCACGCAGCCGCCGCGAAAGACGGCGATGCGGGCAAAGAGACGTTGTTCGTCCTCGGAGAGCAGGTCGTAGCTCCACTCGATCGTCGCCCTTAGGGTGCGCTGACGCTCGGGTGCGTCGCGGGCGCCACCCGTTAGCAGCGGCAGGCGCTCGTCCAGGCGCTCGAGGATCTGAGCGCTCGAGAGGGCCTTGACGCGAGCAGCAGCGAGCTCGAGCGCGAGCGGGAGGTCGTCCAGCCGGGCGCAGATCTCGGAGATGGCCTCGTCGGGACGAAAGTCGGGCTTGACGGCCCGTGCCCTTGCTAGGAAGAAGCCGACCCCCTCCTCGTGGACGAGCGGGGCGACCGGGTACTCCTGCTCGCCCGAGATGTGGAGAGGCTCGCGGCTTGTTACGAGCAGGTCGAGCTTGGGACAGGAGGAAAGGAGCGAGGCGAGGTCGCCCGCTGCCTCGACCACCTGCTCGAAGTTGTCGAACAGGCAGAGCATCTCCTTGTCTTGGATGTGCTCGGCGAGGCCGTTCTTGGAGCCGACGATCTGGGCTGCCGTCTCGAGGACGAGCCTGGGATCGCGTAAGGGAGCAAGCGGCACCCACCAGATCCCGTCCGGGAAGGCCTCGGCGGCCTCTGCCGCGGCCTGCAG
>DATDOS010000070.1:0-3077 GCA_035293125.1 Gaiellaceae bacterium | reverse complement strand
CTGCAGGCCGCGGCAGAGGCCGCCGAGGCCTTCCCGGACGGGATCTGGTGGGTGCCGCTTGCTCCCTTACGCGATCCCAGGCTCGTCCTCGAGACGGCAGCCCAGATCGTCGGCTCCAAGAACGGCCTCGCCGAGCACATCGCCGACAAGGCGATGCTCTGCCTGTTCGACAACTTCGAGCAGGTCGTGGAGGCGGCGCCCGATCTCGCATCCCTGGTCGGCGCCTGCCCCAACCTCGACGTGCTGGTGACGAGCCGCGAGCGCCTGCGGGTCTCGGGCGAGCAGACCTACCCCGTGCCTCCACTCGCCGAGTCGGACGGCGAGGCGCTCTTTACGATGCGAGCCCGCGGGGTCGATCCTGCCTTCGCGCCGAGCGAGGCGGTACGCGAGCTCTGTCTGCGCCTGGATGAGCTTCCGCTCGCGCTCGAGCTCGCCGCGGCACGCACTGCCCTCTTCAGCCCCGAGCAGCTGCTCGAGAAGCTCGCGCAGCGGCTCGACCTACTGAGGGGCGAGCGTGACGCCGATCCCCGCCAGCAGACCCTGCGCGCGACGATCGAGTGGTCGTACGAGCTCCTCTCCGCAGAGGAGCAAGAGCTCTTCGCCCGCCTCTCCGTCTTCGCGGGCGGCTGCACGTACGAGGCGGCGGAGAAGATCGCCGCTGCCGATCCCGACACCCTGCAGTCGCTCCTCGACAAGAGCCTCGTGCGCAAACGCGACTCGAAGCTCGGCCCCCGCTACTGGATGCTCGAGACAATCCGCGAGTACGCGGCCGAGCGGCTCGAAGCCTCGGGCGAGGCTGACAAGCTACGAATGCGGCACGCCGAGCACTTCCTCGATCTCGCCGACGAGGGGACGGTCATCGTGATGGATGCCACCTGGGTCGACCGCGTGGACGCGGAGGTGGACAATGTCCGCGGCGCGCTCGACTTCGCCGGCGCGACCCGACAGTCGCAGCGAGTCTTGAGCGCGACGGCGTCCCTCCGAGATTTCTGGTTCACCCGCGGGTACATCAACGAGGGGCGAACGCGTCTGGAGGACGCTCTGGCGGCGGATCCCGAGCCGACCGCGGCGCGCTGCTCCGCCCTCATCGCAGCATCCTCGGCATCCGTCATAGCTGGCGATGTACCGTCGGCCCGCAGGCACCTCGACCAGGCGCTGGCTCTCGCTGACTCACTCGGGGACCCACACCTCAGCGCGCTCGCGAGGCTCCAGGACGCATGGCTGCTCACGGACGACGAGAGATGGTCGGATGCGCTCGCGATCCTCGATGACGTCATCCCCGTCCTGCGTGACCTCGGCGCCTGGGATGTAGCGATCCCTGCCAACCGGACGCGCGCGTGGATCTACGAGGAGCTCGGGGACATGGACCGGTTCTGGCTGTTGACCGAGGAGAACCTCGAGCACTCCCGCGCGCACGGCCACCGGCGTATCGAGGCGCGCTCGCTCGGAGCGCTGGCCGAGAGGGCCGCGAACGAAGGTCGGTTCGACGATGCGCGCGAACTCCTCGTGCAATCGTTCCGCATCGACCGGGAGCTCGGGAATGTGCCCTTCGTGAGTCTCGACCTCGTCCGGTTTGCGGTCATCCACACGCGAGACGGGAGGCCGCAGCTCGCCGCTCGGCTCATCGCCCGCGCCGTGGCCGTGTTCGACGAGATCGGCTTCTCTCTCGAGTCGTGGATGACGCGCGAGGTGGAGGACGCGACCGCGGCCGCACGGGCCCAGCTCGACGCTGAGGCCTTCGACGCGGCCTGGGAGGAGGGCGCGAACATGAGCCTCGACGAAGCCGTCGCGCTCGCCCTCGGCGAGTAGGCTACGCCGCGACGATCCCGTCCGGAAACGGTGAGAGCTTCTCGGCGCCGTCGGCGGTGATCAGGAAGTTGTCCTCGACGCGGAGGCCTCCGCCGCTCTCGATATAGCATCCTGGCTCGATTGCAAGCACCATCCCGGCGGCGATCTCGCCGCCGCCCGCCTGATGCGCGTACGGCGGTTCGTGGGCGCGGGCGCCGACGCCGTGGCAGATGGGATGCGACGGTTGGCCCGGGAAGCCCATCTCCGCGATCCCGGCGCGGATGCGTCGATCGAGCTCGGCGAGGCTCGCCCCCGGGCGAGCGAAGTCGACCGCGTCGTCATAAACCGCCAGCAGGTCGCGTTCCAGACCCCGGTATGCGGGAGTCAGCTCCCCGACGACGAGGTTCTTCGTGTGGTCGCACCAGTAGCCGTCAGCGCAGACCCAGATCTCGAAGAGCGTCGGTTCACCCTCGACGACCGGGCGCGATGTCGTCGCCGTGAAGGTCTTGATCCCGGGGCCCGACCAGACGAGCGAGAAGCCGAGCGCGAGGTCGACCTTGCTTTCCCAGCCCGTCCCCTCGCCGTGGACGAAGCCCTCCCACTCCGCCGCGATCTGCGCCTCGCTCATGCCCGGCTCGATGATGAGCTTGCAGTGCTCCATCGCCGCCGCCGCAATGTCGTTCGCAAGCCGCATCCGCTCGATCTCCTGCTCGGTCTTGAGCGCGCGGGCTTCCGCGAGGAGCGGCGTGGCGTCCTGGACGTCGCCGAACGCGGTGAACCACCCGGCAGTGAACGTCGTCGGCTCCCCGACCATCCGGTCGGCTGCCTGCGTACCCAGCGAGAGCTCGAGCCCGACGCGTCCGTACTCTCTCGCAGCCTCACGGGCAAGCTCGAGCACGCGGGCGGTCGGCGGTCGCGGATCCGAGAGATCGTAGCCGGCGAAGAGAAGGATGTCTTCCGTCCACGCCGTGCGCACGGCGTCCTCCTCGCTTGCTTCGAGGCAGATCAGGGTTGGGTCCCCCTCGCGTGGGAAGACACAGGCGTCGTAGCCCTTCATCCCCCAGAAGTTCGTCAGGTAGAGGACGTTGTCGGGCGCGCGCACGACGAGCGCATCGAGGCCGCGCTCGGCCATGAGCGCGCGGACGCGCTCGAGCTTCGCGTCGTCCCGGGCCCAGCTCACGCCGGCGCTCCGGACACCACGGGCTCCGCGAGTCGCCGCCGGGCAAGTCCGATCGCGACGAGACCTGCCGCGAGCGGGATCGCCCCTGCCAGGAACAGCGTCCAGCGCG
>DATDOS010000069.1:0-12531 GCA_035293125.1 Gaiellaceae bacterium | reverse complement strand
CGACGTGAGAGGAGAACGCATGGCAGGCCAGCCGGTTCACTTCGAGATCCCCGCGGGCGACACCGCGAAGGCACGCGAGTTCTACGGCTCGCTCTTCGGGTGGCAGTTCCAGGAGTTTCCAGGGCCGACCGAGTACCACATGACCCAGCTCGCCGAGCAGATGGGGGGCGCGGTCTACGGTGCGGACGGCGACAAGCGGGGGATGCGCGTGTACTTCGACGTCGACGACATCAACGCGGGAGCAGCGCGCGTCAGCGAGCTCGGCGGCGAAGGGGGAGACGCGATGCCGGTCCCGGGGATGGGCTGGTTCGCGATCTGCAAGGACACCGAGGGGAACGAGTTCGGTCTCTGGCAGGCCGATCCGTCGGCTGCAGCGCCCGAGTAGGCCGGAGCCCGAACCCACCGCGATCCTCGGCTCGCCGCCGCGTTGAGCGAGCCGGGGTACCCGCAGTGCGCTAGAACTGCACCAACGACTCCGAAAGGGACGGCCATGCCCTTCTATCAGCGCCGCGGGGAGCTTCCGCGCAAGCGACACATCGTCTTCCGAGAGAACGGGACCCTGCTCACCGAGGAGGTGATGGGCCTCGAGGGGTTCACCGGGAACGAGTCCATCCTCTACCACCTCGTCTCGCCGTGCCGCGTCAAGGAGCTCGGCGCTTTCACGCCGATCGAGCACGAGGAGTGGGTGCCCGAGAAGCACGCGCACCTGCTCATGAACACGTACGACATCGACCCCGAGGGCGACGAGATCTCCGGTCGCCGCACTCTCATGTGGAACGACGACGTCGAGATCTCGCTCTGCCGACCGGAGTCCTCGATGGACTACTTCTTCCGGAACGGCGAGGGCGACGAGGTGATCTTCGTCCACGAGGGATCCGGGACGCTCGAGACGACATTCGGCGACGTGCCGTACAAGGACGGGGACTACGTCGTCATCCCGCGTGGGACCACCTACAGGTTCGTGCCGGACGGCCCGCAGCGCTACGTCGTCTTCGAGACCCCGGGCCTCATCGAGATCCCGCGCCGCTACCGCAACGAGCACGGCCAGATCATGGAGGGCGCCCCCTACTACCACCGCGACATCCACCCGCCCACCGACCTCAATACACACCGCGACCGGGGGGACCACCTGGTCAAGGTCCGCGTCCGCGGGGGCGTCCAGGAGTACGTCCTCGACTACCACCCCTTCGACGTCGTCGGCTGGGACGGCTTCCTCTATCCGTGGACGTTCTCGATCCACGACTTCGAGCCGATCACGGGTCGGATCCACCAGCCTCCGCCTTCCCATCAGACGTTCCAGGGCCCGAACTTCGTCATCTGCTCGTTCTGCCCGAGGAAGCTCGACTTCGACCCCGACGCCGTGCCGATCCCGTACCACCACTCGAATCTGCAGTCGGAGGAGATGATCTATTACGTCTCCGGCAACTTCGGGTCTCGCAAAGGGATCTCGGTCGGCTCGGTGACGCTCCACCCGACTGGGCTCCCGCACGGCCCTCAGCCCGGGCTCGCGGAGAAGTCGCTGGGCGTGGCAGAGACGACGGAGCTCGCGGTCATGTGCGACACGTTCCGGCCCCTCAGGCTCTCGACTTTGGCGCGCGACCTCGACGACGGGCACTACGCCCTTTCGTGGTACGAGCCGCCTTCGGAGGAGCCCAGCCTCGCCGGGGTGACCAGCCACCTGTAGCGTGGACCCCGACCGCTTCCTGCGAGAGCTTCCGGCGCTCTTCGAGGACTTCCCGCGCTCCGAGCAGCCGATCGACCGGCGCTTCGCGCCGATCGTCGAACGCGTCGAGAACCTCGCGAAGGAGAACAACCTCGCTCTGCTCAACCTCGCCGCCGCGTGCCTCGAGTCGGACGAGGTGTACGTCGAGGTCGGCGTCTTCCACGGCGCCAGCCTCGTGGCGGCGATGCTCGGGAACGAGGGCCGACGGTTCATCGGCATCGACAGCTTCGACTTTCGCGACGCGACGGTCGAGAAGGTCGACCAGAACCTCGCCCACTTCGGCCTTGCGCGACCGGAGCTCCTCGTCGGCGACGTCTTCGAGCTCGTACCCGCCGGAGCTCTCGGAGAGACACCGGTCGGCGTCTGGTACTACGACGCGCTGCACACGTACGAGGCCGGGCTGAAAGGACTACGCCTCGCCGAGCCCTGGCTCGCCCCGGGAGCGCTCCTCATCGTCGACGACACGGACTGGGAGCAGGTGGCACGCGCGATGGACGACTACCTCGCCGAGCAGCCGCGTGCCCGCCGGATTCTCACCATCGACGGAAAGGATCGAGGATTCCCCCAGTGGTGGGAGGGGATGCAAGTGCTGGTCTGGGGTGGCTGACCCTAGGTCCCGCGAATCGTGAGCCGGCGATTCAGCACCACGCCGCTGCGGTCGTTGAGCGCGAACGTCGCGATGTAGGTCTGGCCCTTGACGACGTTGAACCGCAGCCGGGCGCTGATGGTGCAGTCCTGACGCAGCGGCGAGGTTTGCTGACCGACCGCGATCAGCTTCCCGCCACGGAAGACCCGCCAGGTCATCCCGATCGGCGTTCCGGTCGCATCGGTCGCGCAATACCGACGCGTGTAGAGGTTGACGAGCGGCGTCACGCTTCCACCCCTGATGCCGACGACGCCGTTCTTCGCATCGAGCGGCCGTGAGCTCGTGGTGAATCGCGCGGGCGAGGTTCCCTTCGACGCCCCGCCCTCGGTGTACACGCCAGATTCCCACGGCTGCCCCTGGTCGTCCTGGAAGACGAACCAGATGAACATCGAGACGAAAGGGTAGCCCGCGGCGATCGAGATCGACTGCTGGATGTAGGCGGTCTGCGTCGCGTACGAGACGCCGAACGCATCGGGCGGCTTGGTCTGGTGCCCGTACTCGGTGATCCAGATGGGCACGGACTTGCGCTTGAACCACGTCTTCAGGCTCTCGTCGAAGCGGGGGAGCGATGCGAGGGAGACGTTCGGCCACTTCACCACTTGCGTGGGCGGCGAGCTCGGGTTGAACGGATAGGGGTGATGCGACCACGCATCGAACTTGAGCTTCGGGTTCGCCTTGGCGACCAGCTCCGCGAACTTGCCGGGCGAGTGTGTGTCGGAAACGCCGGGGACGCGCTTGTCGCGCCCTCGCGCGGATGTCTCTCCGATCGCCACCTGCGCCTGAGGGTTGCCCGCCTTGATGCCGGTGTAGGCCGCGGCGTACAGCTTCGCGTAATTGGCTGGCGCGACCGATTTGCCCGCCGCGTTGAACTGTGGCGTGAGGAAGAGGTTGAGGTTCGGCTCGTTCCAGACCGACCAGAACCGCACGAACGGGTAGCCGACGTAGCGGCCGGAATAGCGTGATGCCATCGCTCGCGCGAATGCAGTGAGGTCGGCGAGGTTGTTCGGCATGACGTTCGGGTTCTTGCCTCCGTTCGCCCACCGCGGCGTTCCGGAGATCGTGAGGATCACTTCCTGGTCGTTGTCCTGGGCCGCGCGCACGGCCTCGTCGACGTCGTCGAAGATGTACGCCGGATCGAAAGGATCCGTCGCGTTGGCCGGCCGCGTCTTGGCCGCGAGGTTCCACTGGACGAGCAAGCGCATGATTGTCGCGTTCGTCTGGGCGGACGCCTGGATCCGACTCGAGCGGTTCTCGACCCAGCGGAAGCTCGGGTCGTCGTGGAAGCCGATCCACATCCGTTCGGCGGCGAGCGCGGCGGGCGAAGCGACCGCCACGAGGACGCACAGGGCGAGGGCGAGGCGGACGGTGCGTCTCACGGAATCTCCTTGGCGCAGGGTCGTGGTGGATCGGCGGCGAGAGCCAGAAAAAGCCCCAGCACCCTAGCGGCTCGAATATGAGGCATGTGTAAGGACCTGCCTCTGGACCGGGGTCCCGACCATGGCGTAGACTGCCTCGCGTCGTGTCCGTCACCGTGTGGGAAGCGATCTTCATGCTCGTGGTCCTCAAGATCCCGCTCGTCTACCTCGGCGCGGTCATTTGGTGGGCGATTCGTGCCGAGCCGAGCGCGATTGACGGACCCGAGGAAGTGGGAGTCCTGGCTCCGCTTACCCCGTGCGGCTGGGACGAGTGGCGCCGCCGGCGCTCGCCGCGACCAGGCCATCGCCCGATCCGGCCCCGCCGGTCTTTCCGCTCCGCACAGGCCCGGGTCGCCTGATGGCTGCGGTCGCGCACAGACGGGCGGACACCGTCGCGGGCTTCCTCTGCGCGTTCTCGCTCGCGCTGTCCGGGATCGCGCTCGCGCGGAACCCGGGTCTTCTGGCGCCCGCGGCGATCCTCGTGGCGCTCGTGGCCGTGCAGATGACCGAAGCACATCGCACGCTCGCTGCAGTGGCCGTGGCGGTCTCGGGCTTCGCATTCTTCTTCGGCATGATCGTCGCGATCGTGACCGATGCCCCGCTGTACTAGCGCGCTCGCTGCTACAACCAGAGTCGTGTCCTCTTCCCTCGAGCCGTCCGGCCTCAACGCGGGCTACGTCGGCCAGCTCCTCGAGCAGTACCTCGAGAATCCCGAAGCGGTCGATCCCGCCTGGCGACATCTCTTCGAGGACGCCGACGATGCGCTCCTGTCAACGCTGCCCGGTCTCGCGCGGCTCGTTCGCTCGCGTGCTCGCGACGGCGGAAACGGCATCGCCGCGACGGTTGTGGAGGCACCGCCTGCGCGCGTGCCGGCCGCTGCGCCGCCCGTAGCCCAGAAGCCCTCGGCGGTGCAGCCACAGGCTCCCGAGTTGCAGCCGACACCACCTGTGCAACAGCTGGTTGCGACCGTCGTCTCCGACACGGACTTGCTTCGCGCCGTTGCGTCGGCGATGGCGCTCGTCGACGCGATCCGATCGCACGGCCATCTCGCTGCCCGGCTCGACCCCTTGGGCTCGGAGCCGCTCGGCGACCCCGCGCTCGACGAGGCCGAGCTCGACGTCCCCCTTCCACCCGAGACGCAAGCGCGCGTTCCCGCGCCGATTCTCGGCGTCCACGTCGATGGCGAGACGCTCGCGGACGTCCTGCCACGGCTGCGCAACGTGTACATGGGGACGATCGCCTACGAGATCGAGCACATCTCCGATCACGCGGAACGGATCTGGCTGCGCCGCGCGATCGAGTCCGGGCGGTTCCGCCGGCCGCTGTCGGCGGACGAGAGGCGTTCGCTCCTCGCGCGTCTCGCCCAGGTAGAGGCGTTCGAGACGTACCTGCGGCGCGCGTTCATCGGCCAGAAGCAGTTCTCGATCGAAGGCCTGGACGTGCTCGTCCCGATGCTCGACGAGGCCGTCGAGCTCGCCGCGGCCGGGGGAGCGCACGAAGTGGTGATCGGGATCGCGCATCGCGGGAGGCTCAACGTCCTCGCGCACACGGTCGGCCGCTCGTATGCGTCGATTCTTCGAGAGTTCGAAGGTGAGCGGACCATCGACGCGCTGGTCTCCGATCCTGAAGGCGGGACCGGCGACGTCAAGTACCACTTGTCGGCGTCCGAGTCGCGGATCACGCGGGCCGGTGAGGTCCAGGTCACGCTGGCCGCGAACCCGAGCCACCTCGAGGCGGTCGACCCTGTGGTCGAGGGCCTGGCGCGAGCCGAGCAGACCGACCGTTCTCGCGGCGCGGGCATCCACGACCCGACGGTTGCCCTGTCGATCCTGATTCACGGCGATGCCTCGTTCGCCGGGCAAGGCGTCGTAGCCGAGACGTTCAACTTGCACTCGCTCGACGGCTACTCGACCGGCGGCACGCTTCACGTCATCGCCAACAACCAGGTCGGCTTCACCACCGACCCCGCCGAGGGCCGGTCGACGCGCTACTCCAGCGACCTGGCGAAGGGCTTCGACGTTCCGATCATCCACGTCAACGCGGACGATCCCGAGGCGGCCCTCGCGTCCATTCGGCTTGCCCTCGCATACCGCGAGGAGTTCGGCCACGACGTCGTCGTCGATCTGGTGGGCTATCGGCGCTTCGGCCACAACGAGCAGGACGAGGCCGCGTACACGCAGCCGCTCCAAGCGGAGCGGATCGAGCAACAGCCCCCCGTCCGCGAGCTCTACGCGGGGCTCTTGGTCGCTGCGGGGGTGCTAGGGGAAGATGAGCGGGCGCAGCTCCTCGAGGCCACGCTGCAGGAGCTTCGGAATGCGCACGACGAGCTTCGTGCCTCGTTCGCGGCGCCGGAGCCGCCGACCGAGTCGCGAACGCGCATGGACACCGGTGCGGTTGTTGTGACCGCGGTCACGGCCGATCGTCTGCTGGAGCTCGACGAGCGGCTCCTCCGCGTGCACGACGGCTTCGAGGTGAACCCGAAGCTCGCGCGCCAGCTCGAGCGGCGCCGCGAGGCCGTCCGCGAGGGCGGGATCGACTGGGGGCACGCCGAGGCGCTCGCGTTCGCCTCACTCCTCGAGGAGGGCATCCCGATCCGTCTCTCGGGTCAGGACACCGAACGAGGAACGTTCTCGCATCGTCATGCCGTCCTTCACGATCCGCGGACGGGCGAGACGTACACGCCGCTCCAGCAGCTCCCGACTGCCGCGGCGTCGTTCGAGATCTACAACTCGCCGCTCTCCGAGTACGCGGCGCTTGCCTTCGAGCACGGCTACTCGATCGCCGCGCCTGACGCTCTCGTCCTCTGGGAGGCGCAGTTCGGCGACTTCGTCAACGGCGCACAGATCGTCGTCGACCAGTTCATCGTGTCCGGCCGCTCGAAGTGGGGGCAGACGTCGCGTCTCACGCTGCTCCTTCCGCACGGCTACGAGGGCAACGGCCCCGAGCATTCGAGCGCCCGCCTCGAGCGGTTCCTGCAGCAGGCAGCTCAGGACAACATCCGCGTCGTCAATTGCACGACGGCCGCCCAGTTCTTCCACCTCCTGCGCCGGCAGGCCCTCGACGCCACCGCCCGCCCGCTCGTCGTGATGACTCCGAAGGGCTTGCTTCGCGTCCGCCAGGCGACGTCTTCGCTCGAGGACCTCTCGAACAGGTCGTTCCAGCCGGTGCTCGACGACCCTCTCGTGGATCACTTCGCGGTCCGCCGTCTCGTTCTCTGCAGCGGGAAGGTGTACTACGACATCGTCGGACACGAGCTTCGGGGCCTTTCGACGACCGTCTCCGTCGCTCGGATCGAGCAGCTGTACCCGTTCCCCGTCGAAGCCGTCGCCGCCCTCGTTTCCTCGTACCCCGAGCTGCGCGAGATTCTGTGGGCTCAGGAAGAACCACAGAACATGGGCGCCTGGCGCTCGATTCGCCATCGGCTCGAGGAGGCGTCTGCGCTCGCCCCGTACGTGGCGAGCGTCCAGTACGTCGGCCGGACCTGGCGCGCCAGCCCGAGCGAGGGGTATCCGACCCTGCACCACCGCGAGCAGGACAGGATCGTCCGAAACGCGCTCGGCTTCCGCGCGGTCTGACCGCTTACGTCCGCGGTCGACCGCGGCGCGCGAGCGAAGAGGCGACGCGTGGCGCGTTTCGGCGGGCAGCCCCGAGCAGCCGCCGGCGGTGCTGCGGTGGAAGGCGCCGCCACGCTTCGTACACGGCAAGCGCCACGGTCACCGGTCGGACACGTCTGACGAGCATGAGGAGGAGCGTCGAGAAGACGGCTGGCACGGGAACCATCCTCGCATAAGACGTGTAGTCATTCGAATGGAGGCCATTAGCAGGGTCTTTGCAGCCTGCGATGCGCTAGACTCCCGGCGCTCAGGGGAGCCATGTCGGATTACGAAGATCTCTCTGCTGTCGATACGGAATCCGCGTTCGCGCAGGCGATTCGCGAGCATCTCGAGCTGAGGGGTCGCAACGCCGGCCTCGACGGCGAGATGCCGCTCGACCGGTATCTCGACGGCGACCCGCTCGACAATCACCCGCTCTTCAAGAGTGAGGAGCAGGCGCGTATCGAGGAGACTCTCGACGGGGAGCCTGCCGCCGAGTTGAGCTCCGAGCGGCTTCCGTGGCCCGGAGAGGAGACTGCGGAGAACGTCGAAGGCGCCGCGCTCGACGAAGCTCTCTGGACGGGCCGCCCGCGCGACTTCGACTGGGGCGACTGAGATTCGGGGTCAGACCCTACGGGGTCTGACCCCAGATTTCTCGGCTCCGTTAAGGTCACGTCCGTGACCCCTGACGAGAGGCTCCGCCGGTATGCAGAGCTGACCGTTCGCGTCGGCGCGAACGTTCAGGATGGCCAGGACGTTGTCCTCATGTGCCTCATCGAGCATGCGGAGATCGCGCGCGCAGTGACGCGGGAGGCCTACCGCGCCGGCGCTCGTCACGTGATCGTCCTCTACTCGGACCTCCACGTTCGTCGAGCAGCCGTCGAGCTCGGCCCGGAGGAGGAGCTCGGCTGGTCGCCTCCGTACATCCTCGACTGGATGCGACGCTGGCCCGAGGAGCGCCCGGCGGTCATCGCGCTCACCGGGAACCCGGATCCCGACCTGCTGGCGGATCTCGATCCCGCGCTCGTCGGCAGAGCCGATCCGAAGGAGATCCGCGCGCTGATGTCGAGCGCGATCTCGGCTCGCCGCTTCAACTGGGCGATCGTCTCGGCGCCGAACGCAGGTTGGGCGACCCAGGTCTTCGGCGAGCCCGACGTCGAGCGCCTCTGGGACGCGGTAGCGGCCGCGACGCGCCTGGACGAGCCCGACCCGGTCGCTGCCTGGCGGGCGCACACGGAGAGGCTGAAGACCCGGGCGGCGGCTCTCGAGGAGCACCGGTTCGACGCCGTGCGCTTCCGCGGACCCGGGACCGATCTCACGGTCGGGCTCGTGCCGTCGTCGCACTGGATGTGCGCGACCTTCGAGACCGAGACAGGGATCGAGCACATCCCGAACCTTCCGACCGAGGAGGTCTTCACGACTCCGGACTGGCGGCGGACGGAAGGAGTCGTGAGGTCGACCGCGCCGCTCGTGACGGCGGGAACCCGTGTCTCCGACCTCGAGGTTCGGTTCGAGAGCGGGAAGATCGTCGAGGTCAAGGCGTCCGCAGGCGCCGAGATCGTTCGCGAGCAACTCGCGGTGGACGACCAGGCGGCCTTCCTGGGCGAGGTCGCGCTCGTCGACGGGTCCTCCGCGGTCAAGGGCACCGGGCTCGTCTTCTGCGACACGCTGTTCGACGAGAACGCGACGTGCCATATCGCATACGGCACCGGGCTCCCGATGACCCTCGGTCTCGGGGGAGAGTCGACTCGCGAGGAGCTGCTCGAGCGCGGAGTGAACGTCTCCGCCGTCCATACCGACTTCATGATCGGCGGGCCGGATGTGGACGTCGACGGCCTCGATTCGGCGGGTCTCGCGACTCCGATCATCCGCCAAGACGTCTGGCAGCTCTCCTAGCTTCGCCCTCGGAACGACTTAACCATAGGGGTTCCGACCCGAATGGCATCACAATGTCAATATTGACTTGACAAGACTGCAGTGATGACGTCATAGTGATGTCACGATGCAGCTCGGCAGTCACATCCACGCCATCCAGGAAGAGCTCGCCGCGACCGCCGCACTCGGCGGCGAGGCGACCGCCGAGGCCGCTCGGCGGATGAGCGAGGCTCTGGCCTCGACGCTCCACCTCCATCTGCTCGACCTCCTCGGCGAGGCTGCGCTCGAGATCGGTGGGCAGATCGAGTCGGGGCGCGTCGAGGTACGGCTTGCGGGACGTGAGCCGGAGCTCGTCGTCGTGACGGAGGAGACGCCGGACGCGGTCCACGTTGCTCCGGGCGAGGAGTACTCAGGGCGCATCACGCTCCGCCTCCCCGAATCGCTGAAGGTCAGCGTCGAGGGAGCCGCCGCTCAGGAAGGGCTCTCGACGAACGCGTGGCTCGTCCGCACCATCACCCGGATGCTCGATTACCGCTCGCCGAGGCGAAGTCGGAACCGTCTTCAGGGCTATGCCCAGGGTTGAAAGGAGAGCACCATGCTTCTCACCTCACTGCCATTCGATTACGCCACGTTGCTCGATCACGGCGACCGCGTTCGTCGAACGCGGGGTCGGACCACTGGCAGCCGCGTGCGCAGGACGTCGGCCGAGGCCGGCCGCAGCTAGGTGACGGGGATGCAGACCTTCGAAACTCCCGGGAGCGTCTCCCTCCAGATCAAGCTCCCGAGTGGACGCGTCGTGGTCACGACGGCCGACGAGGCGCGCTGCAGCGTCGAGCTCGTTGCCATCGGCCGTCGCGGCCCCGACGCGATCGAAGACGTCACGGTCACGGCCGACGAGCGCCACGGCCGCCACACCATTCGGATCGAGCAGAAGGACCGTATTCGCTGGGGCCCGATCCAGATCACCTGGGGTGGCGACATCGAAGCCCGCGTCACATGCCCACCGGGCGCAGACCTCGACTTCTCCGGTGGCTCGACCGACCTTCGCGTCGAGGGTGATCTCGGGGAGGTCTCGGTCCGGACGGCCTCGGGCGACATCAGGCTCGACGGGATCTACGGGAAGCTCCAGGCGAAGACCGCGAGCGGCGACATCTCGGTCGCGACGATCGAGGGCGATGCCTCGGTGGCCACGGTCTCCGGTGATCTCGGCGTCGGCCGCCTTGCGGGGGCGCTCACGGCCCGGGCGGTGTCGGGTGACGTCAGTGTCGGGTCGGTTCGCGGGCTGTTCACGCTCTCGACGACGTCCGGTGACGTCGACATCAAGTCCGTCGAAGCGGGCGAGGTCCGCGTTCAGACCGTCTCCGGAGACGCCCGCATCGGTGTCGGGCGCGGGACGAGGGTCTGGATCGACGCCGCGTCGGTCTCGGGCGACCTCGGGTCCGAGCTCGGGGTCGAAGACCACGATCCCAGAGCTGAGCCTGGAGACGCCGGAGCCGTCGTCCCGCTCCACGTCAAGACGGTCAGCGGCGACGTCTCGATCGTCCGAGCTGCAGCAGAGGCGTTCTCGGCCTAAAGCACTAAGAAGCCCGGACGGCGGCGACGACCTCGTCCTCGCGCCCCTCGAGCAGGAGGTCGACGAGCCTCCTGCGGCCGCTCTCACGGAGCCCGAGCGGCGCCGTCAGCAGGTCGTAGAGCCGCGCCTCGTCGAGCTGGGCCTCTCTCGCGGCAGCGACGACACGCGCCACCCCGCGGCGGGGCTTCCAGGCCTCGAACTGCCACGCGGGATAGAGCCACTCCGTCGAGCCCGGCTCGCGCACGGCGATCAGCTCACCGCCACGACGCATCGCGTCGATCTTCGCCGGATCGACGGCGAGACGCGCCGCCAGCCACGTTGCGGGAAGGCTGTCTGGGTAGCGGACTCCGGCGATCGCGCTCATCCGCCGCGCAGCCTAGCGCCACGATGCGCCATTCACGGCAGCTTGGCGACCATCGCTTCCCAGACAGCGGCGTCTCCGCCCCCTTCCCAGGTGTCGACGATGCGGCCCTCCGCGTCGACGAGGATGACGTGAGGCTGAAGTCCGCGCCCGGGCGACGTGCCCGCTTGTGCTGTGGGTCTCGGATCGAGGGCCAGGTCCACCCGTGGCGCTCGACGCGACGAGCACGAACGAACGCATCGGCCCACTGTAACCACGCTAATGCCTGCTTCCGGTCGATTTCATCCTTTCGAAAGATGCGGACCCGGTGCCCGAAGGCCGATACAGAGGTGATGCGCCGTCTTGCGACCTTCGCCCTCGTCGCGCTGCTGCTCGCGGCAGCTGCGGGCACCGCGGGTGCGGGTTCGAAGGCCGCCCGCTCGTGGGCCGACCCGCAGATCGCGGCGGTCGTGGAGGCAGGCCTCATGGCTCCGTCAGTGTCCGAATTCAGACCCGACGACCCTCTCACCTGGACCGAGTTCGCAACGGTGCTCGCGAGTTTCGGCGGCTCAGTTTCTGTCGTCGAACCCGATCGGCCCGTGACGATGCGTGAGCTCGACGCGCAGCTTGTCACGCTTGTGGACCTTCGCTCCGTTGCGCGCCAGATACGGCTCGCGGCGGTTGACGCCGGCCTCACTCCGACACCCTGGCTCGGCACGGAGACCGTCGCCCGAATGCTTGGCCTGCGCGCCAATCATGTGCGGAGCGAGGAGGGGCTCGAGCTCCAGCTCTCGCAGCCGGCGACCCGCGCGGAGGCTGCGTACTCGACCGCACGCTTGCTCGCGATGGATCACGCGGAGGTCGAGGCCGTCCGCGAGACGGCAGAGGACTTCACACTTCCCTACCTGACCGAGTGGCAGCGCGCGGTGCTTGCACGAGCGCTCCGGTTCGTCGGTTCGCCGTACGTCTGGGCGGGCACGTCCGAACGCCCGCAGCAGCTCTTCGGCAAGCTCGAGCCCGGGGGCTTCGATTGCTCCGGCTTCGTCTGGCGGGTCTACAAGCTCGAGCCCTTCGCCGGCGCACCCATGCTCGCGGAGGTGCTCAGGGGGAGGACGAGCTATGCGATGAGCGGGGAGGTCACGAAGTCAGCCCGCCTCAATCGAGAGCAACTTCAGCCCGGTGACGTCGTGTTCTTCGGCGCCCGCGGCCCGCGCTCGCTCCCGGCCGAGGTCGGGCACATGGGGATCTACGTCGGGAACGGCTGGATCGTTCACTCGTCACGGTTCGGAACGACCCTCACGCCGATGACGGGCTGGTACGAGACCAGCTTTGCGTGGGGCCGCAGCCCGCTTGCCGAGGCCGGCGT
>DATDOS010000068.1:0-5305 GCA_035293125.1 Gaiellaceae bacterium | reverse complement strand
CCCCCTCCACTCGTCCGCCTCGCGGACAAGACGCTCCGCGTCTTTCCCGCAGCGCTTGCAACGGCACGCGATGAGGAGTTGAATCGATCTCGAACCCTCTCCGAAGGAGGAGCGATGCCCACGTACATCAGCCTCATCAACTGGACCGACAAGGGCGTGGCCGGCTTCAAGGACACGCTCGACCGCGCGGAAGCCGGAAAGGCGCTCGCCGGGAAGTTCGGCGGGGCGCTGAAGGAGATCTACTGGACAATCGGTCCGTACGACATCGTCGCCGTCTCCGAGGCCCCTGACGACGAGAGCGCGACCGCGTTTTCGCTCGCGCTGTCCTCGCAGGGCAACGTCCGCACGACGACGATGCGTGCGTTCGGCGCCGACGAGATGCGGGGGATCATCGCGAAGGCGAGCTGAGAGCGAGCGCTCGATGTGAAAGAGGGGCGCCGCGGCCGCGAAGCGGCCGCCTTCAGGGAAGGCGCGGAGCCGCCTTGTCCGCGGAGCGGACCAGGGGAGGGGTTTGGGGGAACCGGAAGGTTCCCCCGGCATCAACCAGCGAGTCAATCCGCGCGAGCGGATTCCGGTCTTGCGCGCGAGTTACGAGCCCGGCGGCGTCGCCCGCGGATACCGAGCGCGAATCTCGTCCACGAAGGCGGCAAGGCGGTCGGCGACGCCCGAGTCTCGGATCTCGAGCACGTTCTCCGCGTTCCGCTCGCCCGAGCGGGAGAAGTTGAAGCTACCGACGAAGGACGTGTCGTCCGCGACGACGACCTTCGCGTGCATGAAGTCGTGCACCGCCTCGGGCGCCCACCGCGTCGAGGCCTTGCCGCTGAACGGCGCCCCCTCCAGCACTCGTCGCAGGAGCGGGATCTTCCACTCGCTCACGCCGTTCGTCCGCCACTGGCCGAAGACCTCGTCCACCTGCGTGTCGTCGACGACCCCGGCGACGCCGCAACGCCCCTCGTTCACGACCTCGACGAGCGTCGCGAGGATCGGGCCGGACGTGAGGACGGGAGAGGCGATGCGGACCCGCTCGCGCGCCTTCCCGATGTGCTTCGCGACACGATGCGAGAGCGCCTCTCCGTGCTCCGGGCAGAACCAGGCGCGGGCGCGGGTGCCGTCCACGTCCTCAGGGCGGGGGTCGACGTCGCCGGTGCCCTCGACCTCACCGCGCTCCCAGAGCTGCCCGAAGTCCAGCGAGTACGCGTAGGCGATCTCGCGGGACTCGATCGTCACGATGGCGTTCTCCTGGCGCGACCAGGAGTCGTCCGTCCAGTTCGTCGAGCCGGTCCAGACGGCCTCTGCGTCCCGGACGACGAACTTGTGGTGCATGAGATCCGGTATCCCGGCGACTCCCCGCGTCGGCACGGGGAGCGCCTCGATCGCCTCGGGCTTGGTCTCGGGAGGGGGCGGGACCGGGATCGGCCCGGGGTGCGCCACGTTGTAGAGGAGCCGGACGGCGACGCCACGCTGCACCGCGGCGAGGAGCGAGGCGAGGACGAGAGCGCCCGCGTCCGTCTCGAAGCGGACGTCGTACATCGCGATGTCGAGCGAGGTCCGGGCTTCGGCCAGGAAGCCCGCGATCCCGCGTGCGACGTCGGCCGGACGCTGGCCCCCGTCCGTGAGCGTCTGGAGCTCGATGGCCGAGCCGGCGACCGGCCGTGTCACGCAGTCTGCGCCGCGCGGAGCGAGGCTTTGTGCGCGCGCTTCGCGGCCGAGTAGGCGCCAACAAGCCGACGGCGGTTGGGGCTTTCTCTCGGAGCGCCGGCGGCCGCTGCCCCTCCGTGTGGATCCGAGCTGCACGATCGGCGCGCTGTCAGTCGCCAGTCGCCGGTAAGGGTCTTCTCGTCGGAGAATCCGCACTCGAGGCAGACATAGCGCGTCGCTCCGTCTTCGTCGACGATCCCCATCGTGACGCCGCACGCCGGGCAGATCGGCGGGCGCTCATCATCGTCCTCGGGCCTCCTCCTCTCTTCCACCCGGCCAGCCTAGCTCGTGTCCGCGCCTCCCAGGCCCGAGGCCTAACAGGCATCGCGGCTCCGCGCAATGGATGTGGCGTTAGGGGTTCGCTCGGCAGAGCGCGGCGGCGCGTTCACCGCGAACGGTCTCCCAGCCGGGATAGCGCGCGGCTTCTTCGGCTACGCGAGTGCAGCGATGGTGCTCGCGCTCTTCCTTGTCGCGGGCGCACATCGAGATACCGCTGATCGCGCGCCGGACGAGGACAAGCGGGTCGTCCTAGTCTGGGGCGGCACGCCCGCGATATCGGACCGCGACCACGATCGTCGCGAAGATCACGACCGCCGCAACCGCGTTCGGCACGATTAATGCGAGGTTGGAGGCGGCGACTCCATACGCCAGCCAGAGGACGAACCCGACGAGCAGGATTAGGAAATATCCGATGGAGATGGCGCGCGAGCTCTTGTGCTCGATGATCTTGCGGATTTGAAGAACGGGCCCAAGCGCCATGGCGATTGCCCAGGTGGCGGCGGTTAGGGCGAGTGCGGATTCCACGTGACGCTCCTCCAAGTCGATGACAGGAGACGCTCGAGGGAGCGCGCTCGGATCGTCGATCCGCGGGCACGAGCACGCCCCGCAAGTGTAGGGGGCGAGTCGTAGTCATCCATCTCCGGATGTTGATTTTGCCAGACCTGAGCCGACTCGAAATCACAGCGATCGTGCGGGTTGAGCACGCCTCATGCAGCGAACACCCCAGCCGCAGCGCCGGCAAAGGCGCAAGCTCGAGTAGAATCAATCGTTCCATCGCTCTCTCCTTCCGCCGCTGCACTCTCGCTGAGTCGCGCCAGGTCCGAGCCTTATCGGGGAGGAAAGCCGTCTTGACCCGAGCTCTTACAGTCGTTGAGCAAGCGAAAGTAGATGCCGCCGAGTGGGAGCGCGATCGCGAGGCGTGGAACCTTCCGCGACGGCCAGCGGGGACGAATTCTCACGACTCACGAGAACTGGCGAACGAGATCACCGAATCGGAGCCGCTGGAAGCCTGGGCAAATGAGGGCGGTGCGGAGTTACGGCTCTCGACATGATCAAGAAGCTTCCCAAGGATGTGTCCGTGCTTGACCGAGCGGGGCTTCGGCGCGCGAGAGATACTCGTGACGAGCGCCTTTCTGTCCTCTTTCGCCGCTGGCCCTCGCTGAACAAGATCGAGATGAAAGAGATCAGGCGGCTGCATGACGAACGTCAGCGCCTTGCGAGGTACGTCGGCATGCTGCGTCGGCGACAGCGCGCGGAGTCGGGACGAACCTGAGTCAGTTCGCAGTGCCCGCTGCACCACTGGCAGCACCAACCGAGGGGATGAGATAGGGTGCGTCTTGGAAACACCGAGCCAGTCGCGCTGACGGTCCAGCTTGTGCCCGTCGAGTCGCCAGTTCTTCTTCCTCGTTGCAACCACCGTCTCAGCCGAGCAGAGACAGCCGATTGGAGGTAAGCCTTCCTGAGGCTGCCGCTCGTGCCCCATGATCGACGAGAGGAGCTCTAGCCATGACCGCACTTCTTACCGAGGTCCAGACGGCAGACAAGATGGTCAAGCTCGCCCGCGAGCAGATAGATGCCTTCAACAGCGGCGACTGGGAGCTAATGCGAGGAAAGCTCGCCTCCGACGCCCGCTACGACGAGCTGGGAACCCAGCGGAACATCGAGGGCCCGGAGAAGATCATCGAACTCTTCAAGGGCTGGAAGGTAGCGTTCCCGGATGCCGCCGGCACAGTGACAGGCGCTTTCGCCAGCGGTGACAAGGCAGTGCTGGAAGTGACCTGGAAGGGCACACACACCGGCCCGCTTACAACGGCGGAAGGGACGATCCCTGCCTCGGGCAAGCGCCAGGAGACGCCCGCTGCGATCTTCTACACCTTCGAGGGCGACAAGATCAAGGAAAGCCGCCACTACTTCGACTCGCTAACGCTCCTCAAGCAGATCGGCGCGCAGCCCAAGTAGTCGGCGCAGTTAGGAGTAAGGGGGGCGGCCCGACGGTCGCCCCCTTTTCACAGACAGAGAGCGAGACGCAATCCGCGGCTCCTTCGTGGCGGCGCGCCCTAAGCAGCTCGCTCGAGATGGGCACGCTGCTTCGAGCGGTGCGCCCCCTTTGAGCGTCGGTCAGGCCCCGGCGGTTCGCCGCGGGGTGAACTCATCGCAAGTGGCAGATCCCTGGATCAGCCCCCTGACCAACCTGCATCCGCCCGCCTTAAGCGGTGGGAACATGTACTTGCAGCGGTCACAGCGGACGTCGGGCGTGGGCGCGGGCCTGTAGCTCACGCCGTTCTTAGAAAGACCCCAGACTTTCATCCTTATCGCACCACGTTTGCGGCTGTCGCTTGCGCTCGTCGGGTCGAGCTG
Source organism: Gaiellaceae bacterium (assembly GCA_035293125.1). Taxonomy (GTDB): domain Bacteria; phylum Actinomycetota; class Thermoleophilia; order Gaiellales; family Gaiellaceae; genus GMQP-bins7. The sequence goes on along the minus strand of DATDOS010000068.1, from coordinate 970 downwards.
TCCCAGCGGCAGTGCACGTCCTTCGCCAAGAGTACTGGCCCTGCGACGTGAATTCTGTTTGCCGAGGCTCCATCGTCTCGCGCGCTAGACGCACGTTGACGGGCTTCGGGGTGTCGGCCGGGATTCTGGCCGCAAGGCCAGTCTAACCATCCTACTCTTCTTTTCTGGACTCGCGAGCGTTTTTTCGAGAGGCACGACCAGCGCGGGACAGGACGGCGCATCCGCCCACGGCCTGTAACGTGGGATCGTCCGTTGCCTCTCGCCCTCGATCGAGGAGGATCGGAATGGCAGGGAAGTCGAAGAAGCATTCTGCGCCCAACCCCGTGTCCCTCGGAACCGGGGCGAAGACGCCGATGGTCAGCTTGAAGGTAAAGAAGCAGAAGAAGAGGTCGCGCGGGAAGTAGCACGCAGCGGGGCCTCCAGCCGACGAAGCGTGGGCGCCGTTGCCGGTGCACTCGTGGGTAGCGCCGCGCGGCCTCCCCGTCGGTCAGGCCTTCACGCGCTCTCTCTTGCGCCGCTCGATCCTCGCGACGCCTGCGGAGGGAGCGAAGATGCTCGTGCGCCCGTCGTCCCAGCGGACGCGGAAGCGCGGCGGATCCTGGGCGAGAACCTCCTCGATGACGCCCGCTCGCGCCGACTGAGTAGCCCGCTCCGACTCGACGACGATCCTGTCTTCCACGCGCACGTCCATGGTCAGCCCTCCTGCGATTCGATCTCGTCAAGCGAAGGCTAGCGCGGGTCCCCCTTCTTGATCACCACTGCGCCCGCCCTCGAGCGAAGCGTCCGTTCCGAGCTTGCAGCCGCACGTGGGGAAGGACTCCTCGGACTATTGTCGGAAAGCGCGCCCGCGCCCCGCGCAATGAACAAGAAGTGCTCGCGGTGCACTTGCCTGAGAGGAGAGCCTGCCGGAAGCGTCACTACTCTTCTCTTCCGTGCAGGAGGGTGGCGGGGGCGAGCGGAGCGACCGGAC
>DATDOS010000067.1:0-11416 GCA_035293125.1 Gaiellaceae bacterium | reverse complement strand
GCCGAGAGTGAGTGCGCCGATGAGCGCGACGACGGCGGCCAGGGCGCGTCCGGCCCGCCGTCTCCCCGGCGGCGCGTCCTCGGCCCGAAGCAGCGCCACCGAGACTCCGGCGAGGACGAAGGCGAGCGCCGCGTTCGGCTTTATCGGCGAGAAGCTCGCCGGCAGGCCCTTCAGAGTCGAGACGTCGAGAGCCCAGCCGAGAAGCACGACCCCGCCGATGAGGATTACAGGAGTCTCGAGCCTCGCGACTCCCCGGAGTCCCGGGAAGCTCCTCCACAGCCCGCTTCTGCTCGCGGTTGGCAAGGACCGCATCGTGCCGCTCACCTGGCCTTAGTCGTTTCGGAGCGCCGCCGGCGAGAGGCCAGCGTCGGGCGACCCGTCACTACGGAGGCACTGTGTCTCCATGGAGACGATCACCTCCCGACGCGCACGCTCGATGGGGCTCGACACGCTCCTCTGCCTCCCGGTTCCATTGCTCGGGCGGAACGAGGACGCCGTGAACGCCCTCGCCTGCTGGCCGTGCGCAAGGCTCGGCGCGGACAGCGTCCGCTGTGTGCTCGCATCAGTCACGACGTTACGCCGCGCCCTGGGGGGACGGCCTGACCTGCTCGGGTCATCCCTCGCCTCCCGCTCGAGGTGGGGCGAGGTCGCCGCCACGCGTGGTGGAGCCGCTTCGTCTGCGCGGCCTCGGGGAGGCCACCGGGTCGTCGGCGCGAATGGACGGTCGCGTCCCCAAGGGCTCGACGTGGAAGCGGCGGCCGCCAGTGGGCGGCCAGACGGGCCGGCGAGATCGAGCTCGCGCCAGCCGGCTCGGCAACCGCCGGCGCTCTCCACGAAGGACGAAAGACTCCAGGCTCTTGCCGACAGGCTCCGCCGGCGAGTAGGCGATCCCCTCTTCCCCAGCGACCCCGGCGAACTGAAGGGGGCGGCGGGGGAGGGGACTCTCATATCGTCGCCGCCCCCTTCTCTTCGGCGCGTACGACGCGCCGTCATGGGGGGAGGTATGCGCTGTGACCGTGAATGTAGACCAGCGTCGGCTTTCTGGCCTGACCTGCCCGGGTCATTTCGTTATAGGCTGACCGAGAGTCCATCTCGTCGTATGTCGGAGGCATGGAGCTCGCCGTCAGCGGTCGGTCGATGTAGCGGCGAGAGACTGCGACGAGGCCTCTCGACGGCGGCGGGAACAGCCTCTGCGTTCGCGGACGCGGCGAGCAGGGGCGGCGATGGGTGCACGTGTCGTCCTCGCGGGTCCCGCCAGTGCACGCCGAGCGGGGCGTCAGCGCGTCACGCCGACTTCGAGCCTCGACCTCTTACCACTCGGGTCAACGGCGGTGATGACGATCGCGTACAGCTTGCCCTGCTCGAGCAACGACGCCGGCACGACGAGCGTGAGACGCAGGATGCGGGGGATCAGCACGCGGTAGCGGAACGTCTTCGTCGGCGCCCCGGAGACCGTTCCGCCAGCTACACGCGTCTTGCTCTGGACGAGGGAGAGCCGGGCGCCGCTTCGGGTGCAAACGGCGGCGCGCCGCCGGCAGACGACCGGCTGGACGCTGATGAAGAGGTCCGCCTGCTCGTCTACGAGGTAGCGCGCAGCGACGAGAGCGTACTTGCCCCGACCTGCAAACCGAGGTCCTCGGTGAAGCGCGCCATGCGGGCGCAAGTCCCTGTGCGGTGAGACGAGGAGGAGGCCCGGCGGGCCCTGGTGGGCATGGCGGGGATCGCCCCAGCCGTAGCCGGGACGGTACTGGTCACCGCCTGACGTGAGGCCGGTCACGCGCACCGGCCCGGCCGGGCGCGAGAACGTCGCCGTCGTCCACAGGGCTCGGGCCGCGTCCCCGGTGGCTGAGGCGGCGTAGCCGAGGCTCCCGAAGGAAGCGGCTGCGACGAGGAGCCCGCACGTCACCGCTCCGGCCAGGGAGAGACGGAGCGCGGCAGGCGTGAGCGGCCTTCGCTCGGCGCCGATGCTGGCGACGAGCTCGTGCAGGAACTCGGGCCGGGGCGCAGGACGGTGAGCGCGGAGCCGGCCTTCGAGGTCGAGCTCCTGGCGGGTTTTCCACTGTCTCATCACGGCGTCCTCCGAGCATTCGGCCGACTGATCTCTTCCTTGTCTTCTAGTACCCGCACGGGCGCTAGACCCTTACACCGCGGAGAGCGTGCGGCGGACGCTCGACCGCCTCGGTCGCGAGGGCCACCCGCAGACGCTCGATGGCCCGGTGCAGGGCGACCTCGACGGTGTTCGTACGGAGGCCGAGAAGATCTCCGATCTGGCGGGCTGTCAGGTCGCTTCCGTAGCGCAGGCCGATGAGCTCCCGATCGCGATCCTCGAGTGCCGCCAACGCCTGCGCCAGCGTCGTTCCGCGGATCACGCTCTCCTCGAGGCTCTCCTCGGAGGCGAGATCGGGAAGCAGAACCGGGATCGGCGGCGTCGCTGTCGCCCACTCCGCGATCAGACGACGTGCGATCCCGAGCAGCCACGCGATCGGCTCCCCTTTCCGCACGTCGTAGCTGGCGCGGTAGCGGACGGCGCGCTCGAACACCTCGCTCGTCACGTCCTCGGCGTCGGGGCCGTCGCCGATCCGGTAGGCGACGAACGCGTACACGCGGCGAATGAGCTCTTCCGGCTTGACGAGGGGATCGCGTCCGCTCACGGCTCGTGCTCCGGAGGCGCCAGCGTCAGCGGCAGCTCGTAATCGAGCTCCGCACGGAACTCGGCCAGCTCGGGGCTGAGCGGGTTGAGGCGCAGGCCTCGTTCGATCGCTCTCAACCGTTCCCTGCCCAGGCTGGCGCGTGCGAGGTCGAGCCACGACTCCCAGTCGCCCGGATCCTGGGAGATCGCTTCGCCGAAGGCGCGCCGGGCGGCCGGCAGATCCCCCTGGCCCAACTCGGCCTCGCCGAGCTGCCGCCGCGCACGAACCGACCACGGAGCCCAGTCGATAGCTGTGCGCGCCTGCCTTGCGGCCCTCTCCCACTCCCCGGCCGCGGCCGCCCTGCTGCTCTCGGACTTCGCCGTGTTGCCGACGAGGAAGACGAGCGCCGCGCCGCTCGCGGCCAGCGTGCCTGCGAGAGCGACGCCGCGGGCCCCTCTTCTGAGCGGCGGCCGCTGCTCTCCACCTCGCCCCGTCAGGGCGGCTGCGGCGCAGACGAGGGCCGCGAGCGTCACCGCGGGCATCTCCCAGTCCCAGTCGATCCCTGCGTGCAGGATGAATGCGGCGTATGCGCCGGCGGCTGCCGCGACGAGCGGCTCCCGGCGGTCTCTCAGCGCCGCCGCGAGCGGCACCCCCAGCCCCACGACGAGGAGGGCAAGCCCGAGCGGCCCGAGCTCGGAGAGCGTCTCCAGGTAGAGACTGTGCGCGTCGCGGATCTGTCCCGCGGTCGGCCGCTGCTGGAGCCAGTAGCGCTCGAAGCTCCCGGCGCCCGACCCGAGGACAGGGTGCTCCTCGAACTGCCTCCACGCGACACCCCACTGGACGGTGCGTCCGCTTCCCGACAGGTTGAACAGGCGGCGGTTCAGATTCCCCTCGATTTGCGGCGGCGAAGCGGAGAAGGCGCTCCAGGCGCTCTCGGCCAGCGTCGGCGGCGGACCGAAGCGGACGAGGAGAGCCGTGAGGCCTGCGGCCGCGAGCAGCGCGAGGGACGCCCACACGCCTCGGGCGGATGTCCGGGGCAGCCGGAGACGCGGCTCCACGAGGGTAAGCGCCCACGTGAGTGCAGCAGTCGCAGCGACGAGTCCCGCCAGCGCGAGCGCCAGGCGGTGCCCCTCCCGCGAGGCGTCCGCGAGCAGCGCGTCTTCCCGAGTGAGGCTGGGCGAACGGGATGCGAGCCAGACCGCCGCGACGGCCGGCGGCGCCGCGACGGCGACGGCGGCGAGAAGGCGGGGCCGTCGCGGGTCGAGCGCCAGCACGACGGCGAACCCTGCCCCGAGCGCGATCCAAGCCCCGCGGCTGAACGTGAAGTAGAGGGTCGAGAGCAGGACCACGATCGACGCCGCCGCCGCCGCGCGGAGGGCGACCGCTCGGGCGTGCGCGGCGAGACCGAGCGCAATGAGCGCTCCGAGCGCCGCGACGAGGCCGAGGGCGTTCCAGTACCCGAGCGGTTCGCTCAGTCGGTAGCCCGCGATCGGGTCGAAGATGCCGAGCCGCTCGGGCACGAGACGCGTCAGGAGCCCGTAGCCGCACACTGCGACGATCGCCGCCCACGTTCCCACCAGCAGCGGCTGCCTCGTCGCCGAGCGGGCGAGCAAGAGGAAGGCGAGCGCCCCGACGAGGTACGTCAGCGCACGCTGTCCCTCGAGCACCGGCGCCTCTCCTCCCTCCGCCCAGAGCGACGAAAGGAAGATCCAGACGACGAGCCCGAGCAGTGCCGTGAGATGGGTGAGCTCCAGCCGGCCGAGGTGGACGTCGGCTCGCGTGGCCAGCGTGACGAATGCGACCCAGGAGAGAACGAGCGTGCTCCAGCTCCAGGCGGGAGGGAAATAGCCGCCGTCGCTGGCGAGAAGTGGCGTGAGCAGCCCGAACGCGAGCAGGCCGCCGCCCGCTGCGTCTCGCCACCTCGGGGCTCGGGCGGCGAGGGACGCCGAGCGACGAACGAGGAGAAGCGCCTCGCTGCTCATTCCGTCACAGCCCCTCCGGTCGACGCGCGGCTTGCACTGCGAGCATGACGCCGAAGCGCCACGTCCTTCGACCGTCGGCGAGGTCCCGGGCGGCGTCCTCTTCCGTGTAGCTCCCGTGGAAGCGAGATGCCGCGTCGAGTCGCTCGCGGCCGCGCTTCGCGACCTGCAGCAGGACCAGGTCGAGGCGGTCGAGGAGGCCGCGCTTCTGTCCGAGCGCGATGGCAGTCATCGCGTACCGATCGGCTCCCGCGCCGAAACCAGCGCTTCGATCGTCTCCGTCCAGCGACAGAGCGCGAAAAGCGCCCAGGCCGGCAGCCAGCGGCGGTTGTCGCGCGAGTAGGCTGCCCAGACCTTGGCGATCGCGCTCGAGTCGAGAGCCGCCACCAGGGCGGTCGGCGGCCACCTGAGCGTCTCCTCGAGCTCCTGCCGTAGCTCTGTGCGCATCCAGCGGTGCAGCGGAAGCAGGAAGCCGTGCCTGGTGCGGGCGAGCGTCGCTTCGGGCAGCAGGTCGCGCGCCGCGACGCGAAGCAGCTCCTTCCGCGCCCCCTTCACCTCCGCGGGCAGGCCGAGCACCCACTCGAGGAGCGTGTGGTCGAGGTAGGGGACGCGCACCTCGATCGAGTGCGCCCTGCTCATCGCGTCCGTGTCGCGGAGGAGGACGTTCTTCAGGTAGTTCGTCAGGTCGAGGATGGACAGCTGGACAGCGAGGTCTTGTCCGGGATCGAGCGCGCCGATCCCCTGCATCTCCTCTGGCGGGGTGGCCCCGAGCAGCCGCGACACGTCCTCCGGGAGGAACAGCCGCCGCAGGAGCTCGTACGACGAGCCGCAGCCGTGCTCGTCTGTCAGCCACGCCAGGGCCTTCTCGAGGCGCGCTCCTCCGGCAAGACCTCCGAGCGCGAGTTGGGCTGCGTTCTGCGCCGGAGCGGGGAGCGCGCGCGCGCGCTCGAGCAGCGCTGTCCGCCGCACGTGGTCGTAGCCGTCGAAGAGCTCGTCGGCACCGAGGCCGGACACGGCCACCGTCAGACCCGCCTCCCGCGTCGCGCCCGCGACGACGTACGTGTTGACGCCGTCGAAGGTGGGCTGGTCCATCGCCTCGAAGGCCCCGTCGAGGGAGGCGCGGAGCGAGGCCGCGTCGAGCGTGAGCGAGGTGTGGGACGACCCGATGTGGGCGGCGACGAGGTCCCCGTAGCCCGCATCCGAGAAGTCCGGGTCGTCGAGCCCGATCGAGATCGTGCACACGCCGTCGACTGCTCGGGCGGCGAGAGCGGCGAGGAACGAGGAGTCGAGACCGCCGGAGAGGAGGACGCCGATCGGGACGTCGCTGACGAGATGTTGTGCGACGATCTCCTCGAGCCGGCGACGGAGCTCCTCGACGGCAAGCTCCCTGCTCACAGGGCTCGATGCCGGCTCTCTCGGAGGTGCCCAGTACTGCTGGAGCTCGAGCCGCCCGTCCCGGAGGAGCGCCGTGTGCCCGGCGGGCAGCGCCCGCACGCCCTCGACGGCGGTCAGCGGCTCGCTGACCGCGCCGAAGGAGAGGTAGGTGCGAAGGGCGGCCCGCGAGAGCGTGAACGGAACGAGGCCGGTCGCCAGGAGCGCCTTCACCTGGGAGGCGAACAGGAGCTCGTCGCCGCGCACGTAGTAGTAGAGAGGCTTGACTCCGAGCCGGTCGCGGGCGAGGAAGAGCGTGCCGTCCCTCGCGTCCCACACCGCGAAGGCGAACATGCCGCGGAAGTGTCCGACGCAGCTCCGCCCATATCGTCCGTAGGCCCTGAGCACGATCTCGGTGTCGCACCGTGAGCGGAAGCGCTCGCCCCGGGACTCGAGCTCGGCTCGAAGCCGGGCGAAGTTGGAGATCATCCCGTTGAAGACGATCGTCGTGCCGCGCACGGGATCGGACATCGGCTGGTCGCCGTCCGGCGACGGGTCGATGATCGCCAGGCGGTGGCTGCCGAGGACGACCACGGGATCCTCGGCGGAGACGACCTCGAGACCGCCGTCGTCGGGTCCCCGGCGGATCATCTTGGCGCACATCGCCTCGACGGCCGGAACGCTCGTCGTGGCCTCGTGGCCGACAGCGCCTGCGATCCCGCACATCAGACGGCCGACGCCTCCACGGCACGCCAAGGCGCGGGCTGGAGCCTGTCCAGGATCTCGGCGTACGAGATCACCTCAACTGGAGGCGGCGTACTCGGGCTCGGGGACGCGTTCTCCGTTCCACAACGAGACCAGCCGCCGGGCCTCCACGTCGGTGTCACGGCCGAGGCCGACGCGCACGTGGTCGATTGCCGGATCGTCTGCGAGCCGCGGGTCGAGAGTCCGCCAACAGTCGACGACCGTGACCGTTCTGCCGTCGTGCTCGAAGTCGGCGTGAGAGAGCGTGGCGAACTCGGGGTCGGGCGTCGCCACGATCACGACCTCGGCTCCGGCGAGGCATTCCCAGATCGAGTCGGCGATCTCGACCTTCCCGTCGAGCTGGGCCGGCGAAGACTCGTACACAAGGGGGTCGAAAGCGACCACCTGCACGCCGGCGTCTGCGAGCCGGCGGGCGATCTCCACCCCCTGCGAGCCCTCGAGCACGTTCGAGCCCGGCTTGTAGGCGAGGCCGAGCACGGCCGCCTTGGTGCACCGGGGCACGGCTGACAAGACACGAGCGACGATCTTCCCGACACGTGCGCGGTTGAGCTGGTCGGTCGCTGCCGAGAGGTCGGCGGGCACACCAAGCTGTGCTGCGAAGAAGCCGAAGGCCGCGTTGTCACGAGGGAAGTACGGCCCGCCGTACCCGAGCCCTCCGGTCAGGTAGTCGCGTCCGATCCGGCGATCGAGCCCGAGCGCGTCGGCCACGGCATCGACGTCACCTCCGGGAATCTGCTCGCAGAGATCGGCGAGCGTGTTCGCGAACGCGATCTTGGTCGTGACGAACGCGTTCAGAGCGATCTTGGCGAGCTCCGCGTTCTCGAGACTCATGCGCCCGCACGGCGCTCCGTTCTCCGTGATCTCCGCGTAGCAGGTGTCCAGCAGCCCGCCCGCGCGGTCGTCGTGCTCACCGATGAGGATGAAGTCGGGGTTGAGGAAGTCCGAGACGACCGACCCGAAAGCGACGAACTCGGGGCTGTAGCAGACCCCGACGTCGTCACCGCACTTCTTGCCCGAGGTTCGCTCGAGGATAGGCGCCAAGACGTGCCGCGTTGCTCCCGGCAGGACGGTGCTCGTGAGCACGACGACGTGGTAGCCCTCTTTGTCGGCCAGGGCTCGGCCGATCTCCGCGAAGGCCTGTGCCGCGTACTCGACTGAGAAGGCACCGCACTCGTCGCTCGGTGTCGGCACGACGACGAACGTGACGTCCGACTCGAGCACCGCCTCGCGTGCACTCTCCGTGGCTCGCAGGTGCGAGCGGTGGCGGAAGATGAGCGCGTCGAGGCCCGGCTCGAGGACAGGCGCACGTCCGGCGTTCACGAGCTCGATGGCGCGAGGATTCACGTCCATGCCGACGACGTCGAACCCCCGCGACGCTATCGCCGCCGCCATGCTCGCACCGAGCTTCCCGAGGCCGACCACGGAGTAGCGGAGCTGCACGACCTAGGTCTCCACGGGGACGGCGTTACGAAGCCAGGACGCCACCTGCGCCTCGATCCACCCGTAGGTGAGAGAAAGGCCGAGCTCGAGCGGAATCTCCGGCTCCCAGCCGAGCACCTCGAGCAGCCGCGTGTTGTCGGAGTTGCGCCCGCGCACGCCCTGGGGTCCGTCGACGTGCTTCTTGACGATTCTGATGCCCGCGATCCGGGCGATCATGTCCGCGAGCTCGTCGATGGTCACCATGCGGTTCTGGCCGATGTTCAGCGGCTCGCCGTAGTCCGAGCGCATGAGGCGGAACAAGCCCGCAACGCAGTCGTCGACGTAGCAGAAGGAACGGACCTGCTTCCCGTCGCCCCAGATCTCGACCTCCGGGTCGCCCGTCACCTTCGCGAGAGCGACCTTGCGGCACAGCGCGGCCGGCGCTTTCTCCCTCCCTCCGCTCCACGTGCCGAGCGGTCCGAAGATGTTGTGGAACCGTGCGATCCGCGTCTCGAGTCCGAAATCCTCGCGGTAGTGGATGCAGAGCCGCTCGGCGACGAGCTTCTCCCAGCCATACGCGTCCTGCGGCTGCGCCGGGTACGCGCTCTCCTCTTTCAGCGGCTCGACGCTCGTCTCGGCCTGGAGGTACTCCGGGTAGACGCACGCTGACGAGGCGTAGAGAAACCGGCGGACTCCGGAGAGGCGCGCTTCCTCGAGCGCATTCAGGTCGATGAGCGCGTTGTGGCGGAAGATCGTCGCGTGGTTCGCCGAGATGAAGCCCATGCCCCCCATGTCGGCAGCGAGGTGATAGACCTCGGTCATGCCCTCCATTGCAGCGAGCGAGCTCTCCGGCGAACGCAGATCGAGGAGCAGGAACTCGTCCGCTTCTGTCGGTTCGTGCTCGGGCGGCTTGAGGTCGACGCCTCGGACCCACTCGCCCTGGAGCTTCAGGAAGCGAACGAGGTGGTGGCCGATGAAACCGCCGGCCCCCGTCACGAGCACCCGCGAGGCCAGGCTCATCGGCCCTCTCCTGGCGCGGCCAGCCCTTCAGCGGGGCGGCGCTCGGCGATGTCGACCACGGCGCTAAACTCCGTGCCCCCTGAACACGAGCGGGACGGTGCGAAGGAGCAGGCGCACGTCGGTCCAGATCGACCAGGTCGTGACGTAGAGGTAGTCGAGCCTGACCATCTCCTCGAAGGGGATGTCACTCCGCCCGAGCACCTGCCAGAGGCCGCTCATGCCCGGCTTCAGATCGAGTCGCCTCCGCTCCCACCCGTTCACGAGCCGGTCCTCCTCGAGGATCAGCGGTCTCGGCCCGACGAGCGACATGTCTCCCGTGAGGACGTTGATCAGCTGTGGGAGCTCGTCCAGCGAGTAGCGGCGCAGGAACCGGCCGACTCTCGTCAGCCGAGGGTCGGCCGGGATCTTGAACATGCACCGCTCGCCCTCGTTCGCGTGTACGTTCAGGTCGGCGACCTCGGCCTTCCGCTCGTCGGCGTCGGCCGCCATCGTCCGGAACTTGAAGATCCGGAACGTCCTTTTCCCGCAGCCCATCCGGGTCTGCCGGAAGAAGACCGGGCCGCGCGAGTCGACCTTGATGAGGGTCCCGACGACGAGGAGGAAGGGCGCGAGCATCGCCAAGCCGACGGCCGCCACGCCGGCGTCTATGCACCGCTTGAGAAGACGAGAAGAGCGTGACAAGCGCGGCGGGGGCAGCCCGACCAGTGGCACGCCCTCAGCCGTGTGGATGCCGACCGCCGGCGAGACCAGCTCGAACAGCCGCGGCACGACATCCACCTGAACACCGAGCTCGTTCACGTCGCGGATGAGGTCTGCGGTCTCGCTGTAGGGCATGACCGGAAAGCCGACGACGACGCGCTTGACGCCGAGCTGGCGCACGATCCCGCAAAGACGCTCTGGAGGCCCGAGCACGGGGAGGCCGTCCTCGCTGTCTCCGCCGTTCAGGTGAGCGTGGTCGACGAAGCCGATCACGTTGATGCCGTACTCGCGGTGGCGCATCAGCTTGCGTGCGACCAGCCGGCCGACCTCTCCCGCGCCCAGGATCACGGCGTTCTGGAGGTAGGAGGATCGACGTCGGCAGAAAGCCCGCGCCGCAGCGCGTGCAAGCGTGACGAGCACGACTGCGAGCGCCCAGAACGCCGCGAGCTTGGCCAGATTCGGATCGGCGAGACCGGTGAGGGCAGCGCCGGCGAACACCATCCAGGCGCCGACCGTGATGAGGTGGAAGATGGGAACGAGGTCGTCGGGCGTCGTGTGATCGGTACGTTCCTCGTCCCGGTCATAGAGACCGTAGCCCTTGGCCAGCAGGACCCAGAGCGGAAGCGTGCCGGCGAAGACGAGGAGCTCGATCTCGGGAGGGGCTCGATCAGCGTCACTCGAGGGGGACGAGAAGAGCAGCTCGGCGGCGACGAAAGCGCACATGAGACCGAGCAGATCCGCCACGAGGAGCGTTCGCCTCATCAACCAGCCTCGCCCGCGCGCGACCGGCCGGCGCTGCGCAACCACCTCCCTGCGCGGTACGGCCAGCTCCGCGACGCTCACGTTCCGCTGTGCATCCAGGCGGGGGGTTCGATGGGTCGTGGCGCTCACGGCGCCGGCGCACGTGCGGCGCGATCAACAGTCGTCGTCGGTGAGTCGTACCAACCGTAGGCGTTGTCGTGGCCGTAGCTGTAGATCTCTTCGGCATCGGAGTCGGCCGCCATGCCGACACGGGACGCCACGGCGGGGATGAGCGCAAGGCGGGCCTGCGTCCGCGTGTACCGGGCCGCGCCTCGGGACGCAAGGACGTCCGGAGTCCCCGTGAGGCTCGCCGCGAGGCTTTGCCGGTTCATCAGGACGAGCGCCGACGCCTCGTAGCGAGGATCCTCGAGCGATGTGAGGACGAGGGCGCCAGCGGGGGCGAAGAGGAGCCCCGCCACGACCGCCCACTTCCGTCGCGTGATGATGCGAAGGCGCACGCGCACCGCTTCTGGCCCCTGAGGAGGTACGTGGCCGGTCGGACCGTGGCGCCGGCTCGAGGGAACCCTCGTCGCATCGAGGCCGCGGTCGCACAAGTCAAGGCGGTCCGGTCTCTCGACGAACGTCGTTCCATGTCAGGCGACCAGTCCCAGCCGGCGGGCGGTCACGACTGCCTCGAGGCGCGTGTGGCAGTCGAGCTCCTGCCGGACCGCGCGAATGTGATTGCGGGCGGTGTCGAGCGAGATCGTCAGCCGGCCGGCGATCGCCTCCGTG
>DATDOS010000066.1:0-3744 GCA_035293125.1 Gaiellaceae bacterium | reverse complement strand
TCCCGATCACGATTGCATGCCTCTCCCTCGCCTGCTTCCTCGGAGCCGGCTCCGGCGCCGTGTTCAAGCTCGTGCCTGCCGAGTTCCCGAACGACACCGGGGCGGCGACCGGACTCGTCGGCACCGCTGGTGGCCTCGGAGGCTTCTTCCCACCGCTCGTGATGGGCGTCGTCAAGGACGTGACCGGAACCTACACGCTCGGTTTCGTCGGGCTCCTCATCGCAACCTCCGCCTGCTTGGGAGGTGTCGTCTGGCTGCTGCGGACGGCCCCGGCCGAGGAGCTGCGGGGGCACCCGCGCGGTGTCGCCCGCGCGCCGGTGCCCGGCGGGTAGTCGGGTCGGCGTCTCGAGCGGGAGTCCGTGCGGTACGGGCCCTAGATCAGTTCCAGCCGTCGGGCCTCGGCGACCGCTTCGAGCTGCGAATGGCAGCCGAGGCGACGGAGGACGGCGGCAATGTGGTTGCGGGCCGTCGCCTCTGCGATCTCGAGGCGCGCCGCGATCGTGTGCGCTTGGACGCCCTCTGCCAGCAGCTGCAGCACCTCGATCTGGCGGGCGCTCAGCCGCTGCGCCGCCTTCTTCGTCGGCTCGGTGGCATGACCGTTGCGGAGCAGGTTCAGTACCACCGGCTCCTCACCCGTCCGGTGCACTGCAATCGTCGACACGGAGACGAGCCTCCGCCCGCTCGGCGTCGCGATCAGCATCCGCGAGCACGACAACGGCCAACCCTCGCGCGCGAGGCGAGCGTTGGAGCAGCCGGGGTGGCAGATCAGGTCTCCCCGCTCGCTCACGCCGTGAAGGACATCCCAGCACTGCTGCCCGATGGCCACGTCGGCGCTGATGCCGGTGAGGTGCTCGGCGGCATCGTTCCAGGCAATCACGTTGAGCTGCGCGTCGAACGCGAACAGCGCATCGCCCGAGCGGTACGTCTCGCCCACGTTCCGCGGAGGGTTGCCCCGGGAGCGTTCAAGGCGCAGCCGCGGGTTCACGGATCCACGCTGCGGAGAACTACGCATTCCCACGCTCGAGCCCTCACGGGCACACTACGGCCCGATGATCGACGAGTTGTCGCGAGCCGAGATCGACGATCTCCTCAACGACCAGGTCGTGGGGCGGATCGGCTGCCACACGGACAGTCTCACCTACGTCGTCCCGGTGATCTACGCCTATGACGGCGGCGCGCTGTACGTGGCCTCGGTGGAGGGTCAGAAGACCCGCATGATGCGAGAGAACCCGAATGTCTGCTTCGAGGTCGACGAGTACGAGGGCACCGGCAGCTGGCGGAGCGCGATCGTCCACGGTCTCTACGAGGAGCTCGACGGCACGGACGCGCAGGCCGCGATCGCGCTCCTCGCGGCGCGCTTCGGACGCAGCGGCGAGGAAGGCACTGCGCGCCGCCGGCACGGCACGGACGGCGCCCGGACCGTCTGCTTCCGCATCCGCATTGGCACCGTGACGGGGCGCACGGTCGCGAGATAGCCCGCCCGCTCGAGGTCCTGTCTCCGTCCTGTCAGGGCACGCCATGCCTCGGCAAGTCTGTTCGCCGTCGGTCGGAGCAGCCTGATCAATTTGGATCACGGGCACGCGGGGACGCCTCGCTTGAATGACGGCGATGCGCCCGACCCAGGGGTTCCGGCTTCTCGCGCTCGCAGCTGCGCTGTCCGTCTGGGCGCTCGTCGCCGTGGGCGGGATCGTGCGCGTGACCGAGTCGGGTCTCGGCTGCCCCGACTGGCCGCTCTGCGAGGGCCGGCTCGTCCCGGCGCAGCAGAAGGAGCCCTTGATCGAGACGAGTCATCGCTGGGTCGCGGGCCTCGTCACCGTTCTCGTCGTGCTCGTCTTCGTGTGGGCGTGGCGGCGCTATCGCGCGCGGCGGGATGTCGTCATACCTGCGCTCGCGGCGGTCCTTCTCGTCCCCGTCCAGGCCCTGCTCGGGGCGATCGTCGTCTGGCTCGAGCTGCCCGGCTGGATCGTCGGCGTCCATTTCGTCGTCGGGATGCTGTTCCTGGCCGCGACCGTGCTCACGGCGGGGGCGGCATGGCGTCGCGGCATGGGCTTCCACGCGAGCGAAGGCTTCGTTCGTCTCGCCTGGTCGGCGACTGGGATCGGCCTCGTCGCGGTGGCGCTGGGCGCGGCCGTCGTGTCCGCCGGTGCCGACGATGCCTGTGGACAAGACTGGCCGAGCTGCAACGGCGAGTTAGCGGCAGGCGGAGCGAGTGCTTGGCTGCAGGTCGCACACCGAAGCGCCGCGTACCTCGTCGCCGGCCTCGCGGTCTCCCTCGCGATCCAGGCGTGGCGCGGGCGCGGCCCTCGGCTCGCAGGGACGGCGCCGCTCGCTGCCGTCGTCCTCCAGATCGTCTTCGGGGTGTCACTCGTCCTCGCCGGGGAAGACAGCGCCGCCCACGAGCCGCTGGCGATGCTTCACGTCGCCGGCGCCGGAACCGTCTGGGCGGCACTCGTCGCGCTCGCCGCCCTCGTCGGGCTGCCCCGACACGACCGCATCCCAGCCATGCTCCCCGCAGGCGGCGCCCCGTGAGTACGCGGCCTCCGCTCGTGGTGGCGTGGGAGCTGACGCGCGCGTGCCCACTCGCCTGTCGGCACTGTCGCGCGGAGGCGCAGACCGATCGGCACCCAGCGGAGCTGACGACGGCAGAAGGCGTGCGCCTGTTGCACGACATCGCGACCGCCTTTCCCGGCGCGGTCGTGATCCTCACCGGAGGTGAACCGCTGACGCGTCCCGACGTCCTCGAGCTGGCCGAACAGGGTTCTGCGCTCAGCCTCCAGCTGGCGCTCTCGGTCGACGTCGGGCAGTTGCTGACGCCGGAGACCTGCCACGCGATCCGCAAGGCGGGCATCCGACGGCTCTCCTTCAGCCTGCATTTCCCGGATGCGGCGCGCTGCGACGCGTTCGCGACGACGCCCGGTTTCCACGCGGGAGCGCTCGAGGGTCTTGCGAATCTGCGACGAGAGGGTGTGCCGTTTCAGCTGCACACGACGGTCATGCGATCGAACGCAGGGCTGCTCCCGAGGATGCACCGGCTCGTGGGCGAGCTCGGCGCCGCCGGCTGGGAGCTGTTCTTCCTCGTCCCCACGGGGCGGGGACGGCTGCTCGCCGACGAGGAGCTCGCCCCAGCCGAGCAGGAACGCGTACTGCGCTGGCTCTACCGCCTCCAACGCCGCTCGTCATTTCCCGTCAAGCAGATCTGTGCCCCACACTTCCGCCGCGTCGAGGCGCAGAGCGCGCGGCTGCGGGAGGAACGGCGGCCGAGACGACTGACCACGCGGCTGACGACCATGTCGCGGGGATGCATGGCAGGGAACGGGTTCGTCTTCGTCTCCCACGTCGGCGACGTGTGCGGGTGCGGGTTCCTGCCCCTCTCGGTCGGGAACGTCCGGGATCGCCCCTTCTCGGAGCTCTACGCGCACGCCCCGCTGTTCGAGGCCTTCCGTGACCCATCCCGGCTGGGAGGGGCCTGCGGAGCCTGCGAGTACCGCGCTCTCTGCGGCGGCTGCCGCGCACGCGCGTACGCCGCCACCGGTGACCCTCTCGCTGAGGAGCCCGACTGCGCATACGAGCCGACCGGTGTGGCGAGCGGGCACACCTTCGGTCGTGGCAGGAGCCCGAATGCGGGAAGGACGACCGCGATGCTCGCTGGCTCGTCGCGCTCGGAGGTGGAGGCCGGGGCGTGACGAGCCCGACATCCGCCCGCGCGCCCTCGCGAGAACGAAAAGTCCCGTTTCCGGGGCTTTT
>DATDOS010000065.1:0-2959 GCA_035293125.1 Gaiellaceae bacterium | reverse complement strand
GGACTCGTCACTGTCCCACAGCGTGATCGTCTTCGTGCGGCCGGCTGCTCGATCGACGAGGGCGATCACGCCCGTCCAACCCGTGAGGTCGTGCGCGGCGGGAAGGACCTGCTCCTTGATGAAGCGGATGCCCTCATCGATTTTGTCCGGCGGCCCCTCGAGCGAGCTGACCCGCGCCGTCCTGGCGCCCTCACCCACGTCTTCGATGGCCACCTCGTAGACGTCGACCGACGTTCGCCGCCCACGCATCTCCTCCGGGATCTCGTCTGCCATCCGATCGAACCCCGCCTCTGCCTGCCGGACCGCGTCCTCGCTCTCGAAGAACGTAATGCCGAGAGCGGTGCCCGCCTCGCGGTCGATGAGCATCAGGAGACGCCTCGCGTCCGGTAGGTCCTGACCCGACCTCGCGCGCTCGCGTACCGTTCCGATCAGCTCGTCGGCCAGGCTCATGTCGCGGCTCTCGAACGCCGCTACGCGTGCGTACATGCCTGCCCTCCTCTATTGACGTCCCGAGCATACGCCCTCGAGGGCATGTCGACCACCCGCTGCGCCGCACCCGCTCTCGGATATGACCCGTACGTGGACTCCATGTTCGTTGCGTGCGGTCTCACACGGCGAGCCGGGTCGCAGTCTCGGCGCCACGCCGACCTCCGCATCGTGGCAGGTGGCGGAGTACAAAGAGCGTCTGATGGCCGCCCTTCGCAAGCAACGCGACAAGGTAGGGGTGACCGGCCCGCTTCGGCCTCGGGAGTAAAGTCGGAAGCGTGAGCGTGGAGGACGTGGAGATCGTCCGCCGGTGGCGCGAGGTCTTGGTCGACGACGATACTGAGGCCGCAGCGGCGCTGCTTGCAGCAGACCTCGAGTGGGTCGTCGTGAGCGGGGAGTCGCTGCGCGGGATCGAGGAGGTGAGGAAGTACTACGCCGGGTCGGGTTCGGGTGGGCCGGAGAACCTCGACGTCGAGTTCGATCCCGGAGAGCTTGAAGACCTCGGAGACGGCCACGTCTCCGCCCTCAACCACCAGATCTATCGCTGGAAGGAAACGGGTGAACTCGCTCACGAGCGGTGGGCACGGATCGAATACACGATCCGTGAGGGCAGGATCGTAAGGTACGAGGCCAAGCTTCTCGAGGAGTAGCTCCGGGGCCGAGCGTGCCTTTCCAGGACCGCCGCTGGCAGAATCGTGACGTTTTGTTACAAGTCGTGCAGATGGGAGCACGTGGCTGAGCGTCTGACCGTCGGAGTCGCCGCCCGTTTGAGCAGGTACCTGCAGGTCCTGACCCAGGCGAGGAAGATGGGGAAGGACCGGATCTCGTCGCAGGAGATCTCGGAGTACACGAACATCAACGCGACGCAGATCCGGCGCGATCTCTCCGCCTTTGGGACGTTCGGCAAGCGCGGCGTCGGCTACCGCACGGACGCGCTGCTCGACGAGATCCGCAAGATCCTCCGTGCGCAGGGTCAACACAACATCGCCCTCATGGGCGCCGGCCGGCTCGGAAGCGCCATCGCGAGCTCTCCGATCTTCGCCGAGCACGGCATCACGATCACCGCCATCTTCGAGAACGACCCGGAGAAGGTGGGCCAGCGGGTGGGAAACCTCAAGGTCAGCTCGATCGAGGATGTCGCCGAGATCTGCCGCGACCGCAAAATCATCGTCGGGGTGATCGCGGTGCCGGCCGACAGCGCTCAGGATGCGGCAGACGCGCTGATCGGCGCAGGCGTGAAGATCGTCTTCAACTACTCGGAAGCGCTGCTCGACGTCCCCTCCGACGTCAACGTGCACACGTCGAACCCGGCCGTCGCTCTTCTCTACGCGCTCTACTTCCATCTCACGTAGGCCGGTGAAGTAGGATGCGCCTGTGCGCATCCTACTGTCGCACGGCTACCTCCTGGGCGGGACGGGATCGAACGTCTACACGCGCCAGCTGGCTCGCAAGTGGCTGCCAGTGATCTGTCGATGCGCGCTGCTGTCGCAGGGTGGCGGGAAGGCGACATGACCCTCGGTGGCGTTGGCTTCGGCGCGCGCGCACGCATCGAGCGAAGGAAAAAGGAGGCACCAGACTCGCCGGCGTGTAGCGCGGACCCGCCCTTATGAGCGGTCGAGCGCCAGCCGTCCGCCGAGCGCGATCAGCACGGCGCCGCTTGCGGCCTGCATCGCTCGGCGGACGCGGCGGCTCCGCGCGACAGCGTCGATCACACGCACGTAGGTCACGAGCCACGTCATGCCGATCGCGACGAACACGGCTGCGAGCAGCATCGACTTCGCGAAGGCGGGATCGTCGGTCGAGATGAACTGCGGAAGCAGCGTCGTGAAGAGGACGGCGAGCTTCGGGTTGAGCAGGTTGCTTACGAGCCCTTGGCGAAACGGCGAGCCGGGGGCGTGTTTCGAGCCGGCGCGATCGTGCGCCTCGCCTCTTCGCAGTGCAAGCAGCGTCTGCAGGCCGAGGTAGACGAGATAGAGGGCTCCGGCCAGCTTGAGCGCCGTGAACACGGTCGCCGACGCGGCGAGCACGGCTGCGATCCCGACCGCGCTTGCGGTCGCCCACCCGATCAGGCCGACGCCTGTGCCGAGGATCGTCCGATACGCGGCCGGACGTCCGCCGCGGATGGAGTTCCGCAGCACGAGCGCCATGTCGGGCCCCGGCGTCACCGAGATGACGAGCGCGACGCCCATGAACGCGAGCAGTTGCCCGTCGAGCACGGCGCCATTCTAGCCCTGCTGTTCCGGCGCCTGTTCTGGTCGCTCTGCCAAAAAGAGAATGGGTCCCCTCGGTGTCCTCTGCGCGCGCGTACCAGCCCATGCCGGGCACGGGGGCCTTCTCTTCGTCTTCCCGCGTTGGGCGGGTCCGTGTTTCGATCGTTTCTGCCCCGACACTCGCTCGCGACCTTTGAGCGCGTCTGGGGCGGCCCGGCCCGGGATGCCTCCCGATCGGATCGGCTGAAAATCGGCTCAATCTT
>DATDOS010000064.1:0-11023 GCA_035293125.1 Gaiellaceae bacterium | reverse complement strand
CCCGCCTCGACCTCCGACTGGTACCGGAACGACGCCTCGGCGATCTCGCGCTGGAAGAAGTTGTCCTTGATCGCCGAGATGACACCGCCGAGCCGGTCGATCCGGTCGAAGTACTCGTACGCCTGAGCCTCGAGCGTGGTCGTCAGGTGCTCGACGTAGTAGGAACCGCCGAGCGGGTCGATCGTGTTCACCGCTCCGGACTCGTGCGCGATCACCTGCTGGGTCCGGAGGGCGAGACGGGCGGCCTCTTCCGTTGGCAGCGCGAGAGCCTCGTCGAAGGAGTTCGTGTGCAGACTCTGCGTCCCGCCGAGAACCGCTGCAAGGGCCTCCAGCGCGGTGCGCACGATGTTGACCTCCGGCTGCTGCGCGGTCAGCGAGACGCCCGCGGTCTGCGTGTGGAACCGCATGAGGAGCGACCGCTCGTTCCGCGCTCCGAAGCGGTCGCGCATCTCGCGAGCCCAGATCCGGCGCGCGGCCCGGTACTTCGCGACCTCCTCGAAGAAATCGAGGTGGGCGTTGAAGAAGAAGGAGAGCCGAGGAGCGAAGTCGTCGACGTCGAGGCCGCGCGCGACCGCCGCCTCGACGTACGCGAAGCCGTCGGCAAGCGTGAACGCGAGCTCCTGCGCGGCTGTCGATCCGGCCTCGCGAATGTGGTACCCGGAGATCGAGATCGGGTGGAAGAGCGGCATCTCCCGCGCGCAGAACTCGATCATGTCCACGACGAGCCGCATGGACGGCTCCGGCGGGAAGATCCACTCCTTCTGGGCGATGTACTCCTTGAGGATGTCCGTCTGGGCGGTGCCGCGAAGGCGGTCGCGGGGCACTCCCTGCTCCTCACCGACGCACACGTAGTACGCGAGCAGGATCGCCGCAGGTGAGTTGATCGTCATCGAGGTGGAGACGTCCCCGAGCGGGATCCCGGCGAACAGGGTTTCGACGTCCGCGAGCGAGTCGACCGCCACGCCCTCGCGCCCGACCTCGCCGAGCGAGCGCGGATGGTCGGAGTCGTACCCCATCAGGGTCGGCATGTCGAAGGCGGTCGAAAGCCCCGTCTGCCCGTGGTCGAGCAGGTACCGGAAGCGTGCGTTCGTCTCGTCCGCCGTGCCGAAGCCCGCGAACTGCCGCATCGTCCAGAGCCGCCCGCGGTACATCGACGGATACACCCCGCGCGTGAACGGGTACTCGCCGGGATGACCGAGATCGCGGGCGTGGTCGAGATCGACGTTCTCGGGGGTGTAGAGGGGCTCGTTCTCGACTCCAGAGATCGTCGAGAAGAGCTCGTCGGAGCGCTCCGGCGCGCGGTCGTAGACGTTCTCGCGCCAGGCCCCGACCGAGTCGGCCGCGTCGCGGTCCTCGGTCGTCGCCATCGCGCCGCATTGTAGGCCGGTGTCGATACTGCGCTCGTGATATGGGGAGGCATGGTCGATAGTGATATATGAACTGAGAATAGTGAGCTATACTGCTCGAGCATGCCCTACCATAAGACGACAGTCGAGATCGACACAGAAGAGCTGGCGAAAGCCGAGATCGCACTCGGGACGAGCGGCATCAAGGAGACCGTCAATCGCGCGCTCGAGGAGGTCAACCGGCGCGACGCCCTCGAGAGGGCGGCACGGTACGTCCAGAACGGGAGATTGCACGTGCCTGACGAGGAGACGCTCGCGACGTGGAGAGAGCCCCGGAGCTAGTCGCGGGTGGCGCTCTACCTCACTGATTCCTCCGTCTGGATCGGCGCTCGTAAGCACCCCGGCACCTATCTACCGCAACTTCTGGTGGATCGGATCGCCGGCGACGAGATCGCCACGTGCGTACCGATCGCCCTCGAGGTCCTGACGGGCCCGCCCTCAGGAGCCGAGCTCGATCAGGACTGGGCGGCGGTGTGGCAACACCTCCGCTGGTTGCCGATAGCGCAGCCAACACTGGAGCGAGCGGTCGAGCTGCTGCGTGGCCTTGCTCACACGACTGACGGTGCACATCGACGCCGACCGATCGACTACATCATCGCCGCGTGCACCGAGGCCGCCGACGACGTGATCCTGTGGCACTGGGACAGCGACCTGACCCTGATCTGCGACTTCGCTGAGATCACGCACGAAGCCGAGCACACACGGGCCGTAGCGCACGGTGTCTCGGCCTGACGAGAAGCCGGACTGAGGGGGTCAGACCCCTGCCAGGACCTGATCGCGCGAACGAGGGATGGCTCGCGGCGAGCGGGGCGCCGACGACAACCGCGTGCGGATGCGGCTTCTTCTCGCGGTCTCTGTCGGCGCTCTGGCAGTCGCAGCCCTCGCCGGCGCCTCGACGACGGCGACGGCCGGCCCCGCCTGCGGCGACGTTGGGGGAGAGAGCGGCTACGCGTACGCAGGACACCAGGCGACGTATCGCGGACACGGAGTTCGCGCCACGATCACGCTGGCGCGTGACCCGAGCGTGGAATCGGGCCACGTGGCCGGCTGGGTGGGCGTCGGCGGTCCCGGGCAGGGAGCGGACGGCGAGGACGCGTGGATCCAGGCGGGCGTCGCCTCGATGCCGGGTATGGAGCCCTTCCTGTATGCAGAGGTGACGCGCGACGGCCGCGACCCCGAGTTCATGCTGCTCGAGCAGGGCGTCCCTGTCGGCCGGAGTCACCATGTCGCCGTCCTCGAGATGTCGGGACGCCCCGGCTGGTGGCGCGTATGGGTTGACGGAGACGCAGTGACGGAGCCGGTGCAGCTACGCGGATCGTCCGGGCGATGGGCGCCGATCGCAACCGCCGAGAGCTGGAACGGCGGCGAGCCGGCGTGCAATTCCTTCTCTTTCAGGTTCGAGCGTGTGTCGGTGTCGTATGGCGGCGGCGGCTCGTGGCGACCATTCGTGCCCGGCTACCGGTTCCTGGACGGCGGATACAAGCTTCGGAACCTTGCATCGGCGCCGGCCGAAACGGGCGCCTACTCTCGCACTCTCACGACCGGTGGCGTCCTGCCGTATGCATTCGTCGCTGCGTCGAGCTAGCGCACGATCTTGACCGGCGTCCCGAGCGGGACGCGGTTGCGCAGGAACTCGATGTTGTCGTTGCGCAGGCGGACGCAGCCGTGCGAGACGGCCTGTCCCAGGAGCGACGGCCACGGCGTTCCGTGGACACCGACAATGCCTCCGCCCGGCCAGTCGGAGAGCTTCGAGTACGCGCTCGTCTCGAAGGCGTAGTTGCCGAGGATCGCCCAGTCCGGGTCGATGCGCGGATCGAACTTGTCTGTCACGTAGAAGAGGCCGAGCGGAGTCTCCGCGCCCGGCTTGCCGACGGCGACCTTTCCCGACCTGACGAGCGTCGACCCGTCCCAGAACTCGAATCGGCGCGCGCCGCGGTAGATGATCAGCCGCTTGCGAACCGGCTGAAGCTCGAGCGCTGCGGCCCGCACCCAGCCGGTACGCCCATTCGGGCGGCCGGGGACGCTGATCCGATACCAGGTGGGCTTGCCCGTCTTCTTCGCCCTCACCGCATCGAGCGCGAGGACGTACTGCGGCCGGAAGTCCGGGCGGAACTCGTTCAGGACGGTGACCCGCTTCGCGTCGGCGCTCGGCCTCGCGAGCACCGCCACCTGGCGCCACGCGATCGTTCCGGACCCGACGACGTCGACTTCCGAGAGCTTCGTCGAGCCGGCGCCGGCACCCGGAGCCAGGGCGAGGGCGAGCGTCAGCAGCAGCACGGTTCCTGCTGCCGCCGCCGGCCACCGCTCGATCGGAATCGCTTTCGTCATCCCGTTCTGAGGGTATCCCCCGCCGGAGGGAGGGGCAATTCCTCGTTCGAGTGAGCAGGGCTCCAGGGGTCTGGCTGAAGCCAGACCCCTGACTTCGGGAGCAGGGCTCCAGGGGTCTGGCTTCAGCCAGACCCCTGACTTCCAGGGCGCCTCGGAAGGAAGCGGTTCCGCCCCCTTCGGGGTCTGGCTGAAGCCAGACCCCGAAGGGGGCGAGTGGCAGCCCGAAGAGCTGAGGGGCGGCCGCAGCCGCCCCTCAGCTCCTTGCGTAGCGCCCCCTCCCCGCTAGCCCGTGAGCGGCGGGAGGAAGACTCCCACGACGCCGATCCGCTTGGGCCCGCAGAGCTTCTGGTTCGTCTCGAGCACCGTGATCGTGATCAAGCCCGGCTTCTTCGGGTTGATCCTGAGCACCGCCACGCCCTTGCCGTTGGTCTTCGCCGTCTTGGAGACGCCGGCTCCGCTGACGATGACCTTGACGCCCTTCACCCGCTTCGAGCCCGCCGTCACCTTCACCGTGACCTTGTCCAGCTTGCCGTCCGCCTTGATCATCTTCGGCGAGACGGTCAGCGCAAGGCAGACCTCAGGCTCGGGCGGCGGCTTCACCGCAGGCGGCTTGAGCGGCGCCGGCACGACCGTCACGGCCGAGTCGACGTTGTCCCCCGCGTTCGTCTCACGGCCACCGCTCCCCGTCACCGTGGCGGTGTTCGTGTGTGACCCGACCGCCGTCGCCCGTCCGGTCATGTTGATGGTCACCGTCTGCCCCGCGACGATGTTGCCGAGGCTGCAGGTGATGAGCGACGGGCTCACGTTGCACGTGCCCTGCGACGGGTTCGCCGTGAGGTACGTGATCCCCGCCGGGGCCGGATCGGCGAGTTGAACGTTCGTGGCCGTGTCCGGGCCCTTGTTCGTCACCGTCAGCGAGTAGTTGACGATGCCGTTGAGCGGGGTCGGCGAGCTCGCCTCCTTGACGATCACGAGATCGATGAGCCGCGGCGTGATGTCGACCTTCGCGTCGTCCGATGCGGAGACCGGGTTGCCGGCCTCGTCCGTCCCGCTCGCGGTGACGACGTTGACGTGCGAGGTCCCCCCGACGCCGGTGATGGTCCTCTGGAAGGTGCAGTTCACCTTCTCGCCCGGAGCGAGGTTGATCGGCACGTCGAAGCATCCGTTGCCGCCGGAGTCGTCGAGGTCACCGAACTTGTCGTCGACGACGTTGGTGATGTGGACGTCGACGTCGGCTGACGTGTTGGTGATCGTCACCGAGTACGTGACCTGCCCACCCGGCTCCTTGACGGAGGTCGGGTTGGCCGACTTCGACACGCTGATCGAGCCCTGGCCGAGCTTCGCATTGGTGAAGGTGCATTTCACCGTCTCGCCGGCCTCGAGTGAGAACGTCGCCGTCCGGCTGCCGAGACTCCCGGTCGAGTTCGCGTCGTTGCACGAGATCGAGGTCAAGCTCCAACCCTCGGCCTCGGCCTCGGTCGACGTGTACGTGCCGGGCACGAGGTTCGGGACGACGATCTGCCCGTTGTCGCCGATCGACCCGGCCGCGTCACCGCTGAAGCCGAAGCTTCCGGCCGCCCCATTCGGGCTCGTCTGCTTCTCGACGATGATCGAGCCGCGCTTCGTGTTGGTGAAGACGCAGGTCACCGTCTCGCCGGCGGCGAGGGCGATCGAGCTCGGGTTGCTCTCGTCCGAGCACACCGCGGACTCGAGATCCCAACCCTGCGGAACGTTCTCGGAGACCGAGTACGTTCCGGGGTCGAGATCGCCCGAGTTGTTCGACTGTCCGTCGGCGAGCGAGAAGCCGTCGCCGTCGTAGCTGGCATTGAAGCCGAACGACTGCGGATCGCCGTTCGGGTTCGTCTGCTTCTCGACGATGATCACGGCGTCCTTCTCGTTCGTGAAGACGCACGTCACCGTCTCGCCGGCTGCGAGCCCGATCGAGCCGGGCTGGCTCCCGTCACTGCACGTCGCCGACTCGAGATCCCAGCCGGCAGGCACGGTCTCGGAAACCGAGTAGGTACCCGGAGCAAGGGCTCCCGAGTCATTCGACTGTCCGTCCGAGAGGGAGAAGCCGTTCGGGTTGTAGCTCGCGTTGAAGCCGAACACCTGCGGATCGCCGTTGGGGTTCGTCTGCTTCTCGACGATGATCGCGCCGCGCTTCGTGTTCGTGAACGTGCACTTCACGACCTCGCCGGCGGCGACGTTGAAGGTCGCCCGCCTGTTGGCGAGGCTCCCGGACGAGTTCGAGTCGTCGCAGACGATCGAGGTGAGATCCCAGCCGGCCTTCGCCGCCTCGTCGACGGTGTACGTGCCGGGCTCGACCGACTTGGACGAGCTCTGCCCGTCACCGAGCGTGGCGACGATCTCGCCGGTGAAGCCGAAGGTGGCCTCGTCGCCGTTCGGGATGGTCTGCTTCTCGACGACGATCTGACCCCGCTTCGTATTGGTGAACGTGCAGGTCACGACCTCGCCGGCAGCCACGTTGAACGTCGCCTGGCGGTTGGCCACCGAGCCGACCGAGTTGCCGTCATCGCAGGCAACTGCGGTCAGATCCCAGCCGGACTTCGCCGCCTCGGTCGAGACGTACTGACCGGGTGCCACACTGGCCGAGACGGTTCCGTTGTTGACAACGATCGAGCCGCTCGGCGTCCCCGAGTAGTCGAAGCTGTCCGTGCCGCCGACCATGACCTTCTTGACGACCACCTGGCCCTGCTTCGTGTTCGTGAAGGTGCAGGTGACCGTCTCGCCCGGCTCGAGGTTGAAGGTCGCCTGGCGGTTCGCAACCGAGCCGACCGAGTTCGTGTCGTCGCAGACGACGCTCGTCAGATCCCAGCCTGCCTTCGCGGACTCGGTGGAGACGTGCTGGCCCGGGGTCACACTCGCGGAGATGGTTCCGTTGTTGGCAGCGATCGCGCCGCTCGGCGTTCCGGTGTAGTTGAACGTGTCGGTGCCGCCGACCATGACCTTCTTGACGATCACCTGGCCCTGCTTCGTATTCGTGAAGGTGCAGGTGACCGTCTCGCCGGCCTCGACGTTGAAGTTCGCCGTGCGCGTGCCGACGTTGCCGGACGAGTTGCCGTCGTCGCAGGCGATGCTCGTCAGGCTCCACCCCGCCTTCGCGTCCTCGGCCGAGGAGTACGCACCCGGGGCGACGTTGGCCGAGATCGTCCCGTTGTTCACGGAGATCGAGCCCGACGGCGTGCCCGTGTAGCTGAACGTGTCGGTCCCGCCGACCATCACCTTCTTGACGATGACCTGGCCCTGCTTCGTGTTCGTGAAGGTGCAGGTGACGGTCTCGCCGGCCTCGACGTTGAACGTCGCTTGACGATTCGCAACCGAGCCCGAGGAGTTGCCGTCGTCACACGAGACGGCGGTCAGATCCCAGCCGGACTTCGCCGCCTCGGTCGAGGTGTACTGACCGGGGGCGACGTTCGCGGAGATCGTCCCGTTGTTCGAGGAGATCGTCCCCGCAGGCGTCCCCGAGTAGTCGAAGCTGTCCGTGCCGCCGACCATGACCTTCTTGACGATGACCTGGCCCTGCTTCGTGTTCGTGAAGGTGCAGGTCACCGTCTCGCCGGCCTCGACGTTGAAGGTCGCCTGACGGTTGGCCACCGAGCCCGACGAGTTGCCGTCGCTGCACGAGATCGAGCTCAGATCCCAGCCGGCCTTCGCCGCCTCGGTCGAGGTGTACTGGCCGGGGGCGACAGCCTGTGAGATCGTCCCGTTGTTGACGGAGATGGCGCCGTTCGGCGTCCCTGTGTAGTTGAACGTGTCGGTACCGCCGACCATCACCTTCTTGACGATGACCTGACCGTTCTGAGCGTTGTTGAACGTGCACTTCACGGTCTCGCCGGCCTGCAGGCTGATCGCGCTCGGGCTCGAGCCGTCGTCGCAGGTCGAGGACGTCAGCGTCCACCCGCTCGGGACCGTCTCGCTGACCGAGTAGGTCCCCGGAGCGAGCAAGCCCGACTCGTTCTGCTGCCCGTCGGAGAGCTGGACGTTCGAGCCGTAGCTCCGCGTGAAGGTGAAGAGCTGCGGAGAGCCGTCGGGAAGCGTCTGCTTCTCGATGATGATCTTTCCGCGCTTCGTGTTCGTGTAGGTGCAAGTGACCGTCTCGCCCGGGTCGAGGTCGATGGTCGCCTTGCGCTGGCCGAGGTCGACGGACGAGCCGCCGTCCTCGTCGACGCACACGAGGTTCGTGAAGTCCCAGCCGGCAGGCGGTGCGGACTCCGTCACCGTGTACGTGCCTGGAGTGATGCTCGAGAACGCCTGGCTGCCGTTTCCGCCAGACGTCGTGATCGAGAAGTTGCTCGAGATGCCGCCGGTAGCGGTGTAGTCGAACGTTCCGTCGCCTCCGACCGCCACTTTCTTGATCAGGATGTTGGCGGGGGACAGGATCGCGCTCGACATGATCTGGTTGTCGCGGGCTCCGACTGAACCGCCGTCGGCCGCCGTGATCCTGATGTGGTACGGCCCGCCCGAGATCGAGCCTGAGCCGACACCGACGCCCCAGCCACGCGGGCCGAGGCTGGGGGCGAGATGGCCGCCGAAGAGAAGCATCACCTGCGGGCCGTCCGCCGTCGACGGCACCGAGTAGGTGATCGTCACGTGAGCGTACGAGTCGCTCGATCCAGCCGCGTCGTCGTGCGTGTACGACGAGACCGAGGTGATCGTGCCGCCGTACATCGTGAACACCTGGCCCGTGAGCTGATGAGCAGACGTGGCGCTTCCAGAGCCGTTCGAGTCCGCCACGACGGTGGTATCGAGCGGAATCGGGAACGTCGTCGGCGAGCCGCTGGGGCACGGCACCGACCCGGGAAGATCCTGACAGTGGTCAGCGGACGTCTGCGTGTAGTTCCACGTTGCGAGGGAGTCGTACGCATGCGCCCCACCCTTGCGAGTGAGGTAGGAGATCTCGACGGTTCTATCCGTCGTCGCACTGTTCTTCTCGAGCTCGAGAACGAGTCGCTGCGGAGTGACCTCGTCCTCGGCGTAGTGCGAGTTGTTTGCCTGGAGAATGCCGTTGATCCAACCGGCTGGACAGCTGGTCGACGTGCTCGACGGATCGCCGTTCGCGCACTGGTCGTAGATCTTCACGTCGACCGGTGCAGGCGCGGCGCCCGATACCGCCGCCGCGATCAGCACCGCAGCTGTCGCGCCGAGAGCGACGACTAGCCGCTTGAGGTTGCCCACCTTCCCCATCTCAGACTTCTCCCTTCGCTGCTTGAACTCGCCCTGAACCCCGTGTGTGCTCCCCCTCGAGCTTCAAGCGCATCCGGGCTCGGATTCGGTATCTGAGTCTGAGGGTATCCCCCTCCTGGGGCACCGGCAATCCCTCGGACGAGGGTCTGGACCCTTGGCCAGGCACACCTAGCTGCCCCGGAAGGGGGCCTCCGCGGAACAGAAAGAGGGGTCAGACCCGTGGGGTCTGACCCCAACGCACGACCTGGGGGTCAGACCCCGCGCTGCCCCGCACGAGGCTTGGGGTCTGACCCCACGGGTCTGACCCCGTCGTGGGCCTCTGCCACACTGCGCCGATGCGGGTCGTGATCGCCGACGACCACCGTCTCGTCCTCGACGGGATCCGTCGCGCGCTCGAAGACGACGGTGGATTCGAGATCGTGGGTGAAACCCAGTCCGGGACACAGGTTCTCCCCCTCGTCGGCCGAACGAATCCCGACCTCGTCCTCCTCGACGTTCGGATGCCGCACATGGACGGTCTCGCCTGCCTGGACGAGATCCGGCGGCGACATCCGGAGGTGAAGGTCGTGATGCTCTCGGCCTCGTCAAACCAAGAGCTCATCGAGACCGCGTTGCGCCGCGGAGCTGCCGCTTACGTCATCAAGACGGTGAACCCCGACGACCTTCCCGCGACCCTACGCCAGGCGCTCGAGGGCAACGTCCACACCGCCGTCGGCGGCGATGGAAGCGAGCGAGCCGGCGCGAAGGCGCTCGGTCTCACCGAGCGCGAGCTGACGATCCTCGGCGCGCTCACGCGCGGTCTCTCCAACGACGAGATCGCGAAGGAGTTCTGGGTCGCACCCCAGACGGTGAAGTTCCACCTCACCAACATCTACCGCAAGCTCGGCGTGAAGAACCGAACGGAGGCGACTCGCCTCGCGTACCAGCATGGGCTCGTGGAGAGCCCGATCTACGCCGACGAATAGGGCGTGAACCGGCTGCGGCGAATCGCCGAGGAGGAGTTCATCCTCGTCGTCCTCCTCGCGGGGTTCGGCCTCATCTTCTTGCTGATCTTCCCTCCCGCTCTGCTCGTCAACGACAGCTGGCTCAACCTCATGGCCGGACGAGAGGTCGTCCAGAACGGCCTTCCGAGCCGGGACGAACTGACGGTCTATGGGCTCGGGAGCACATGGACCGATCAGCAGTGGCTCGCGCAGCTCGTGATCTACGGCATCCACAGCCTTGGCGGCCACGCGCTCCTCTCTATAGCCACCGGCGCGTCAGTCGTCGCCGCCTTCTCGATTGCCGCCGCCGGAGCACGCTCGCTCGGCGCAGGCCCCCGCGCCATCTGGGTCCTGTTCCTCCCCGTTCTCATGGCGGCGCCGTGGGCCTGGTCGATACGCGCACAGATGCTCGCGCTGCCGCTCTACACCGGACTCCTCTGGCTCCTCGCGGCCGAGGCTCGGCGTCCGACGAACCGCGTGTGGCTCGCATTCGCGCTGCTCGTCGTCTGGGCGAACGTTCACGGGAGCGTCGCGCTCGGCGCGCTGCTCGTGATGATGCTCGGCGGCTACGAGCTCGTCCGGAATCGGGGACGGTCGTGGCCGAGGAGCCTCGCGCTCGTCGTCCTTCCCCCGCTCGCCGTGCTCGCAACGCCGTACGGCCCGATTGCGACCGCGAAGTACTACGACCTCATGCTCGTCGATCCGCCGTTCGCCGGGCGAGTGACCGAGTGGAGGTGGGCCGCGCCGGCCCTGAACACACTGTTCTTCTACGTGCTCGTCGCCATCGCGATCCCGCTCGTCATCTGGGGTCGTCGACGCCTGGCCCTCTTCGACGTCGTCATCCTTGGCCTTACAGCGGTCGGCGCCGTGACGGCGATCCGCGGGATCCCCTGGTTCGCGCTCGCCTGCATGGTGTTCTTGCCGGTGGCGATCGGTCGCACTCTCGAAAGCCGCAATCCCGGGCCACCGAAGCGGCGTGTCAACATGGCCATCGCGGTGGGCTTCGCGGTGGCGCTCACCGCCGTCGCAGGCTCCCTGTTCCTTCGCAGCGATTCGTGGTTCGAGGACTACTGGCCGCCCGAGCCCGTCGAAGCCGTGCGC
>DATDOS010000063.1:0-3743 GCA_035293125.1 Gaiellaceae bacterium | reverse complement strand
TCTAGTCCGCCCGTAAACGCACCAGAAACGCACCAGCGACGCAGAGCGCCGACTGCGAGGGAATGTGCGCAGCTCGAGACCGAAAACGGCGGCGACGCTTCCGGCGTGTCGCTGCACCCTGACGCCGCACAGACAGCGCTTCATCCCTGTAAGCATGCGGGATCGAGCTTCGCACGTGACGTCATGACGCCACTGACCCCTGGCGTCACAAGAAGGACAACCGACCAATCGATCGCGAGGTCGTAGGGCGGGGGTTGGTGGGCTCGCGGCAGGCGTTCGCGCGCGTTTCCAACGCGGATGACGTTTCGGTTGACGTCGGCGCGAACGAGCCCAACGTCGGTGGATCACCGCTTACGGAGCGGGTTTGAGGCGAGGGCTCGGGGCGCGGATGACGGGATGACGCGTTGACGGGCGGCGTCACGGGGTGGACGTGTCGCCGATCCTGGCCGCCCGGAACGACAAGAAGATGATCGGGCAGGTGGAGCTCGAGGAGGGGATCATGCGCGTGATCGCCGGCCCGGAGAAGAAGGCGCGCCTGCTCTCCGAGAAGGAGCGCAAGATCACCGCCTACCACGAGATGGGGCACGCGCTCGTCGGCCACCACCTCGAGAACACCGACGAGGTCCACAAGATCTCGATCGTCTCGCGCGGCCAGGCGCTCGGCTACACGATCTCGCTGCCGCGCGAAGACCGCTACCTGACGACCAAGTCGGCGCTGATGGACGAGCTCGCGATGACCCTCGGCGGACGCGCGGCCGAGGAGCTCGCCTTCCACGAGATCACGACCGGCGCGGCGAACGACCTCGAGAAGGTGACGGCGGTGTCGAAGCAGATGGTCATGCGCTTCGGGATGTCGGAGAAGCTCGGCCCGCGCGTCCTCGGGCGAAAACACGACCTTCCCTTCCTCGGCCGCGACATGGGCTCCGAGCCCGACTACTCGGACGATGTGGCGAAGGAGATCGACGACGAGATCCGGCGCGTGATCGAGGAGGCCTACCAGTCGGCGCACGCCGTCCTCCGCGCCCACATGGACGAGCTGCACCGGCTCGCGGCGATCCTGATCGAGCGCGAGACGATCGACAAAGAACAAACAGTTCGAGCGCTTGCTCGCCGGCGAGGCCGAGGAGTCGATCTTCGTCGAGGAGACGCCCGCTCCCGCCGGCGAGGAGCCTGAGCGCGACCGTCCGATCCCGAAGCCGACCCCGCGCCCCGCGTTCCCGGGGGCGACTATGCAGCCCCCGCCCGAGAGCGCTCCGAGCTATCAGTAGCGCCCGGCTACGCGGCGAGCGTCTCGACGTCGTACGCGGCGATCCGCTCGTCGCGCGTGACGATCGTCAGCCCCTCGAGCTGCGCCTGCGCGACCAGGAGTCGGTCGAACGGGTCCGAAGTCTGAGTGGCGCGCCCAAGACGGCGAGAAAGGAGAGCGACCGTGAAGGCGCGACTCACTCTGCGCTGGAGGCGAGCGTCGAAGCTCAGTCTGAGCCTGGCGCCGAAGCGCCCGAGTAGTCTCAAAGTGGGTAGTTGTCGCGCTTTGTTGTCATGCGACTTCGCGCGACTCGTCTCCTGGATCCTACGGATATGGATCGTAGGTCGTGGTCGTCGTGGTTGTGTCCGTCGTGGTAGTGGTCGTAGGCGGCAGAGGTGCCTTACCGCCC
The DNA here is from genome assembly GCA_035293125.1 of Gaiellaceae bacterium. Lineage (GTDB taxonomy): Bacteria > Actinomycetota > Thermoleophilia > Gaiellales > Gaiellaceae > GMQP-bins7. The sequence goes on along the minus strand of DATDOS010000063.1, from coordinate 2,088 downwards.
TTCGTGACCTGTCCCCTGATCTCGCCCGTCGGGTTCTTCGCGGTATGCACGTTGACGTAGGCGCCCCCGCCGAGGAGGGCAGCCACCGTGCGCGCCTTCACCTTGGCTGAGCCGCGGCTTCCGGAGCGGCAGGGACCGCACAGTGGAACCACGACCGGCCCAGCCTTGCCGGGCTTGGCGAGATGGACGTGCGCCGCGACCGCCTTCCCGGTCAGGCCGTGAAACGTGATGCGCCAGGACAGTGTTCCGCCGGTGCCCTTGCGAGTGAGCCCGGCGGCGAAGCTGCCTTGGGCCTTCGCGCTGACGCCCTTGGGCCTCGGTACCTCCTTGCCGACATTAAGGGTGGCAGTCAACGCGATTGGCTCGGCATCTGTGCTCAGCCAGCCGGCGCTGCCGATTCCCGACCACAAGCCCGTCGCGAATACCGCGACGGCGACGACCCCTATTCCCAGCCTTCGCAGATTCATCGAGCCTCCCGGTCCGATTCGACCCTGACTACGTATTCTCGTTTGGATGCCGATCGGATTGGGCGCACGCTCCTCGACGGGAAGGGGACGCCGACGCCGGCGGCAGCCAGGAGCGCGCGGCGGCGAACGCGGCGGCGGTCGCGCTCGAGGTGCTGGCTAAGCCGGTCCGCGCGCTCGTCCTGACGGTGCCCGTCAGCGCCGTCGTGCCGTCCGTCGGTCTGGCACTGGCAAGCACCAGCGGGCGGCGCCGGCTAAAAGAGGCCCGGTAGCTGAGACCGAGTCGGCTCGCCAAGCCCCGCCACAGCCGAGCCTCCGCACCCGCCCAACCTGTCGCAGATTGCGGGAACTGCGGCACCCACCCTCGCTCGGGCTGATCCCTGATCCCTAACCCGGCGCCTTACTGGCGGCGGCCGGTGGTGCGTCCTTCACGAGCCCGGCGCTCGGCGGGCGTCTCGCGGCTGCGGATCACGTCGTTGTAGTCGAGCAGCGAGTTCGGCAGGTAGTTGAGCTTGCGAGCCTCGTAGTAGGCGAGGCGCTCGGCCTGACCTTCGGGGGTGTTCGGGAAGATGGGCACGCCGCCGTAGCCGAGCCGGGCGGTGGACGGCTGTCGGGAGAGCACGCCGGTCATCTCGGGCTGCTTGTCGGACGGCAGAGGCGGATCGCGGCGGTGCTCGGGCGCTCGCTCCGGGTTGCGGTAGTCGGGGCCGAGGAGGCGCTTCATCCGCTTCTCGGCGGCACGCTTGGCGGCCGTGCGCCGTGCGCGCTCGCGACGAGCTCGGGCGGCGTCAAGGCGGTGATGACCGAAATGGTCACAGCGCTCGTCTCGACGTGGGCGACCGTTGAGAGCGCGTGGCTCGGCGCGGACGTCCGTCGCCTGCGGGCCCTTCTGCCCCTCGCTCGGCTCGAACTCGACCTTTACTCCCTCAGCGAGGCTCCTTCAAGCCCTCGCCGGCGACGCCGCTGTGGTGGACGAAGATGTCTTTCCCGCCGTCGTCGGGCGTGATGAAGCCGCACCCCTTGTCATCGTTGAACCACCGCGCTCCAGTACTCGTCCTTTCTCTGTCGCCTGATTGGCTGTCTCATACCCTTTGCGGGCGTGCCCCTGGCATAGGAAGCCCGGCTTCAAGCTCATCGCCATGAAGGACGTGCGGCGCCTGACCGGCCTCGAGCCGGGGGAGCTTCTCAGCCGGCCGAACACACAGTAGCTGACGCGAACCGACGAGAGCGGCGCCCGAGAAGAGTTCGTGCGCGTTCCCGTCGAACTCCTGATCGAAGAGCCGGCGGACTGAGCAGTTTCCGCGTGCTCTGCATCGGGCATGGCCCGGTCGAGGATTCCTTCGATCCCTCGAGAAACGCGTGCGCGCGGAAGCTACTGCTCGCCTTCTGCGCATGTCCCAAAGCGCGACGGTGGCGCCGACCCGCGATCCCGCCCAGTAAGGGGCAGGAATGGTCGCGTGCGTAAAACGGTTTCTTCGGGCGCGCCGGGAGAGGCGGCCAGAGGCCGCCTCTCGTAGGACGCGGGGAAGTAGGTGGAAGCTAGTCGGTGGAACCGCCCTCGACGGTCGTCATGACCGCGAAGCGTGTTACTCGGTGCGGATGCGGCGCAGGACAACCGTCCTCT
>DATDOS010000062.1:0-4605 GCA_035293125.1 Gaiellaceae bacterium | reverse complement strand
GGGATCTCGGACTCGAACCCGTAGCGCTCGATCAGGTCCATGACGTGGTTCGACACCATCGCCGGGAACCACCGCACCTGGTCGCGCGCATCGGCGATGTCGTCCGAGATGTGGCTCGGCGCGCAGACGATGCACTTGAGCGCCGAGGGGTCGCGTCCGGCCTCCTCGGCCGCCTTGCGCGCCGTGTCCATGATCCACTGGACGATCACGGGGTCGGCGAGCTGGATGATCACGCCGTCCCCCACGCGACCGGCGACCGCGAGTGCCTTCGGCCCGTACCCGGCGACCCACATCGGGATCTCCGGGAGCTCGGGGCGCACCCACTTCAGTTGGAGCTCCTTCCCGTTCCACTCCACCGAGCGGCCGTTCATGAAGTCCTTGATCATCGCGAGCCGCCGCTCGAACTCCGCGACCCTGACCGGCTGCTGTCCGATGTAACGGCGTGCCGAATCGCCGCGGCCGATGCCCATGACCATCCGGCCGTTCGAGATGTCGTGCAGGGTCGCATAGCCGCTCGCCAGGACGGTCGGCTCTCGCGTGCCCGGGTTCGTCACACAGTGACCGAACTTCATGGTCGTCGTCGCCTGCGCGGCGAGCGTGAGGAGCGGAAACGACTCCTGCCACAGGACATGAGAGTCGTACGTCCACCCGTACTCGAACCCGTGCCGCTCCGCGAGCTGGAAGAGCTCGACGAGGCGACTCGGTGGGGGATCGGGCAGGACGGTGACGCCGAAGCTCAGAGCCATGTCTCTCTCCTTCGCTCGCTGAAGATCGGGATTATCGCGCTATAGGCGGGACCTGCGGAGCACGACCAGTGCCGAGGCCGAGAGCGCCGCGATCACCCCGAAGGCGAGACGCCCGTCGCTCGGGAGCTCGAATGCGAGCCCGACGAGCGGCGTTCCGACGAGGATCGTGAGGATCGCGCACGCGTTCACGAGCGCGATCGCCGCGGCCGGTGCGTCAGGGCGGGCACGCTGGGCCGCTGCGAAGATGACCGCGAAGGGGAGCCCGGCAGCGAGGCCGAGCACGAGAGCGCCGATCGCAGAGACCACGAATGGACCGCCGAGCGCGAGGAGCGCCGCGCCACCCGAGACGCCGACGAGAGCAAGGGCGACGAGCCTCCGGCTCCGCACGCTCTCGGCCAGGAACCCACCTGCCGGCCGGGTGACGACTCCGATGAAGAGGATCAGACCGCCGGCGAGCCCGGCCGCGGCCGAGCTCGCGCCCTGGCGCTCGAGGAGGGGGACCGCCCAGTTACCCGCGATGACCGCGAGCCCGAAAGTGGCAGCCTGGAGAATCCCGAGGGGTAGGAGGCTGCCGTCGCGAACGACCCATTGCCCCGCGTGGCCCACACGCGGAGCTCCCGTTGCGGCCAGGGTTGGCACCGCAGCGGCAAGTGCCAGGAGCACAGCGCTCCAGTAGGGCGCTTGCCAGCCGGTGGCGTCGGTGAGCGGTGGCACGATCATGAGTGCGAGCCCTCCGCCAACCATCGTCGCTCCACCGTAGAGGCCTTGGAGCACCGGCCCGCCGCCGCCTGCACGCACGAGATCGAGGCCGGCGACGAAACCGGCTCCTGAGCCCACTCCGACGATCGCGCGCCCGAGCATGGCGATCGCGAAGACGCCGTCGACCAGTAGAAGGAGATTGCCCGCCACGGCCGCCCCGATGGCGACAAGCGCCACGGTGCGCGCGCCGAACCGGTCTGCGCCGCGCCCCGCAGGGAGCTGCGCTGCCAGATGCGTGACGAAGAGCGCGGTTGTGAGAAGGCCGATCGCAGCCAGCGAGACGCCGTAGCTCTCGGCCAGCGGGTCGGCGACGGCACCGACGTTCGAGACGTTCCACGTCACGCAGCCGCCGACGGCAAGACCTGCCGCAACAGCGCTCCAACGTGTGGTCAGATCGGCCCTCGCCGCGACGCTAGCGCCCGCCGCCGGCGGCTACCCAGGCGATCGTCTTCGACGTCAGTCGGTCGAGGGCTGCGACGGCGAGCTCCAGATGAGCTTCGGTCGTGTCCTCGAGCTTCGTGTGTGAGAGGCCGCGGAGGCTCTGGACGAACATCATCACCGTCGGCACACCGGCTCTCGAGATCTCTGCGGCATCGTGGAGGGGCCCCGACGGGAGCCGGTGTGCCGTCCCCGACACCTCCCGGATCGCCTCCTCGCAGAAGCCGAGCAGGGTCTCGTCGAAGAGGATGGGCTCGATCGACCAGAGCTTCTCCCACTCGACCTCGATGTTCTCCTCTCCCGCGAAGCGCTCGCTCGAGGCCTTGGCCTCCGCGAGCATCATCGCGAGGCGGTGTGCGTTCAGATCGCGCTGATCGAGAAGCTGCTCCGCGGTCTCGACCACGGACGTCACGATCCCCGGTCGACAGACGACGTTCCCCGAGGTGCAGACGGCGCCGCCCCCCGTGCGCCGCGCGATGTCGCGGATCTCGAGGGCGAGCTTTGCCGCCCCGGCGAGCGCGTCGCGCCTCTTGTCCATGGGGGTCGAACCGGCGTGCGCCGCCTGGCCGTGCCAAGTGATCCGGTGGCGCTCGACGCCGAAGGTCCCCTGAACGACGCCAAGCGGCAAGCCGAGTGATTCGAGGACGGGACCTTGCTCGATGTGCAGCTCGAGGTACGCGGCCGCGCTCTCGAGCTCCTTCCGTGCGCCGACCGCCTTGTCGAGATTCACGCCGTGCGCGGCGAGTGCGTCCGGAAGGCTGACGCCATCCCGGTCGGTGAGCTGCCGGAGCTCGTTCTGGTCGCTCATCGAGCCGGCGGCTGCGCTCGATCCGAAGAGACTCCGTCCGAACCGAGCGCCTTCCTCGTCCGCCCAGTTGACGAGCCGGAGAGTGACAGGCGGCTTCCCGTCGGCGGCCACTCGCCGGAGAACCTCGACCCCTGCGACGACGTTCAGCGCTCCGTCGAGCCAGCCCCCGTTCGGCACGGAGTCGATGTGGCCACCGATGAGCACGGCGCGCTTGGTCTTCCCGCCGAGAGTGAACCATTGATTCCCGGCCGCATCGAGCGACTCCTTCGCGCCCGTCTCCGCGACCAGCCCACGGAGCCACTCACGCGCCCGCTCCCAGGTCTCCGTCCACGCGACGCGTTGCGCGCCGTTCTCGTCTTCGGTGAGCTCCCGGAGCTCCTTCAGCTCGGCGACGGTTCGCTTCGGATCGAGTGCCACACACCGACTCTAACTCGCAGGTTCGAGTGTGGTATGGAATGCAGGTGCAGCCGGGGGGAACAGCGTCGCGGGGGCAGTCCATCTCCCGGTGGTCACTATCCGCTCTCGGCCGGGCTGGGACTCTCGTCCTCGTCGTACTCGTGCTGTGGGGGCTGTGGGAGGGCTACCGGTGGCTCTGGATGGAAACCGGCTGGACACGGCCGTTCGTGGTCAACGCAACGACCATGCCGCACCTCCACGACATCGTCGGCGCGCTGTTCGAGCCCATTCGCGAGGGAGAGCCGCTGCTGGCGGAAAGACTCTTCCACGCCGCTCTCTTCACGGCCAAGGAGGCTGCGGTCGGATTCGCGATCGGCGCGGCGATCGGATTTGTCCTCGGGGCGCTCATCGCGCGGTTCGGAGTGCTGCAGCGCGGGGTCATGCCGTACGTGGTTGCGTCGCAGACGATTCCGATCCTCGCGCTCGCGCCGATCGTGGTCGTCGGTCTCGGCAACCTGAGCATCTTCGGCTGGACGCCGACCGACTGGATGCGCGTCGCGGTCATCGCGGCGTATCTGACGTTCTTCCCCGTGACCGTCAACACCGTGCGGGGCTTGCGATCGGCTGATCCCGCCGCTGTCGAGCTGATGGAGTCGTACGCGGCGCGAGAGTGGTCGGTGTTCTGGAAGCTGCGGGTCCCCGCGGCTTTGCCGTACCTCTTCTCGGCGTTCAAGGTGGCGGCTACCGCGTGCGTCGTCGGTGCGGTCATCGGCGAGCTGCCCTCGTCGATCCAGGATGGGCTCGGGGGCTGGATCATCAACTTCAACCAGTACTACGTGCTGGCACCCGAGAACCTGTGGGCGACGAACCTCATCGCTGCCTTGCTCGGCATCGGCTTCTTCCTCCTTGTCGTCCTCGTCGAGAAGCTGGTCGTCCACCGAGCGCCGGAGCGCCTCGTATGACCGTCGCGGACACCGTGGTCTCCGCGCGGAGCGTCTCGAAGACGTTCGGGAAGGGCGGCGTCACCGCGCTCACAGACATCGATCTCGAGGTCGGCCGGGGCGAGTTCATCTCGCTCATAGGGCCATCGGGATGCGGGAAGTCGACGTTGCTTCGCGTGATCGGCGATCTCGTCGAGCCCTCCACGGGTGAGATCCTCGTCAACGGCAAGGCGGCGCACCGGGCGCGCCTCGACCGGGATTACGGGATCGTCTTCCAGGCCGCGGTCCTCTACGACTGGCGAACCGTCGTGAAGAACATCGCCCTTCCGCTCGAGCTCCTCGGCTGGAATCGCGCGCGCCGGGCGGAGCGTGTCCGGGAGATGGTAGAGCTCGTCGAGCTGGAGGGGTTCGAGAAGAACTATCCCTGGCAGCTCTCGGGCGGGATGCAACAGCGCGTCTCGATCGCCCGCGCGCTCTCCTTCTCTCCCGCGCTCCTCCTCATGGACGAGCCGTTCGG
>DATDOS010000061.1:0-18144 GCA_035293125.1 Gaiellaceae bacterium | reverse complement strand
CGGACGAACGCACCGCCCTTACCGGGCTTCACGTGCTGGAACTCGACGATGCGCCACACCGAGCCATCCAGCTCGATGTGCATCCCGTTGCGGAACTGGTTCGTGGAGACGATCTCCGCCATGCCAGCGGGCATTGTAGGGGCGAGATATATCTCGCCCCTACGTGACCGTAATGAGCTCTTTCGTGAACTGCGTGAGGCGCTCGCAGCCGTCCGCCGTGACGAGAACGAGGTCCTCGATTCGGACGCCCGCGTCGCCCGGGCGGTAGATCCCGGGCTCCACCGACACGACGTTTCCCGGCTCGAGCACGTCTGTCGACTCCGGGCGCAGGACGGGCGCCTCGTGAATCTGCAACCCGACACCGTGCCCGAGTCCGTGGCCGTACGCCCAACCGAGACCGGCGGCCTCGATCGGCACCCGGGAAGCGGCGTCTGCGTCGCGCCCGTGGACACCGGGGCCGACGGCCGCGAGCCCTGCGAGCTGCGCCTCGAGGCACAGAGCGTGGAGCTCCGCGAGCCGATCCGGCACCTCTCCCACCGCGAGCGTTCTCGTGCAGTCCGAGGAGTACCCGCCGACGATGCAGCCGGCGTCGATCGTCACGAGCACGCCTGCCTCGATGGGACGGTCGCCCGGCACGGCGTGGGGCGATGACGCGGTCGCCCCGGCGGCGACCACGGTGTCGAAGGACACTCCTTCGGCTCCGGCCTCGCGGAAGCTGCGCTCGATCCACCACGCGAGCTCCCGCTCGGTGCGGCCGGTGAAGCGCTCCTCTGCGAGCGCGGCGAAGATCTCGTCGGAGAGCGCTCCCGCCCGGCGCATCGTCGCGATCTCGGCCTCGTCCTTCACGGCGCGGAGCGACTCGACGAGACCCGTCGTCGGCACCGGCTCGACTCCCGCCTCCACGAGAGCCCGGTACCCGCCGTACGGGAGGTGCGCCTCCTCGAACGCGATCCTGCGCCCTGCCAGGAGCTCGCCCATAGCGGGCAGGAGAGTCCGTGCCGTCTCGACGAAGCTCACACCATCGACGTCCCGCGCACGCGCTGCGTAGCGAAAGTCCGTGTAGAGCGTCGCGGTTCCGCCCGGTTCGACCAGCACGGCGGCGTTCGAGCTACTGAGACCCGTGAGATAGCGCACGTTCGCCTGACCTCCGAGGACGTACGGCGGCCCGGCGACGAGGAGCGGGCTCTCGAGGAGCGCGGCCAGGCGCTCGATCCGCGTCATTGACGCTGCGCCACGAGGAGCTCGAGAGCCTCTCGATAACCGTCAGGCCCCTTGCCCACGATACGCGCTGCGACGACCCCCTCGAGCACCGAGAACCGACGCCATTCCTCCCGCTCGTCGACGTTGGAGAGGTGCACCTCGACGACCGGCACGGTGAAGAGCTCGACGGCATCCCGGATCGCCCAGGAGTAGTGGGACCAGGCGCCGGGATTGACGATCACGCCGTCCGCCCAGTCCAACGCCTCGTGGCACCAATCGACGAAGTCGCCCTCGTGATTCGTCTGCCGGCAGCGAACCGTGCATTCGAGCTGGACCGCCCACTCATAGATCCGCGTCTCGAGCTCCGAGATCCCGAGACCCCCGTAGAGCGCGGGGTCGCGACGCCCGACCACATCCAGGTTGACCCCGTTGAGGACGACGATGCGCACCGCCCCGACCCTACGCGATGAGCAAGTCCAGGGCGGCGCGCACGTGCCGAGGGTCGAGCTCGACGCCGATCCGGGGCTGGCCCCGGGCCTCGAGCAAGACAAGGCGCACGCGCCCGTCTGCCACCTTCTTGTCCCGCGTGAGCGCAGCCCAGGCGGCCTCGCGATCGACCTCCACCGGCCGGGGTCGAAGGACGTCCTCGACCATGCGTGCGTCGTCCTCGAGGCCGGACAGCCGCAGAGCCGCGACAAGCCCGAGCGCAACCGCGCGACCGTGGGGAAGCGAGTACCCGGACGCGGCCTCGAGCGCATGCCCGAATGTGTGGCCGAGGTTGAGCTGAGCCCGATCGCCTCGATCGAGCGGATCGCGGAGACAGACGCCAGCCTTGAACGCGGCGCAGCGTCGTACCTGCTCTGCGGTCTCCAGCTCCCAGACCGACTCGCCGGAGAGCAGGCCGGTCTTCACGACTTCGGCGAGCCCGTTCCCGAGCTCCTCCGGGGGAAGCGTCGCCAGAAGCTCCGGATCGATGACGACCCGCGCCGGCCAGTGATAGGCACCGACGAGGTTCTTGCCCTGCGCGAGCTCGATCGCGGTCTTGCCGCCGATCGCCGCGTCGACCTGGGCAAGGAGCGTGGTCGGGACGGGAACCCAGGCGACACCGCGCAGGTACGTGGCGGCAACGAAGCCGGCGACGTCGAGTGTCGAGCCGCCGCCCATGGCGACAATCGTGCCGTCGCGGTCGAGCCGGAGCGCCGACCAGATTCGATCGGCTTCGGCGACGGTCTTCGCCCGACCGCCCGCTGGAACGACGTGCGAGGCGGCAACCCGGTCGCCGAGTGCAGCGCGCAGCCGAGCACCGTGCAAGCCGTCGACCGTCTCGTCCACCACGAGCTCGACCGGCTTGGCTCCCGGAACGAGCTCACCGAGGCGGCCGGCAGCTCCGGCGCCCGCGTGGACGCCGGCGGCCGCGAGCACGGCGCCGTCCAGATCGCGGGCACTGCCGTCCGCGACCTCGCCGTAGAGCTCAGCCCGTTCCTCGTAGAGCGCGCGGAACTCATCGCGATCGCGGGCGAGGGGCCGCCCGCTCTCGCGCACGCGCTCCCACGCCTCGTCAGGGGTCGTCTCCAGATGCAGCGCGAACGCGTGCTCGGAGAGCGCCGAGCGTGTCGCGGTCGACGCAAGCCCGCCGCCGCCGATCTCGACCACGGCGAGGGGCTGACGCGACAGGACATCCAGGGTGGCCCGCTCCTCGAGCTCGCGGAAGGCGGCCTCGCCGCGCTCCCGAAACAGCTCCGGAACGCGCGAGCCGGCGCGTTTCTCCACGACGGCGTCGACCGACACGAACGATCTTCCGAGCCGCTCCGCGAGCGCCGGGCCGAGCGTCGACTTCCCGGCACCCATGAAGCCGACGAGAGCGATGTGGCGCTCTAGTGCGCTGAGGGCTGCCAGGAGATCCGCTCCAGGTATGCCGCGTACGCGCCGACAAAGTCGGCGAGAGCATCGCCGCCGAACTTCTCCCGCGCGGCCCGGGCGAGCTCCCACGCAACCGCCGCCTCGGCGACGACGGCGAGCGCCTCGACCGCCTGGACGTCGCTGCGCTCGACGAGTGCTTCTCCCGGCTCCCCACTCTCGAGATCCACCGAGCGGAGCGGGCGCATGAGGGTCGGCAACGGCTTCATCGCAGCTCGAACGACCACGGGCTGGCCGTTCGTGATCCCACCCTCGATCCCGCCGGCCCGGTTTGTCGACCTCCGTAGGCCGGTTTCGATCTCGTCGTGAGCCTCCGAGCCCCGCTTTCGCGCGAGTCCGAACCCCTCGCCGATCTCCACGCCCTTCACCGCCTGGATGCCCATCACCGCTGCGGCCAGCCGCGCGTCGAGCCGATCACCCTTCTCCGCGTAGGAGCCGAGCCCGGGTGGAACACCCTCGACGACGACCTCGGCGATACCGCCCAGCGTGTCGCGATCCGCGCGCGCCGCCTCCGTCGCCCGCAGCCGGCCGTCCTCGGTCACCTCGCCGCCGATCTCCAGAACTCGGCTCGTGACGCGTACGCCGATCTCCTGAAGAAGCGACTTGGCGACGGCACCTGCCGCGACGTGGACCGCGGTCTGCCGTGCGCTCGCCCGCTCGAGCGCGTTCCGCACATCGGTGTGCCCGAACTTGAGCGCGCCTGCGAGGTCCGCATGTCCAGGCCGAGGCAGGGTCACGGGCGCTGTGCCCTTCCCGGCCGGCTCGCCGTCAGGCGGCCAGGGGCTCATGCCCCACAACCAGTTCGCGTGGTCCTTGTTGCGGACGACGAGCGCGAGCGGCGACCCGATCGTCACGCCGTACCGCAACCCGGCCAGGACCTCGACCTCGTCGTCCTCGAGCTTCTGCCTCGGACTGCGGCCGTAGCCGGATCGACGGCGCCGGAGGTCAGCGTCGATCGCGTCGCGGTCGAGACGCAGGCCGGCGGGGAGGCCAGTGAGGATCGCGACAAGCGCGGGGCCGTGGGACTCACCCGCGGTGGTGAGGCTCAGCGTCACACGGGTAAGCCTAGGGCGCGCCGCATCGCCTCGATAGGGGCTCGTATGCCCGTCCAGAGCTCGAAGCTCGCAGCCCCCTGCGCGGCGAGGACCTCGAGGCCGGGAACGACGGTCGCTCCGGCGCGCCGCGCGGCCTGGGCCGTGGCGGTCTCCGGATACGGGAGGTCGACGAGCGTCTGGCCCGGGTCAAGCTCGACGAGAACCTCGCCACCAACAGGTGTCGCGTTGACCACGAGATCCGCGCCGCGCACGTCGGGCGGCCAGAGGCTGCGGCGTGAGAACTGGCGCGCACCCGGCAGCGTTTGCAGGAACGCGGTCGCTGCGCCTCCGTCACCGATGACGACGGGGCGCTCGGTCGGGAGCCCGGCCAGAACCGCCGCGTCGGTCGTCCAACCCTCGACCCTCCCCTCCCGCACGATGAGCGTGTTCACGGACGGCGCGTCGGTCTCGGAGAGCGCGGTGACGGCCAGCTTGTGGGGAGCGGTCACATTCGCACCTGCGAATCCGAGCGCGACGAGCCCGCGCACGGCATCGGCCAGCCGCTCGGGGGGCGTCGGCAGCGGGACGTACGCCCAGTCCAGGCCAAGCTCCGCAAAGGCCGCGTTGTGCATTCGCGGCGAGAGCGAGCGCTCGACCGGCCAGCCGATGAGTCCGACGAGCCGGGTTGCTCCCGAGATCTCGATCACGCGACAACGATCTCACTCGGCATCGAGACGCAGTATCGCGAACCGAATGCGACGGCCCGTAGAAGCAGACCGTCACGGTGAAGTCCCGAGCAGGGAGCAACCCTGCTTCACACGCCTGAGCGTCGAAGCATGGAGGATCACCTCGAAGCGAGGCCGCCGCCGAGAGCGCTGGACGCTGGGGGCTGTTTCGGACGTGTCCGGAGCGTCAACAGCCGAACCCGTACTCGCACTTCTTGCGAAGGAACTCCGACTCGCTCGCGGTGAAGAAGTGACGCACGCCGTCCCGCTTCCGCACGAAGTACAGGTACCCGACGCGCGCAGGTTCGGCCGCCGCGCGCATGGAGGCGAGTCCCGGGTTCGAGATCGGCGTCGGCGGCAACCCGAGCCGACGGCGCGTGTTGTACGGATCGTCGCTCTCGAGGTCCGACTGCTTGAGCGGCTCCGTCCCGGGGACGTTCCGTCCGTACCGAATCGTCGCATCGATCCCGAGGGGCATGCCGCGCCGCAGCCGGTTGTAGATGACCGCCGCAACAACGCGGCGTTCCTCAGGCGCCACGGTCTCCTTCTCGATCATCGACGCGATGATCAGGACGTCGTACGGGGTCAGGTTCTTCGACTTCGCGTATCCGAGGTCGACCTTCCTCCACTGGCGCCTGAAGGTCGACAGCTGGTCGCGGACGAGCTTCGCCGACGGCGTGTACTGGGTGAACTCGTAGGTCGAGGGAAACAGGAACCCCTCGATCGACCGCCCCGCCCACTCCCTGCGGAACTCAGCCGGCGGCTTCGCGTTCGCGCTCGAGCGCAGGTACCCGGCCCGCGTGAGCCGAGGCGTGACCTCCCGCTTCTCGATCGCGATCTCGCGGACGGCGGCGACTCTCTCGGCCATCTCGCGCCGCGTGAACCCCTCCGGGAAGATGACCCGCAGCCGTGCAAGTGGCGGCGTCGTCTCCACCGGGGGAGGCGGCGGGCTCTCGTGCCGACAGCCGGCGATGCCGACCGCAACAAGGAGCAGGACGGCGATTGCCCCGCGCCGGAGAACCGCTCCCCCGCGAGCGCGAGTCGACCCGGGCGCAGAGCTCACGGGGCGCCCGTGCTCGCCCGTTCGAGATAGCTCTCGAGGAGGTGCGCCGCGGCACGAGCATCCTCGGGGGCCTCACCCGGATCTCTGGCTGCGAGGGCCGTCGTGAATCGCTCGTCGTACGTCTCGACAGGCACGTCGAGAACCTCGCGTAGCGCGCGGACGAACTCGTCCGTCTCCTTCGCCTGATCCCCGTGCTCCCCTCGCAGCGTCAGTGGCAGCCCGACGACGACCCGCTCCGCCTGGTGCTCCCGCACGATCTCGACGAGCCTCGCCAGGCCGTCCGGAGTCCGGGCTCGCTCGACGACGCCGAGTGGACGGGCGATCGTCCCCGTCGCGTCCGAGACGGCGACGCCCGTTCTCGCGGCGCCATAGTCGAGCGCGAGAACCCTCACAGCGCGGAGAGAATGAGCCGCTCGGCCTCGGCCAGGGCCTCCGGCAGCTTCTCGGGATCCTTGCCTCCCGCCCGGGCCATGGTCGGCCGGCCGCCGCCACCGCCCCCGACGATCGCCGCAGCCTGACGAACGACGTCGGAAGCGCTCACGCGCTCTGCGACCGAGGCGTCGAAGTTCGCGACGAGGTGCACCTTCTCGTCCTCCTGCGAGCCGAGAACGATCGCCGCGGGCGCATGCTTCTGCTTGTAGCGGTCGGACAGCTCGAGCAACTCGTCGGCATCGAGACCCTCGAGGGGTTGGATGATCACGTTCACGCCGCCCTCGGCCCGAACTTCTGGCTCGGGGGCCGGAGCTCGGGTGGACGCGGCCGGCGCCTTGACGCGAACGTCCTTGCGGAGTGTCTCGACCTCCGCGCGAAGCCCGGCGAGCTCGCGTGAGCGCTCGTCCAGAACTGCCCAGGCCGCCCCCGACGTCACCGCCTCGATGCGCCTGACCCCCGCGCCGACGGAGCCTTCGGAGAGGATGACGAAAGGGCCGATCTCCGCGGTCGAGGTCACGTGCGTCCCCCCGCAGAGCTCCGCGGAGTACCCGGGCACCTCGACGACCCGAACGATCTCCCCGTACTTCTCGCCGAAGAGCATCATCGCCCCCAGTCGGCGGGCCTCCTCGATCGGCGTCTCGAAGACGTGCACAGGGCGGTTCTCGAAGATCCGCTCGTTGACGCCCCGCTCGACCGCTTCCCTCTCCTCGGCCGTGAGCGCATGCTCGTGCGTGAAGTCGAAGCGAAGCTTGTCCGGGCGTACGGCCGAGCCCGCCTGCCGAACGTGGTCACCCAGGACGTCACGGAGTGACTGGTGCAGGAGATGCGTCCCGGTGTGGTTCGCCATCGTCGGAAACCGCACACTCCACGGCACGACCGCGCGGACACGGTCGCCCGCCGCAAAGCCGGACCCGCGGAGCAGGAGCGCCTGGTCGTCCGCGAAGCGGTAGGCCTCCACGAGCTCGGCGCGCCGGCCCGAGCCGTCGTCGAGCTCGATGTAGCCCTGGTCGGTCACCTGCCCGCCGCCGGCCGGATAAAACGGAGACTCCCGCAGCTTCACGAGGAAGACGCCGTCCTCGAGCTCCTCGAGCGCGCCGATCTGCGTCAGGACGTCCGTCTTCCGGTATCCGACGAACTCGGTCTCGAAGTCCGCTCCCCGGGCGAAGTCGGCCGCGCGCTGGAGCTCCGTCGCCCCTCCCGCGCGCGAGATCTCGCGATGGCGTTCCATCTCCGTCCGATAGGCGTCGACGTCGACTGCCTGGCCACGCTCCTCGGCGAGCTCGACGGTCAGCTCGAGCGGGAAGCCGTAGGTCGCCGCGAGCGTGAACGCCTGCTCCCCGGAGATCGAGTCGTCACCGGCCAGCTCCTCGAACAGCCGCAGCCCCCGCTCGAGCGTCTCGAGGAAGCGCTCCTCCTCCAGGCGAACGATGCGCTCGATCTCCGCGGCGTGCTCGTGGAGCTCGGGGTACGCGTCGCCCATCTGGTCGACCACGACCGCCGGCAGGCGACAGACGTCGTGGAGCCCGATCCGATGCGCCTGCTGCACGGCCCTCCGTACGATCCGCCGCAAGATGTAGCCGCGGCCCTCGTTCGACGGAGTCACGCCGTCCGAGACGAGGAACGTCATTCCCCGCCCGTGGTCAGCAAGGATGCGGTGCGCTTTCGTCGCCGCGGCGGTGTCGCCGTACGCGACGCCGGACTCGGCCGCGACCCACTCCATGATGTGCTGGAAGCCGTCGGTCTCGTAGACGGACGGGACGTTCTGGAGAATCCGCGCGGTCCGCTCGATCCCGAGGCCGGTATCGATGTTCTGCGTCGGCAGCGGGGTCAACGTCCCGTCGGAGTGCAACTCGAACTCCATGAAGACGAGATTCCAGAACTCGAGGAAGCGCTCGCAGCGGGTGCAGCCGGGCGCGCAGTCGGGCTCTCCGCAGCCGTGCTCCGCGCCCCAGTCGTAGTAGAGCTCCGAGTCGGGGCCGCACGGGCCGGGGCCGCCGACAGACCAGAAGTTCTCCGATGTCGGCAGCGGCACGATTCGCTCGGCGGGCATGCCGACGCGTTTCCAGAGCTCGATCGTGACCTCGTCGGGGCCGAGCTTCAGCTGCGGGTCTCCTGCATGCACGCTGACCCACACGCGATCCCAGTCGAGCCCCAGCCGCGTGCGCACGAACTCCGTCGCGAGGTCGATCGCACCTTCCTTGAAGTACTGGCCGAACGAGAAGTTGCCGAGCATCTCGAAGAACGTGAGGTGGTACGTGTCGAGACCGACCTCGTCGATGTCGGGTGTGCGGAAGACCTTCTGCGCTGTGGTCGTCAGCGGTGCGGGCGGCGGCTCGCGGCCGAGGAAGTAGGGCATCTGGGGCTGCATCCCCGCACTCGTGAGCAGCGTCGAGTGGTCATCTGCGCGGGGAATGAGGGACGCCGACGGGCACCTGAGGTGGCCCTTCTCCTCGAAGAATGCGAGGAAGCCCTCGCGCAGCTCTGCAGTCGTACGCATCCGTGGGATTCTACGAGCGGGCAGACGACCGCCCGGCGACGCTACGCGGCAGGCGGAACGTCTTCGGGAGGAGTCCGACCCGCCGTCCGCAGCTCCTCGTCGAGCTCGCTCTCGCGTCGAGCCGCAGCTTCCTTGGCGACGTGGACGGCCTCACCAATGTCGCGTCGTGCGCGGAACGCCGCGACACCGTGCGAGATACCGGCGGCGAGGCCCGTGACCTTCTTCACGGGCGTCGTGATCACGGTCGACACCGCGCGAACGGCGGTATCGGCGCTGTCCGCCATCGACACGGCGCTGTCGGTCACGACGTCGAGCTTGTCGAGCTGGTCATTGACGCGGTCGACGGTGCCGCCCGCCTTCACGATCACGGGCAGAAGGTCGCGCTCCGAGCCCCTGATGAACGAGGAAAGCCGTGCGAACGTGCCGCCAAGGCGCAGGAGCATGTATGCGAGCGCGAGCCCGCCCGCAACGAAGAACACGGCGAGCGCGTAGTTGAGGACATCGCCGGAGGTCGAGGCCAGGAAGCTCATCGGCCGGATCCTAGTGGCTCGCGCGCGATCGGAACCCGCAAGCGCGGATCCCGATCTCCCGAAGATCCCTGAAACGCGGCCACTTCGCGGCCTCGGCGCTCCTCCTCACAACGAGCTCTCGCTGCTCCACTCAGGCAACGCGCGTGATCACCCCGGCGCCGACGACCGCGTCGTCCTCGTACGCGACGGCCACCTGACCCACCGCCACGGCATACGCGGGCTCGTCGAGCTCGAGCGAGAAGCCGCCGTTCGCGGCCACGACGGACGCGCGGACGGGCCCCGATCCGTAGCGCAGCTTGGCATCGGCGCGAGTGACCGGAAGGTAGAGGCGGCCGTGTGCTTCGACCTTGGTCACGGCGAGAGCATCTCGGTCGCCGACCACGACGGCATTCGCGGCGGGATCCGTCCGTATGACGTACAGCGGTCGGGTGGCCGCCACCCCGAGGCCGCGGCGCTGGCCGGGCGTGAACCTCCAGTACCCGTCATGACGACCGACGACCTGGCCGCGTTCGTCGACGATTGGCCCGTCGGCGGGCAGGACACCGTGGCGCACGAGGAAGTCGCGGTAGTCGCCGCCGGCAAGGAAGCAGGCTTCCTGGCTCTCGGAACGTGTCGCCGCCGCCAACCCGGCTCGTGCCGCTTCCGCCCGCGTCTCCTCCTTGGACTGCTCTCCGAGCGGGAACCTGATGCGGCGGAGGAGGGTCGGGTCGAGCGTCGCGAGCATGTAGGACTGGTCCTTGCGGACGTCGACCGCCCTGGCGACGAGGAACGTGCCGTCACGCTCGACGACACGGGCATAGTGTCCCGTCCACAGACTTTCCGCTCCGACGCGCGAGGCGAATGCGAGCAACGCGTCGAAGCGAAACGCACCGTTGCACCGAATGCACGGGTTCGGCGTCTCGCCAGCGGCATAGCCGTCCGCGAAGGGCTCGACGACGGCCTGCCGAAACTCGTCGCGAAGGTCGAGCGTCACATGCGGGAGCCCGAGGGCATGGCACGTGCTGCGGGCGGCGGCAACGGCCGCGGGCGAGCAGCAAGCTCGTTCGGCTGACGGCCCGGACGGGTCCTGCCAGAGCCGCAGGGTCACGCCGACGGCGTTCGGCCCAGCGCGCAGCAGTGCGACCGCGCTGTCCACGCCGCCGCTCATCGCAACCACGACACGGCCAGGCTCAGGCTTTGCGACGAAGACCTGGCCGAGCGCCGACGCGAGTGCCTCGAGCGCGAGCGGCTCACCCCCGATCCCAGCGGCCTCGAGAAGCGTCAGGCCGGGGAGCAAGCGGTCGAGGCCACCGGCGTCCGCATCGACGATCCTGTCCCCGGCCACCTCGAGCCGAACGGAGGCCCACTCGCCTCCGCGCGTCGCGTCACCGAGAACCTGGACAGTGGACACGAGGCCAGGCTAGCCATACACCGCGCCCCGGGGGCGTGCTCCACCCTGCCGATGAAGCCCCGGCCACCTGAGAACCTGGCTCAGCCAGGTGGGTGCCGTGCGGAGCGTCGGCAACGCCTAGCTCCGACGCGGGCTCCCTTCACGTGTCTGTTGGTTCACGTTTGAGCCGTGGCCACGCACAGGGTCGAGCGAACTCATCATAACCTCAGGACTCGGTTGCGAAACGCCATTCGATCTCGACCGTACCGTCGAGCCCGAGCATTGCTGCGAGAGCCTCGGTCACTTCGAGCTGCCTCCCCGGCTCGACGAGCCGGTTGTCGATCACCTCGGTCAGCACCTGGGCGTTGCCGTTCCGAAGCACGACCTTGGCTCCACAAGGAAGGACCGGGTGGGTGACGCCGAGGGACTCCGGAGCGAGCACCTGCCCGCACGTCGTGCGCTGAGCATCGCCAGTCGGCCCGCGCGACCCGGCGAAGGCGGCGTTCCAGCCGGCTGGTGCCGGCGCGCTCGTCAGTGGAGCCGAGCCCTGGTCGCTCGCGCGCTGCTCGATGACGGCGAGCGCCGAGACCGCAGCCAGGAGCGCGACCGCCGCGAGAAGCACGAGTCGTTGGGGAAGGGGATCAGCCACGCCCGAAGTGTCGCCGACGGGGCTGCCGGTGCGCAGGGGCAAGCACGAATGGAACTTCCGGAAAGCCGTGAAGCGCGAGCGCGGACTGGCGAGCTGTGACGGAAGCCGCGGTCGGCCGCCATCTCACCAACCACCCCCAGGGGATCCCCAAGACCCCTGTGGTGAGGATATCGAGCTCCTGTTTGCACACGGGTCACGCCTTCGCGTCGAGTCCGTGTCTATCTCTCCACAGCGCTGTGTGGGCTACGAGGGTTCCTCGAGGAGGCGGATCCCGAGCTCTTCGAGCTGCTCTCGGGGGACACGCGACGGCGCTCCCGTCAGCGGGTCGGCGCCACTCGAGACTTTCGGGAACGCAATCACCTCGCGGATGTTGGGCTCGGCGGCCAGCAGCGCGATGAACCGGTCGAGCCCCATCGCAAAGCCGCCGTGGGGTGGCGCGCCCATCTGCAGCGCGTCGAGCAGGAACCCGAACTTCTCCTTCGCCTCCCCCTCGGTCAGGCCGAGAGCGCGAAAGACACGTTGCTGAACATCCTGGCGGTGGATCCTGATCGATCCCGAACCGAGCTCCCAGCCGTTCCACACGAGGTCATACGCCTGGCTCAGCGCAGCACCCGGGTCGCTCTCGAGCAACTCCTCGTGCCCGGGTGCGATTCCCGTAAAGGGGTGATGGCTGAAGGTCCACCCCCCCGTCTCCTCGTCCGGCTCGAACAACGGGAAGTCGACGACCCAGAGGAACTCGTCCCGGCTCTCGTCCACGAGCTCGAGCTCGCGCCCCAGGTGTGAGCGCAGCAGGCCGAGCACGCGTGCAGCAGCACGCGACTCATCCGCCGCGAACAGCACGGTCGAACCCGACTCCGCGCGAAACGCCTCGAGTTCCGGCTCGGAGAGGAACTTGACGATCGGCGAACGCATCTCACCGGACTCATCGACGACGATATAGGCAAGACCCTTCGCTCCCCACTCCTTGACGAGCTCCTCTAACCGAGCAAGCTCCGCGCGCGATAACGCCTTCGGCGCGACGAAGAAACGAACGCACGGAGCGTTCGCGAACACACCGAACTCCGACCCACGCGTCACCTCCGTCGCGTCTTGGATCTCCAGCCCGAAGCGAACGTCGGGCTTGTCCGAGCCGTAGCGGGCCATCACGTCGCTCCACGTGAGCCGCGGAAACGGGGCGACCGGAGCCTCGCGTTCGAGCGCTTCGAACGCAGCACGAACGGCCTCTTCGAGCACCGCGAGGACGTCCTCCCGCTCCGCGAAGGCCATCTCGACGTCGAGCTGGCGGAACTCGAACTGACGGTCGGCCCGCAGATCCTCGTCTCGGAAGCACGTCGCGATCTGGTAGTAGCGATCGAACCCGGCGATCATGAACAGTTGCTTGAAGAGTTGCGGCGACTGCGGTAGAGCGAAAAACGTGCCGGGCTGGAGCCGCACTGGAACGAGGAAGTCGCGCGCCCCCTCAGGTGTCGCCCTCGTCATGCTGGGCGTCCAGAGATCGATGAAACCGAGCTCCTCCATACGTCTGCGGATTCCGGCGACTGCCGTTCCAGACAGGCGGAGGTTGCGCTGCATGCGCTCCGTGCGCAGATCCAGCCACCGATAGCGAAGACGAAGGGTCTCGTCGACTCCTTCCTCGTCGAGCTGGAACGGGAGAGGCGTCGAGCGGGAGACGATGGTGAGCTCGTCGACCTGGAGCTCGACCTCGCCCGTCGGCATCTTCGGGTTGACGGTCTCGGGCGAGCGTGCGACGACCTCCCCTCGCGCCTGCAGGACGAACTCGTTCCGGATGTCCTTGGCTAGCTCGGCCGCGGCTGGGGAGCGCTCGGGGTTGACGACGAGCTGCATGAGCCCGCTGCGATCCCGGAGATCGACGAAGACGAGGCCGCCGTGATCACGACGCCGGGCCGCCCAGCCGGCCAGGGTCAACGTGCGCCCGACGTCCCCCTCGCGCGGCTCACCGCACATGACGTCTCTCCAGCTCATGCCCGCCCCGCGCCGGCCTCGGCTCCCGGCCGGCAGAGCCGGCCTCCGCCGCGGGCTGACGCCGCTCGCGGCACCAGGCTCTCCGGGCCCGTACAGGAAACTGCGTGGGGGACAGGATTAATCCTGTCCCCCACGCAGTTCTTCTCCCTCCGGCCTGGTACCGCGAGCCACGTCCGAGGAACGCGCATGAAGGCCGCGGTCGACACAGGGCGTCTCATGCTTGACCGATGAGGATGATCGCGACGACCAGGCCGTAGATGGCGATGCCCTCGGCAAGACCGACGATCACCATCGCCCGGCCGAACATCTCCGGCTTCTCGCTGATCACCGCCAGCGCGGCGGCGCCGGTGTACGCAACGGCGATCGCGGCGCCGATGGCGGAGCCCGCGACGGCGATTCCGGCGGCGAGCAACGGAGCCCAACGGTCGGGCTGGGCAGCTTCCTCCGCCTGGGCCTGCGCGGGGTCGACGACTCCGAGCAGCAGCGCAACGAGCACCGCCAGGGCGCCGAGAGCGATTGCACCGTTGAGGGCGAGGAGCCTGCGAACTCCTTGCCGCGGCGCGCGCCGTAAGGCGACAGCGGTAACGGCGGCAACTCCGACCACCACCGGCACGGCCCAGATGAGCGACTCCATCATGACTCCTCCTTCCTGGTTGCGAGCGGGATCGACCACGGCGAGAAGGGCCTCCCCTCGCCGGCGAAGATACGGGAGAAGAGCTCGTAGTACTCGAGACGGAGCGCCTGCACGCCCGCGACCAGTGCCTCGAGCGTGAAGGCGGCCGCATTGCCGACGACGAAGAGCACGATGGCGGCAAGCGTGAGTGCCCCTCCCCAGAGGGCGACCGCCCCGTCGTAGACGATTGCGGTGAGCGCTCCGTGCATGAGCCCGAACGCGGCGAGTCGTGCGAACGAGACCGCGTTCGCGGCGACGCGCACGACGGCGTCCACGACCTCGACCGAGGCTTGCGCCACCGCCGCGGGCCCGCGGCCCGCCTCGAGGAAGAAGCCGAGCCCGAGCAGCACGACGCCCGCTCCGACTAGAGTCGCTCCCGCGACCGCGAGCCAG
This sequence comes from Gaiellaceae bacterium, assembly GCA_035293125.1. Lineage (GTDB taxonomy): Bacteria > Actinomycetota > Thermoleophilia > Gaiellales > Gaiellaceae > GMQP-bins7. The sequence continues at coordinate 3,679 of DATDOS010000061.1, read as the reverse complement.
TCGACACTCCGGGCGAAGCCGGCGAGGGCGAGTGCTCCGCCGAGGAAGACCGCGAAGCCGGCGAAACCCGAGGCAGCCAGGAGGGCGGCGGCGGGTCCACGTTCGCGCCAGCGGTTCACGGTTCCGATCGCGTAGCTGCACGCAAGCAGCACGGCTCCGAAGGCGATGGCCGCGACCAACAGCCGGAACGGCTCCTCGAGTGGGTCGAGCCAGAGCGTGGGGACCAGCCCGGTCGGGCCGAAGAGCTCGCCGTACAGCAGTCCGAAGAAGGCGCCGGACGCGCCGCACGCCACGACGAGCGGCCAGGCAGATCGCAGCGAGGCCAGACGGCCGCGCGTCCGGCGCAGGAAGAGTCCCAGGAGCACGAGGACGAGTCCCTGGCCGACGTCGCCGAACATGATTCCGAACATGAGCACGAAGGCAACTGCGGCGAACGGCGTCGGATCGATGTCCTCGTAGCGCGCAGCACCGTAGGTCTCGACGAGGGGCCGAAACGGGCGCGCGAGCCGCACGGACCGAAGCAACGTCGGGGGATCGGCCCAGACCGGCCTCGGCAACTCGACGAGTGCAGCACCGGCGGGTGCCAGGCGTGCGGCCAGGGGCTCGAGCTCGCTCTCCGGCACCCAGCCGACATATCCGGCAAACGAGCCGTGGCGGACGGCGGCGTCGGCGCGCCGCGCGAGCTCCACCTCGCCCGCGAGGAGCTCGCGCTCGCTTCGCCGCTCGAGCTCGGCGACATCCGGGGGCTCGGGAGCAAGGCACGGCCGAGCGGGACCGGCCCGGAGGGAGAGCCGCTCCACCCGGCGCAGCGCCTCTATCTCCTCACCCTGCGGGGGCGGCACGGCGCCGACCAGCTCGACGACGCCGGCGTCGGCAAGCTCGACGAGCGCCTCGCGCAGGCGAGCACGCGGCGCGACGATGGCCACCCGGCTCATCCGGGCAGGGATCGCGAGGTCACTCCGAGGCACGTAGCACCTCCGCGAGCTCGGCTCCACCTGCTGCGGCCGCCGCTAGCGCGGACGCCGTTCGCCAGGTGTCGACCGCGAGCAGCAACACGGCGCCCGTAACCGCAGCGCGATCCTCGCGCGACCGACGCACGAGCTTCTGGCCGTCCTCCTCTGCTCGAGCCCACCACCTGACCTCGGCCTGCCAGAGCTGATCCGGTCCTCCGATGTCCTCCAACACCCACCTCGCCTGCGCGGGCAGCGAAGAGGCGAGCTCCTCGAACGTTCGCGCTCGCTCCCAGTCGGATCCCACTGCCGAGACTTGCGGCCTGAGGAGGAGCTCGACCGGGCGGCCGGTGACGAACAGCTCTCTCCCGAGGAACAGCGCCAGAGCGCCGGAAACGAGGTGGCGGATCTCGGGCACGTCGGCGAGCAGGCGGCCCGCCCACGAGGCCCGGAGCCCGAGGTGGACCTCCTCGGCGCTGTCCCCGCCCGGATCACCCCAGGCGGAGCCCGTGAGCGCGTCTCGGAGCTCGGCTGGGGAGACCACCTGCGACGCCCTCGGCCACGCGCTCGCGAGGCCGCCGAGATCGAAAGGCGGGCGGAGCTCGGCTCCATGGAGGTAGGCGAGCCGGTCCTCGACGTTGGCGAGCTCGTACCAGGCGGCGAGCGCCCGCAGGAACTCGGCGCTCCCGGGCGGCAGCCACCCCGAGAGCAGGCGAAGGTGGAGAAGGGTCGCAGCGGCCACGGCCCGCTGCGCGGCTTCGAGGCTCGAGCCGGGCTCGAGCTCCCGGCCGTAGGCCGAGCCCGCGAGCCCGAGCAGGGCGTCACGCAGGGAGGGACTGCGGGCGAGCTGAGCCGCACGTTCCTGCCCGATCCGCCGGCGCAGGAGGAGCCGCGCGCGAACGCTCGCTCCGACCCAGCCGATGCTCATGGCGAGCCTCTCTCGACGCAGGCGACGATCTCGGCGACGAGCTCGGGTATCCGCGTGGATGCCTCTTCCCTGACGCGGTCGGCTTCGGCGCGACCCTCCGCGTCGATTGCCAGCACCTCTTCGCGCGATCGCCGTCGACGCTCCTGCGCCGCCTGGGCCCTCGCGGCCTCCGCTGTCTCGCGCCAGCCCGCGGAGATCAGGGCCGCCCGCTCGCGTCCCTCCGCGAGCCGTTCCTCGGCCCGCTCGGCCGAGGCTCGCCGCACCTCCTGGGCCTGCATCTCGAACCGCTCGAGCGACGCGAAGACGGGAGCGAGCTCGGCGGCGAGGTCGTCGCCGACTGCGGCCGGCACGGCGACGCCGCGACGGAACCGGTCAAGAAGGGCGCTGAGAGGTCGTATGGCCATGTGTCAGGGGATTCCCAGATGGCCACGCCGCTCTCGGGCGCTCGGCGGATGCCGTCTCTCCAGCGAGCACACCGTCGAAGCCGCTCGCCGGCGCCGGACCTGCGACGCCGACCGGAGCGGGCCTCGAATTCACGACGCCGTCTTCTCGACGAGGTAGTCGACCACCTCGTCGAGGGTCTGGAGGCGTGCGTAGTCGGCCTCCGGGATGTCGACATGCACCTGCTCGTGGATGCCGATGACGAAGTTGAGCAAGTCCATCGAATCGATGTCGAGCTGGTCGCGCAGGTCGACATCCAGCCGAAGCGTCGCAGGGTCGGCCTCGGGTGCGACATCGGAGAGCGCGCGCAGCACGGCCTCTGTGATCTCGTCTCGGGTCATAGCTTGTCGGGCTCCTGTAGTAGCCGGTCGATTGCCACGAGGAACGCACCCGCGCGGTGGCCGTCGGTGACCCGATGGTCGGCGGACAGGCTCGCGTTCACGACGGGGCAGATCAGCACCTGGCCCTCCGAGATCCACGGCCGCTCGACCAGAGTGCCGAAGCCCACGATCGCGACCTGCGGCGGGAAGATGACTCCGAAGACGGTCTCCACGCTGCGCTCGCCGAGGCTCGTCACCGTGATCGTCGGATCGGTCATCTCGCTCGAGCGCAGCGACCACGAGCGAGCGCGCGAGACGAGGTCGCGGAACGCCTGCATCAGCTCGTCGAGGCTGAGCCGATCGGTCTCGTGGATCGCAGGTGCGACGAGGCCGCCGCCGCGCAGCGCGATCGCGACGCCGACGTTGATGTCCTCACGGCGAACCAGCTCGTCGCCGTGCCAGACCGCGTTCAGCTCGGGTACCTCGCGCAGCGCGAGCGCAACCGCCTTCACGAGCAAGACACCGTGGAGCAGACGCTCGGTAACCGGCCGGCGCAGGTTCTCCTGGGCGAGCCAGGCGATCGCGTTCGACATGTGAATCGTCTGGCCGAGATAGAAGTGTGGGATCTCTCGCTTGGAGCGGCTCATCGCCGAGGCGATCGCCCGCCGCATCGCCGCGCTGCGGTCCTCGACGGCGGGCCCGGTTGGCGGAGCGGCAGGAGGCGCCGTCGGAGGGGCGGCGGCGGGCGGGGCAGGCGCCGGAACCGGCGGTGGGGCGGCAGCGGTTTCGCGGGCGGATGCGGCTGCCTCGACGTCCTTGCGCTGGATGCGTCCACTCGGGCCGGACCCCTGGATCAGGGTTGGGTCGATTCCGAGCCCCTCTGCGAGGTGCCGCGCGGAGGGCGAGATGACGATGTGGGGGACGGCTTCGGCGGGAGGCGCGGGGGCAGGAGCAACAGGCGGAGCGGCGGCTGGCGCGACCGGCGCACCGTCCTCGCGGATCACGGCGAGCACTGCGCCGACCGGAACCTGCGCTCCCGG
>DATDOS010000060.1:0-16029 GCA_035293125.1 Gaiellaceae bacterium | reverse complement strand
GACGCCGACGACGTCCATCCGCGGCGCCGGCCGCCCGGAGGCGGCGCAGGCGATCGAACGCATGGTCGACCTGTTCGCCGCCGAGATCGGCCTGGATCCGGTCGAGGTGAGGCGCACGAACTTCATCTCGAAGGACGCGTTCCCGTACACCACGGCGTCCGGGGCGACGTACGACTCGGGTGACTACGAGGGCGCGCTCGACCTCGCGCTGCAGTCCGCCGGCTACGACGAGCTGCGCACCGAGCAGCGCAGCCGCCGCGAAGAGGGCGGCACGAGGCAGCTCGGGATCGGCTTGAGCTCGTACACCGAGATCACGAACCCGCTGGGCGAGGCGGAGTTCGGCGAGGTCGAGATCACGCCGGAGGGGGGCGCGATCGTGCGCACGGGCTCGTTCTCGCACGGCCAGGGTCACGAGACGACGTTCGCGATGATCGCCGCCGAGCGGCTCGGGGGGCCCCTCGAGAAGGTCACCGTCCTCAAGGGCGACACGGACGACATCCCGAAGGGCACCGGAACCTTCGGGTCGAAGTCGACGCAGATCGGCGGCATGGCAGCCAGGGTCGCGGCCGACGAGGTCGTGGAGCACGCGAAGAAGCTCGTCGCCGACTACCTCGAAGCCAGCGCGGCCGACGTCGTGCTCGACGTGGCGCTCGGCCGTTTCCACGTGGCCGGCGCTCCCGCGCGAGGGTTCTCGTGGCCGGAGCTCGCGTCTCGTGCTGCGGCGGACCAGACCCTCGGCGAGCTAAAGGTGGAGCAGGAGTTCCAGGCCCCTCCGACGTTCCCCTTCGGAGTCCATATCGCCGTCGTCGAGGTCGACGTCGAGACCGGGCAGGTCGAGCTGCTGCGCCTCGTCGCGGTCGACGACGCGGGCACGCTGATCAACCCGCTCATCGCGGAGGGCCAGGTGCATGGCGGCGTCGCCACCGGCGTCGCGCAGGCCCTCTACGAGCACTTCGTCTACGACGAGGATGGCACCCCCGTGACGGGCACGTTCGTCGGCTACGCCTTCCCCTCGGCCGCCGACCTGCCGTCGTGGGAGACGGTCGCGATGGAGACCCCCACTCCCTTGAACGCGCTCGGCGTGAAGGGCATCGGCGAGTCCGGGACGATCGGCGCGACGCCGGCCGTCCACAACGCCGTTCTCGACGCCCTCTCGCCGTACGGCGTGCGCCACGTCGACCTGCCGTGCAACGGCGAGAACGTCTGGCGCGCGCTCCAGGAGGCCAAGTCATGAAGATCGCGATCACGGTCAACGGCACGCGGCACGAGGCGGACGTCGAGCCACGGACGCTGCTGGCCTACTTCCTGCGCGAGCAGCTCGGGCTGAAGGGCACGAGCGTCGGCTGCGACACGTCCTCCTGCGGGGCGTGCACGGTGCTGCTCGACGGTGAGTCGGTCAAGTCCTGCACTGTGTTCGCCGTGCAGGCGGACGGCTGCGACGTGACGACCATCGAAGGCCTCGCCCACGGCGACGAGCTCCACCCCGTGCAGCAGGCCTTCCACGAGCAGCACGCGCTCCAGTGCGGCTACTGCACGCCCGGCTTCGTCATGGCCGCGGTGTCGCTCCTGAAGGAGAAGCCGCGCCCGTCCGAGGAGGAGATCCGGCGGGGGCTGGAGGGCAACCTCTGCCGCTGCACCGGGTACCACAACATCGTCAAGGCGGTACAGGCCGCCTCGAAGGCCGGCTCGTGATCCCGGCGGCCTTCGAGTACGAGCGGGCCGAGTCGGTCGAGCACGCCGTCGACCTGCTCGCCGGCAACGAGGACGCCAAGCTGCTCGCCGGCGGGCACTCGCTCATTCCCCTGATGCGCCTGCGCTTCGCGCGCCCGTCCCTGCTCGTCGACATCGGCCGGCTCGACGACCTCCGCTACGTGCGTGAGGACGGCAACCGGATTGCGATCGGCGCGCTCACGCGGCATGCCGAGCTCGTCGGCGACCCCGTGCTCGCGCAGCACGGCGCGCTGCTCGCGGAGACCGCCGCCCTCATCGGCGATCCGCAAGTGCGCCACCGTGGCACGATCGGTGGCGCGGTCGCCCACGGCTACCCGGTCTCGGACCTGAGCACCATCCTCCTCACGCTCGATGCCGACTTCGTCGCGCGCGGGCCGGACGGGGAGCGCACGATCCCGGCGGCGGAGTTTTTCACGGGCGCGTTCGACACCGCTCTCGGGCACAGCGACGTGCTCACCGAGATCCGTCTTCCGAAGGTCGAGAGCGGGACATATCTCAAGTACGTGCGTCGCGCGCAGGACTGGGCAACCGTCGGCGTCGCGGCGGCCCGCGTGGACAGCCGCGTGCAGGTAGGGCTGACGGGCATGGGGCTGACACCGCTGCGGGCGCGTGGCGTCGAGCAAGCGCTCGAGGACGGAGCCTCGCCAAGTGACGCCGCTTCGCGTGCAACTGAAGGGACCCAGCCGCCGAGCGACGTGAGCGGCAGTGGCGAGTATCGTGCGCACCTCGCGCAGGTGCTCGTCCGTCGGGCGCTCGAGCAGCTCTAACCGAGCCGGCGCCTCACTCGAGGATCGTCACGGTGCCCGCTGATCCGTCGACGCGGACCATCTGACCCGTCCGGATCCGCGACGTCGAGCGGCCGGTGCCGACGACGGCCGGGAGGCCGTACTCGCGGCAAACGATGGCGGCGTGCGACATCACGCCGCCGATGTCCGTGACGACCGCCTCGACCTTCGAGAAGATGGGCGCCCACGCCGGCGAGGTGATCGTGCAGACGAGAACCTCGCCGTCGCGCACGTCCGAGATCTCGCTGACCGTCTTCACCACCCGTGCGGGACCCTCGGCCACCCCGGGCGACGCCGCCGTTCCGCGGAGCTCGAGGCCATCGTCCTGGCTCCGCGCCCACTCGCGAACGCGCTCGGTCGTGATGCCCCAGAGCATGATCAGCGCCGGGTCCGTGATGGTCTCCGGCGCGACGCCCAGGGCGGGTGGCGGCGTCCACTCCGCCAGCCGCTCGAGCAACTCCTTGCGCCGCGCCACGATCGGCGGCCAGTGCTTCGGGCCGAGCGGCTCGCCGCCCGTCGACCACGTCAGGAGCAGCTCGTCGAGGGCCGTCTGCACCTCATGCCGCCCGAGCTGGAAGATGTCCTCCGTGTCCTCGAGGAAGCCGTGCCTCGCGAGCAGCGCGCCGAACTCACGGATCTTGTTCCACCACGTCGTCAGGAACCAGTAGTCGCAGAGGAACTTGTGCTCCTCGACGTAGGGGAAGACGAGCCGGGAGAGCCGGAGCAGATCGTCGAAGCCGGCGCGCGCCTCCTCCCTTAGCAGGGCTCCGTACTCCTCCGCGAGCCTGTCGCGCTCGCGTGCCAGCTCTTCGGTCGGCCGCTCGACCTCCTCACCCTCCCTCAGCGCGCGCACGTAGCCGATGAGCGAGGCGTAGGGAATGCTCGGGTCGTCGAGCCAGCTGCCGTAGTAGTGGTAGAGCCCGTCGCCGGTGGCCATGTTGAACCAGGGGTCCTTGACCTTGTCCAGATCGTCCAGCCAGGCCCGGCCCGCTTCGCTCTGCCCGAGCTCGGCGTCGATCTCGGCGTGCGTCCGCCCTTCCTCGAAGGCGCCGTCCACTCCGGTGTCGATGGCGAGCTTCGCCAGACGGCGCAGCTCGGCGTCGGCCTTGAAGAGGAGCACGTCGATGCCCGCGACCATCTGGGCGATGTGCTGGTCGGGGATGTCGGGGAGGTTGCTCTTGCAGAAGTCGGCGAAGGTGACGTAGGCGCCGTAGCCGAGCAGCAGGAACTCGCTGTGGTGCTGCCACGCGAGGTCGCCGCAGCGCAGGGCGCGGCCGTATGCATCGAGAACCTCGTAGAACGTCGTGTTCCGCCCGTCGTCGAAGATGACCTCGTCGGGCTCGTACTCGGGCAGGTCGGGGACGCGCAGGTCGGTGATCTCCGCGATCAGCGCCTTCATCTTCTCCTGCCACTTCGCGTACAGCTCGTCCCAATGCTCGAAGTAGTAGCCCGCGCGCCGCTGGAAGAACTCCGCGCGCTCGGCGATCTTCTCGGGATCGGTGACCGGGTTCCCGGAGATGTAGATGTAGCCGTTCACGCACCGGTAGTCGATGCCCATGGCCGGCGGCACGGCGAAGACCCGGTTCTGCCAGGAGCCGATCCCCTGGTAGGGCGCGTCGATGCAGGCGACGTCGAACGCCGGCATCGGCAGCGGAAAGTGCATCGAGTTCCAGAACCAGAAGCGCTTCTCGTCCGTCTCGCGCCGGCGCTCGTCGAACAGCGCGTAGTACGGGTACATCTCCTCCCAGCCCTCGCAGCCCGGCGGGGTCTCGATCTCGTACGGGCTGGAAAACGTTCCAACGGGCGTGGATGTGGCCATCGATCCTCCCTCCCTCTACGAGCCCGCAGCGTCCGGCACGGGGGTCGCGGCACGGGCCCGCCGTGCCCGCCGCTGCCGGGCCCTCTTGTAGTTGGCTCCGGCGACGCCCTCGGGGTTCATGATGAGCGTCACGATCAACGCCAGACCGCCGAAGAGCAGGGCCCAGTTGCCGGAGAGGCCGAACCACTTGTCGAGTGCGTACGAGACGAGGCCTGAAGTCGAGATCAGGCCCGCGAAGATCGCTCCCGAGATCATCGTGATCCCCCCGACGTACGCGAAGGCGAGAAGACCGAGCGCCGCCAGCGCGCCGAAGCGTGCCGCGTTCACCCCGCCGAAGTTGTAGCTGTACATCACGCCCGCCGTGCCGGCGATGAGCGCCGAGAGCCCGAACGCCGTCAGCTTGACGGCGGTCACGTTGATGCCGGCCGCGGCCGCCGCCCGCTCGTTCGAGCGCACTGCCAGCATCTGCCGGCCGAGGCTCGAGCGGCGCACATTGGCGATGAGCAGGCAGAGCGCCACGATCACGGCGAGCAGGAAGAAGCCGAAGACAGGGCTCGGCAGCTTGTCGTCGAGGCCGCGGAAGGACGAGTCCGGGCCGAGGCTGAAGCCGAACAGCTTCGGCGGGAGCACGGGCGATGCGCCCGACCCGCCGCCCCACGTCGAGTTGACGAAGCCGAACTGCTCGATGGCGACCGCGGCGGCCAGCGTGACGACGGCCAGGCTGACGCCGCGAACGCGGAGCGCGGACACGGCCACGAGCAGACCCAGGACCGTCGCCACGGCCACGGCGATGAGCGGGGCGAGCGGGAACTCGATGCCGAAGTCCGTGGCCATGTGCGAGACCGTGAAGCCGGCCACGCCGGCCAGCGCAAGCTGGACGACCGAGATCTGGCCGACGAAGCCGGTGATCACGACGTACGAGAGGCAGATGAGAGCTCCGAGCAACGAGACGATGAGCGCCTGGCGGAAGTCCCACGGGAGTACGACCAGCGCCACCGCGCACGCGACGGTGCCGATCGCGGCGTTACGGCCCAGCCGCTCGGGCCGGGGAACCATCGGCAGCCGCTTCTCGATCAGCTCGCCGCGGCCGGGCAGACTCGCCCCACGCCAGAACATGGCGATGACGATCACGATGAACACGAACAGCTGCCAAACTCCGGGGAGCGCGATTCCGTGGTCCGTCGGATACCAGGATTGCGGGGCGAGGTAGTAGAGGAGGACGGACTGGGCCATCCCGAGCAGGAGGCCCACGGCGCAGGCGATCCCGAACGACGTGAAGCGCGCGAACAGCGCGGCTGCGAGCGCGGGAACGATCTGCAGCGGCAGGGTCTGCCAGTCGAGCGCCGTGATCGAGGCGGCGAGGACCCCCATCCCGCCCGCGACGATGCATGCGAGGAGCGTGTTCGCCATGGACAGGCGGCTCGGCGACAGCCCGACCAGCATCGCCGAGACCTCGTCCTCGGACGCGGCTCTCGTGGCGAGGCCGAAGCGGCTCCAGCGGTAGAGGGCGGCGAGTACGACGGCGGCGGCGATGACGATCGCGGCCAGCAGGAACCGATCCAGGGGGACGGTCCCGCCGAAGATGTCGACGACGCGGCCGCTCGGCAGCACCGGCGGCTGCGGCTTCGACGAAGTTCCGAACGAGAGCAGCATCGCTGCCTGCAGCGTGAGGAGGACGCCGAGCGAGGCGGCGAGCTTGGCGAGTGGCGACGCGGCCTCGAGCGGCCTGAAGGCGAGGAGCTCCATCGCGACGCCGAAGACCACGATGACGACGATCGTGATGACGAGCGCAGGCACCGTCGGAATGTCGGCCCCGAAGATGCCCGTCCGCAGCGACCAGAACGTGTAGCCGGTGAACATGGCAATCGCTCCGGTTGCCAGGTTGATCACGCCCGAGCCCCGGTAGAACAGGACGACGCCGAGGGCGATGCCGGCTATCAGCGCACCGGTGCCGAGGCCGAGCAGGGCGAAGAGGAGGATCTCCTGGATCTCGTCGACGCTCATCTCGTTACCCTAAGAGAGATGGGCCCGGCCGGAAGGCCGGGCCCGTTGTTCGATAGCGACTCGCCACGCCTCTCGAGGCTGCCCTCCTACGGAGGCGAGACCCAGCCCGAGACCCGCTTGAACTTGCCGGCTCCGAAATACTCGAAGAACTGCGTCCGGTCGTTGCAGACTGCCGGCAACGCCGGGATCTTCCCGCAGCGCACAGTCGGCGCGCCCAGGGGAACGGGCCCGCGGAACGCCTTCGCCTGCTTCACGATCGCAGCCGGTGTGATCTTCGTCGGTCCGATCGCGTTCAGCCACTTGACGAGCGTCAGCAGCTGCCCGAACCCGACCGGCGTCCAGGGATCGGCCGTGAGCTTTGACTGCCCGTACTTCTTGTAGACCTTCAGGAACGGCGGCACGCCCTTGTCGGTGAGATCGAAGCCGAGCGACGACGCGATCGCCCAGGTCCACTTCGGGTAGTCGCCGCCGAGCCCCTCGGCGACCCGCGGGTCGAGGCAGAGCGGATTCGTCAGCACCTTCTGAGTGAGCTTGAGCTGCGCGAGCGCCTTCGCCATGTTGACGCAACCCGAGGCGACGTCCTGCAACACGAACACGTCTGCGGTCTGACCGCCCGCCGCCGTGATCGGCCCGACGAGGTCGGTTGCGTTCGGATCATAGGCGACCTGCTTCACTGACAGCCCTGCCTTCTTCATCGCGTTCACGATGGCGACGCCGTTCTCGGCGATGCCCGGAATCGTCGGGTAGACGACAGCCGCTGTCTTCGCCTTGAGCACGTCCCTCGCGAACGTCCCGTACGGGCTGAGCACGGAGGTGCCGCTGCCGAAGATGCCGAACCCGGGCTTGTACTGCTCGTCGATCGGATGGACGAGGACGCCGCCGACGACGGGCTTCTTCCCGCCGAGAGCCGAGTAGAACGACTGGTTGCCGATGACGACTCCACCCCACAGCACGACCGAGACGCGCTTGTCGTTCGCCATCTGCTGCCCGCACGTCGTGCCTTCCTCTTCCGCGTTGCGGATGAAGCACTTCTTCAGCACGAGCGGGTGGCCGCCGATACCGCCAAGGCTGTCGTTCACGTATTTCACGCCGACCTCGATCGCGGGTGTCCACAGCGGCCCGATCTGGACCTGGCCGCCCTGGAGGTTGACCAACCCGACCACGACCGGCTTGAGCTTCTTGTTCGCCTTGCCGGGCGTCCCACCGACGAACTTCACGTAGTTCGTGACGGCCTGCGGAGCCGCCGCGCCGCCGAGCGCAACGGGCAGCATCAGACCAAGCCCGACTACCAGCGCTGCCAGTGCAACGACCGCCCGTCGGCCCCCATCGCGGGACCTCGGCGTGGGTGGGATCTGCATCGGTGCCCTCCTAGATTGGCGATTTCGCATACGCCTGCCGGACAGGGGCAACATAACATCGCCGCGCGTGATGTTCAATCTTGTTCACAATCCTGTTCTCATAGCGCACGAGCTGCGGCCCGTATAGCTTCCCGGTCTGGATGGTCGCGCAGTGACACCTGTCCTCGAGGCACGTGGAGTGTCGGTCAGCTTCGGCGGAGTCAGGGCGCTGATGGAGGTGGACGTCCGGGTCGAGCCAGGGCAGCTCCTGGGCCTGATCGGCCCGAACGGAGCCGGCAAGACCACGTTCATCGACGCGATCTCGGGTTTCGTGAGCTATCGGGGCACCGTCCTGCTCGACGGGCGGGACCTGTCAGGAAAGGCGCCACACGTCCGGGCACGGCGTGGCCTCGCGCGCACGTGGCAGTCCATCGAGCTCTTCGACGACCTGACCGTGCGAGAGAACGTCGCGGTCGCCGCACAGCATCCTTCGGCGTGGGCTGCGCTGCGGGAGGTCGTCTGGAGGTCCTCCGACCACACGGAGCAGGTCGACACCGCGGTGCAGGTGTTCGGGCTGGAGGGTCGAGGCGACGCGATGCCGAGCGAGCTGTCGCAGGCGGATCGGAAGCTCGTCGGGGTGGCTCGCGCCCTGGCGGCGAAACCTCGCCTGCTGTGCCTCGACGAGCCCGCCGCCGGGCTGGACACGCTGGAGAGTGAAACCCTCGGCCGTCACCTGCGCGAGATCGCCGATCGAGGGACGGCGACGCTGCTCGTCGACCACGACATGGGGCTCGTCCTGTCCATCTCCGACTACGTGGTCGTGCTCGAGTTCGGCGAGGTGATCGCGCACGGCACGCCGGACGCCGTCCGTCGCGACCCGGGCGTGATCAGGGCCTACCTGGGCGCCGCGGGAGCGGAGATCTCGGCCGAGCTGGAGGCTGGAGAAGCTTCGTGACTGCCGTGCTCGAGATCGAGGGGCTGACGGCGGGCTACGACCAGGCCGCCGTCATCCGCGGCGTGAGCCTCACCGTTGACGCAGGCGAGGTGGTCGCGTTGCTGGGGGCGAACGGAGCCGGCAAGACGACGACGCTGCGGGTCATCTCCGGCATCGTCAAGCCCATCGCCGGACGCGTCTCGCTCGACGGCGAGGATCTCGCGTCGTTGTCGCCGAGCGCTCGCGCTCGCCTTCCCATCGCGCACGTACCCGAGGGGAGAGGGATCTTCTTCGGCCTGACGGTTGCCGAGCACTTCCGCCTGGGTCACCGGGGCGAGCAGCTCGACGCCGAGCTCGCGTACGAGTACTTCCCCAAACTGGAAGCGCTGCATCAACGCCGCGCCGGCCTGCTCTCCGGCGGAGAGCAGCAGATGCTCGCCATCGGCCGGGCGCTCGCCCGCCACCCCCGCCTGCTGTTGCTCGACGAGCTCTCGCTCGGACTAGCGCCTGTCATCGTCGAGGACTTGCTCCCTATCGTCCGCGAGTACGCACGCGAGTCGAGCTGTGCCGTCCTCCTCGTCGAGCAGCACGTCCACCTCGCGCTCGAGGTGGCCGACCGCGGCTACGTGCTCTCCCACGGCGAGATCGTCCTGCACAAGGCCGCCGAGGAGCTCCGGCGCGACCGCCATCTGCTTGTCGCCAGCTACCTGGGAGAGCGCACGGACGCCGCGTGAGCCGGGCGCTCACGCACGCGTGGCACGCCAGCTGCCCGGCGCGTACGAACGCCGTACCGCCTCGACGTAGGGGACGGGGCTGACGACGGCGCCGATCTCCACCTGCACGTGCGGCTCGACCGTGGGCTTCGAGGTGCCGCCGCCTTCCTCGCCCCAGACGAAGGTCACCTCCGTTCCGGGCGCCGCATGCTCCGCGTCCAGGACGGCCAGGGTCAGCATCTTGCCTTCGTTGGAGCTGTAGCCGATCCAGGTGGAGACGCCGACCGTCTCGCCGTCCACGGCCACCGTGTCGAACGGATGCATCGAGTACACCGCAGACGGCCAGTCCATGAACTTCGCCCGCTCGGTCTTCTGGAACATCGTTCCGATCGTGCGAGTCACGTCCTCGTCGTCGAGTGCAAGGGTGACCTTCTGGCGATGCTCGCCCTCGGCCATCCGCTCGAGTGCCTCACGACCGATGAAGTCGTGGTCGAACTTGACGTAGCTCCCGTACCCGAGGTCCCAGGGCGTGAAGTAGTAGTCCTCGATCTCGTCGGAGCGGAAGCTGCCGCCGATCGAAGCCGAGCCCTCGTACCCCGCCGCCGGCAGCCACTCGCGGTAGGCCTTCATGCTCTCCCCCGAGTACACGGCCGGAAGCGGTGAGGGGATCCAGCCGGACTCGAGCGTGTTCGACGAGTACGCTCGGCCGCCGACCTGCCTGAGCCCGAACTCCTCCCCGGCGGCGAGGAGCGCCTCGCGCACTGCCTCCCCGTCGTCCCAGGGTCCGAAGAGCTCCCAGCCCGGCTGGCCGACCATGCCGTGACGAAGAGCGCCGGCGATCTTGCCCGCGATCGCCACCGTCGTCGTGTGGAAGAACCTGAGCTCGGGCGGAGACTGCCCGAGCGCCTTCTCGATGACCTGCATCGCGTTGGGCCCCTGCAGCTGGAAGCGGTAGGACCTGCGGCGTCCGTCGCTGCGTGACGCCGTCCTCAGGTCGAGCTCGACTTCCACGTCGTACCCGCCGGTCTCCGCGTGGTACGTCACCCAGTTCAGCGCGGGCGCACGGCCTACGAGGTTGAAGCGGTTCTCGGCAAGCGCGAACAGGATCACGTCGCCGATGACGTAGCCGTCGGGAGAGCAAGGCACGAAGTGCTTGGCCCGGTCGATGCCGAAGCCGTCGAAGCTGTTGACCCCGAGACGGGAGAGCAGCCGCAACGCATCCGGGCCCTCCACCGCCAGGTCGTTCATGTGGAACGACTGGTTGAAGAGGACACAGGTCGTCTGCCAGGCCTGCTGCTCGTCCCGCCAGTTCGTGAACTCGGGCGGCACTCCGGGGAAGACGTTCGCCCCGGTCTGGGAGTTTCGCAGCAGCTCGACCGTGTTGGTAGCGGCCGCAAGCACGTCTGCAAGGCTGCGAGGGCTCACGACGGATCAGAGGACACCGCGGCTCGCAGTGTCGATGCCGCCCGGGAGGAGGCCACAGTGCACCGCCTGCGCCACGTTGAAGAGGTGGCTGCGCATGGCGTTCTCGGCGTCGTCTGGACGCCCGGCGATCACGGCCTCGACGATCGCCGCATGCTCCGACACGGACGCGGCGGAGCGTCCGGGGATCAGAATCGTGCGGTACTGGTAGCGGACCGTCTGGGAGCTCAGGTCGCGGATGAGGCGGAGGGCGGTGCCGTGCCCCGAGAGCTCGAGCAGGGCCGCGTGCAGGTCGGCGTTCGCGTCCGATGCGCCGAGGAGGTCGCCGAGCCCGAGCAGCTCCCGCTGACGTTCGAGACAGGCCTGCAGGCGTGCGGCGCCCGCAGCGTCGATCCGCTCCGCGGCCTGGCGGGCAACGAGTCCCTCCAGGACGGCGCGGGCCTGCAGGATCTCGACCGCTTCGCCGTCCGAGACCTGGCGCACGCGCGCGCCGCGGTGCGGCTCGCGGACGACGAGGCCCTCCTGCTCGAGACGGATGAGGGCGGTTCGGACGGCACCGCGCGACATCTCGAATGTGGTGCTGATCTCCGCTTCGACGAGGCGGGCGTTCGGCCCGAGGTCGCCACGGACAATGGCTGCCCGGAGCGAGTCGTAGTTGGAGTTCGTTGCCACGGTCCTCACGCATACTGCCGAAACGTTGCGAAGATCGTCAACAATTCTGTTCCACTCTCGGATAGCGTTCCCGGGCAGCAGGAGTCCGATGACGAGCGTTCGCAAGCGACCAGCGGGGAGCAACGCCGTGAGCGCGCGGACGGTTGCGGTGCTCGGCCTCGGCGAAGCCGGGAGCCGGCTCGCCGCCGACCTGGTCGCTGCGGAGGCCGACGTGCGGGGCTACGACCCCGTGATCGCGGCGACTCCCGAGGGTGTCGTCCGCGCCCCGGACCCCGTCGCCGCGGTCTCCGGTGGAGCACTAGTGCTCGTGCTCACGACCGCGTCCGCGGCGCTCGCCGCAGCCGAGTCCGTACTGCCCGGGCTGCGACCCGGCGCGGTCTACGCGGATCTGAACACTGCGCCGCCCGCGCTCAAGCGCGAGCTGGCAGCGCTCGTCAACGGGGCGGGAGCACGTTTCGCCGACGTCGCGTTGCTCGGGCCCGTGCCCGCGCGTGGGCTCGGCACGCCCGCGCTTGCCTCCGGTGATGGCGCGCGCGCATTCGCGGAGGTGCTCGTGCCCCTCGGCATGCCGGTGGAGGTCGTGTCGGAGCGGGCGGGCGACGCGGCGACGTTGAAGCTGCTGCGATCAGTCTTCATGAAGGGGCTCGCCACGTCTGCGATCGAGAGCCTCCGGGCCGCCGAGGCCGCCGGCCACAGGGAGTGGCTGCGAGGCGAGCTCGCCGGCGTGATCGGCGAGCCGCTCCTCGAGCGCCTGCTCGAGGGCAGCCGTAAGCACGCGGCGCGCCGGGTCGACGAGATGGAGGCCGCGCGCGAGCTGCTTCTCGAGCTCGGGATCGAGCCCCGAATTGCTTCCGCGAGCGCGGCGTTGCTCGCCGAGCTCGCCGCCGTGGGGGAGCGGTAATGTCGCGGTCGATGGCGACGCAGTCGGCCGAGGAGACGCGACCGAGCGAGCGGGCGCGAGTGCTCGTGCGAGGCGCGTACGACCTGCACGTCCACGTCGCCCCGGACGTGCCCCGGCGGCGGATCGACGACGTCACTCTTGCCGGTCGGTTCGCGGAGCTCGGGCTCGCGGGTTTCGCCCTGAAGTCGCACTACACGTCGACGGCCGAGCGCGCGCAGATCGTCTCCGCGCTCGTCCCCGTGGTCGAGGTGGTGGGCGCCGTGAGCCTCAACTGCGCCGTGGGCGGGATGAACGCGCTCGCGGTCGAGATCGCTGCTCGCGAGGGTGCCCGCATCGTCTGGATGCCGACGCTCGACTCCCCGGCCGAGACCGCCGGCCGGACCGAGCCGAGGCCCGGCGACAAGGTCCCTCAATGGGCCCGCCTCCAGCATGAGCTGCACGGGCTCGGGTTGAGCATCGAGCCGGTGCACGTCACGAATCCGGAGGGCCGGCTCCTCCCCGAGACGCGCGATGTGCTCAAGGCGATCGCACGCCACGGCCTGATCCTCGCCACGGGGCATCTCGACCGCGACGACACGTTCGCGGTCGTCGAGGGAGCGCTCGAGGAAGGCGTCACGCAGATCGTGGTCACCCACCCGGAGTTCCCCTGCCAGGACTTCTCGATCGAGGACCAGCGCGAGCTCGCCGCGCGCGGCTGCCTGCTCGAGCGCTGCCTGACCACCCCGCACAGCGCCAAGACGACCTGGGAGCACGTCTTCGACGGCGTCCGCGCCGTCGGCGTGGAGCGCACGCTCTTCTCCAGCGACCTCGGCAACCCGGACTACCCGGCGGTCGAGGACGGCCTCGCGCTCTGGGCCGACCACCTGCTCGCGGCAGGCTTCGACGAGGACGAGGTGCGCGAGATGATCGTGGGCCAGTCGCGGCGGCTCGCGGGTGCCGAATGAGCCGGCGCATGCTCGTGATCGGCGCCCACTCTGCCGACTTCGCCTGGCGGGCGTGGGGCGCGCTCGCGGTCACGACCTCCGGCGGCGGCTCGGCTCGCGTGCCACGAACACCCTGAATCCGGCTGGATCCCCGCGCCGCTGCCGGCGATCTTCACCGGCGACGAGCTCACGCCGTACCGGGAGTGGCTGCCGGCGAACGGGTACGAGGGCACCGGCTCGCGCGTCGGCGCCGTGATGGCCGCCCATTGCACGTCGGCCGGCAAGGCGATGCTGGCACTGCTCCTGCACGCGTCGCCGAGGTCGCGAAGGCACTCGAGCGAGCGATGAGGCGCGGCGCTTCGCGCTAGCGGGGCTGGCCTGCACGCTCCGCGTACGTCACTCGCGTGACGGACGCAGAGCAGGCTCCGCACGTCGGCGGCCGAAGAGCCGGTTGAACACGCCCACGACGGCGTGGACCACACCCCGTCTGAAGCCGAGGAAGATCGCGACCACGAAGATGCCGTACATGACCTCCCGTAGCTCGAGGCTCGTCGACAGCCTCTCGTCCAGGATCGCGAACGCGGCCGCGCCGATCACGGGGCCCAGCAACGTGCCGAGGCCGCCGAACGCCGCGAGCACCAAGACGCGAACGTCCACTTGGTCGAAGGCGTATGTCGCCGGGCTGATGAAGCCGGAGCTGTAGGCATACAGAGCGCCGGTCAGACCGATCATCGCCGACCCCACAGTGGCGGCGTAGATCCGGTACCGCGCGACGTCGACGCCGGCAAGCTCCGCGGCCATCTCGTCGTCGCGCAGGCCACGGAAGGCCCACCCGACGTGCGAGAGCTGAAGCGCACGGAAGACGATCAGGAAGGCGACGACGATGCCGGCGAAGGCGTAGTAGGCGCCGACGCGATCGTCGACGAGGCCAGCGGGAGCCGCCGTCAAGACGAGACCCGTCTCAGCTCCCGTCAGGTCGCGCTGGCCGAGGAGCAGGTTGGCGAACGCGAGCGAGAAGACCAGCGTCACGATCCCGGTGAAGATGACGCCGAGCGAGCGCCGCACTGCGATCCAGCTCAGGAGCCCGCCGACGATCGCTGCGCTCGCCGTACCCACGGCCACGCCTGCGGCCATGGGCAGCGAGGTCTCGTCCGTGAGGATGGCCGCACCGTAGCCGCCGATCCCGGACAGAGCTCCGACGCACAGGAAGAGCTGGTTCGTACACCCGAAGATGAGGTTGAAGCCGATCCCGTACGCGGCGAACACGAGCGCCTTCACGGCTAGCGACGTCGTGAAAGGCGAGTCCCCGAACCAGACCGACGGGAGGACCGCGAGAATCGCGGCCACGGCGACGATCGGGACGAGCGCGCGGCCGACGTTGCCTGACACGACCGCGCCGAGACGCGGCAAGGCCATCGTCTTCCCCATTTGCCCTTACCGCCCGAGCAGCCCGCGTGGCCGGATGAGGATTGTGAGGGCGGCGGCGCCGAGGAGAATCACGCTCGTAATGTATTGCCCGATGTAGTGGGCGCTCACGGTGTTCACGACCCCGAGGAGCACACCCGCGAGGAACGCTCCCGCGACGCTGCCGAGACCGCCCACGACCGTGACGATGAGCGCGAAGGTGGTGAGCTCGAAGCCCGCGTTGACTGTCAGCGGCCCGCTCATCGAGGACGTGATCGCCACGATCCCGGCCAACGCGCCGCTCAGCGCGAAGATGACCGTGCGGACGAACGACGGGTTGATGCCCACGAGCCGCGCGCCGATCTCGTCCTGGATCACGGAGCGGACGCCACGCCCGAAGGTCGTGGCGCCGAAGAACAGGAGTAGCGCAGCCCCGACTGCGAGTGCGATCACGGAGGCCCAGATGCTTCCAACCGCCATCGGTACGCCGAGGATCGAGATCGGCTCGCCGCTGATGTTGATGTACAGCGCGCCGGTGGGGTAGCGCCAGGTGAGCAGTCCACCGATGACGAACGCGGCCCCCAGCGTCAGCAGGAGACCCAGAAGGATCCGCTCCTCGCCCTGCTCGCGGTAGACAGGCCGCATCAACGTGAGGTCGAGTAGGACGGCGACGCCGGCGGCCGCCAGCACGCCCACGACGGCGGCCAGAGCCGTCGAAACGCCTTCGTTCATGACGAGCGAGGCGACGATCGCCGCGAGCACCACGATCTGGCCGTACGCGAGGTTGAGAACGCCGCCGAGCCCGTAGACCAGCGTCATCCCGACGCCGAGCAGCCCGAACGCCAGCCCGAGCACGATCCCGTCGAGGATGACCGCTCTCATTCCTGCTCCGCAGATCCCGAATCTGCAGGAGCAGATTCGGGATCGCGAACACCCTCACGTTCTGCGCGAAGGCCGGGAACCCGCTCGCGCGGGATTCCCGGCCGCGCCAGACCCCTGAAGCGCAGCCGCTCCGCCGCTGCTGGTCGCAGCGCCCGTCCGTCCCGCCTCTCCCAGCGGCCGCTGGCGCGGCCGGCGTTGGCGGAAGATGTGAATGGCAGGGTTGACGAATGAGAGCGGTCATCCTCGATGGGATCGTTCTCGGGCTGGCGTTCGGCCTGCTCGGCGTCGGGATGACGCTCGTCTACGGCCTCGGCGGCGTCATCAACCTCGCGTACGGCCAGATCGTGGTGCTCGGGGCGATCGTCATCTCGCTTGTCATGGAGGACGGCGTCGCGACGGTTCTGGCGGCGCTCGTGGGCGTGCTGGCGGCAGCGGGCGTCGCGGTGCTCCTCGACCTCACGTTGATGCGGCCTGTCTACCGCGAGCAGGGCGAGGAGCGGAT
>DATDOS010000059.1:0-8324 GCA_035293125.1 Gaiellaceae bacterium | reverse complement strand
ACGCGAAGCGCGTACCCGATGTTCTCGGCCGCAGTGCGATTCGGGAGGAGCTTGAAGTCCTGGAACACGCACCCGAGGTTCCGGCGTAGCAGTGGCACCTTGGAGCCCTTGAGGCGCCCGAGGTCGCGCCCACCCACGATGATCCTCCCCTCCGTCGGCTCGATCTCCTTGAGCAGCAGGCGGATCACGGTCGACTTCCCCGAGCCCGACGCCCCGACGACGAAGACGAACTCGCCTTTGTCGATCGTGAAGGAGACACGGTCGAGAGCCGTGACGTTGGGCTCGTAGACCTTCTTGACGCCCTCGAAGACGATCATCGTGGCACCGCTCGGATCGGCTACTGCGGGAGGCGGCTCCGCGATGGTTTCTGGTTCGGCCAACGCCGTCATCGTTCCGTCTGTCTCCAAGTCGTCGTCCAGCACCGGGCGAAAAGCTGATACAGCCTGAGCGGGCTGCTCCGGTTCGGGGGAGGCTCCCAGTCTAGCTGACACCGTGGATTGCCCTCAGAGCACCCGCCCCGCCGCCTTGGCGAGGAGGTAGGAGTGGACGAAGCCGTCGAGCGCACCGTCGAGGACGGACTGCGCATTTCCGACCTCATGGTCGGTGCGGTGATCCTTGACCAGCTGGTACGGGTGCAGCACGTACGACCGGATTTGACTCCCGAAGCCGATGTCCTGCGCTGCTCCCCGCTCTCGCGCGAGCTCGGCCTCTCGCTTCTCTTCCTCGAGCTCCGCCAGACGGGACTTGAGGATACGAAGAGCCGTCTGCTTGTTCGACGTCTGGGAGCGCTCGTTCTGGCACTGGGCGACGATTCCGGTCGGTAGGTGGGTGATGCGGACGGCCGAGTCGGTCTTGTTCACGTGCTGCCCGCCCGCCCCGCTCGAACGGTAGGTGTCGATCCGCAGGTCGGCCTCGTCGATCGCCACCGGAGCGTCGTCCGGGAGAAGCGGCGCCACGACAACCTGCGCGAAAGCTGTGTGACGACGGTGGGCGGCGTCGAACGGCGAGAGCCGTACGAGGCGGTGGACGCCGCGCTCGGCCTTGAGCGTGCCGTAGGCATTCTCTCCACGCACAGCGAGCGTCGTCGACTTCAGTCCCGCCTCTTCCCCCGGGCTTGCTTCGAGGATCTCCGTCTCGAACCCACGGTCGGCAGCCCAGCGGAGGTACATCCGCAGGAGCATGTCGGCCCAGTCCTGGGCGTCGGTGCCACCTGTTCCGGCATGGACCTCGACGATCGCGTCGCCGGCGTCGTACTGCCCGGTGAACAGGGCATCCTCTTCGAGCCGTTGCAGATCGGCCTCCAGCGGTTCGAGCTGTTCGGCCACCTCGGCCTCGAGCCCTGGTTCGAGCGCGTACAGCTCCCGCGCGTCGTCGAACTCCCGCACGAGTCGCTCGTAGCGCTCGAGCTTGCGGGTGACGCGCGAGTGCTCCGTCGAGATGCGCGCGGCTCCGGCCTGGTCCTCCCAGAAGCCGGGGGCGCCCATGGCTCCTTCGAGCTCGGTGCGCCGCTGCGCTAGGCCGTCCGGGTCAAAGGTAATCACGGACCCAGGCGAGCTGGGCCCCGATCTCCTCGAGCCGCTGGTCGAGCGGCTTGCCTGACTCGTCGGTCACGCATCTAGCGTACCCATGCCGGCGCTCTGGCCAGATGGGCAAGGTAACTGTCCGGAAAGGCCACTCCGCACCGCTTCCCTGCAAAGCGTAGATTCGGACGCGGTGGCAAGCGCGCCCACTCGCCTCTCACCTGCTCGGACGGATCCGTTCTGGATCACGCTGCTCCTGCTCGCCGCCGCGCTCGTCGCCTGGCTCGTCACCTTCGCACGGATGGACGGAATGGACGCCGGTCCGGGTACCGACCTCGGATCGCTGGGATGGTACGTGGGAGTCTGGGTGACGATGATGGCCGCGATGATGCTGCCTTCCGCCACGCCGATGGTGCGGCTCTACGCACACATCTCGCGTGAGCAGAACGCGAATGGGGCGGCCAACGTCGTCCGCGTGGCCGTCTTCGTGGGCTCCTATCTCGGGGTCTGGACCGCTTTCGGACTCGCGGCGTTCGGACTCGATCGTCTCGTTGCATCCGTCGAGTCCGGAACGCTCTCCTGGGACCGCGCGGGACCATACGTCGCCGGCGGTGCCGTCGTCGCCGCAGGGCTCTACGAGCTGACACCACTGAAGCACGTCTGTCTGCGTCACTGTCGAACGCCGCTCCACTTCCTGCTCGGCGGGTGGCGGGAAGGGGTTCGAGGAGCAGCGCGGACGGGCGCCGCGCACGGGATCTATTGCTCGGGCTGCTGCGTCGGGCTGATGCTGATCCTGTTCGCCGTGGGCGTCATGAGCCTGTTCTGGATGGTGCTGATCGCTGCGGTGATCTTTTCGGAGAAGCTCCTTCCCGGCGGCGAGCGCCTGTCGCGCTTCGCGGGCGCCGCGTTCATCCTCCTCGGCGTGTGGATCGCGGTCGCGCCGGAGTCGGTTCCGTGGCTCACGGATCCTGGGTCGGCGGGGTCGATGATGGCGCGGGTGGGTTGAGCCCGTCGGCACTCGCTCGACGGCGCAGCGCGTCCCGCGCGAGCAGACATGCCGCGAGCCAGGCGAGGCCGAGGCACCACCCGGCGAGCACGTCGGTGACGTAGTGGACGTTCAGCACGATTCGGCTCAACCCGATCGCCAGGCCACCGGCGACGACGATCGCCCAGAGCCACGTTCTCGCCCGAGGGGACGGAAGTCGCTCGGCCGCCAGAACGGCGGCGGCCCCCAGGCTCGCCACCCCGGCAGTCGCATGGCCGCTCGGGAACGAGGTCGAGGACGGGAGCGCGATCGCACTTCCGAGATGGGGTCGCGGGCGATCGAACGCCGCTTTGAGCGCCGCCCCTACGAGCTGCGAGCCTGCAAACGCGGCGAGGAAGAAAGCGACGTCGAGCCAAGCTCGCTCGCGGAGCAGCACGATGCAGACGAAGACTCCGAGCACGGTCAGCCCGATCCAGCCCCCGATCCACGTGGGCGGCCTGGCCAGCAACTCCGCCCAGGACGGCATGCTCGCGGCGACCCACTCGGCGACCTCCCGGTCGACGCTCGCCAGCGGCTCGTCGTCGTATCCGCCCGCGAGGAGCGCGAAGACTGCGAGCGAGACGCCGAGCGCGACAACGAGCCACGCGCGAATGCTCCTGGTCGACGTCAGGGCGAGCCCCATGCTGCGAGCCAGGCGATACCGAGCCCGACCCCGGCGAGAGAGGAGCGACCACGCATACGAGCTGGAGCCGGTGTCAGAGCCGTGGAGTCCGACCCCACGGGCTCACGCGCCGTGGCACTTCTTGAACTTCTTCCCCGAGCCGCACCAGCAGGGGTCGTTCCGACCGATGTCGCGGTGCTCGTTGACGACCTGCCGCTGCTGGACGGGTGCCGCTGATGCCGTTGGGGGAGCCGCGAGCGCCGTCGCCGACGAGCTCCCGGCCGCCGCGATCACGTCGGCGCCGGCGGAGGTCTCGTGCTCGTAGTGGAGCGAGCTCTCGCGAGCCTGCACCGGCTCGAGGGCGGGCTCCTCGATGTGCACCGCGACGTGGAAGAGCGTGAAGACGACCTCTTCACGGATGGTTCGCCCGAGCTCCTCGAACATGACGTGCCCCTCGCCGCGGTACTCGACGAGTGGATCCTTCTGGGCGAACGCGCGGAGATGGACGCCCTCGCGGAGGTAGTCCATCGCCTCCAGGTGCTCACGCCAGCGCTGGTCGACGGTCTGGAGAATGATGTACCGCTCGACCTCGCGGGCAAGCTCCTGGCCGAGCGCCTGCTCTCGGTCGGCATACGCCTCGAGCGCGTCCTCGACGAACTCTTCGGTCAGCGCTTCGCGGTCGGTGACGCCGACCTCGTCGCGGAGCTCCTGGACCGTGATGTCCGTGTCGTAGAGCGACTGCATGTGCGTGACGAGCGCGTCGAGGTCCCAGTCTTCGGCGAACTCGGAGTCCGTGAGCTGCGCCACACCCGCCTCGACCGTCTCCCTGATCCACTCGCGCACGTCGTCGGAGAGGTCCTCGCCCTCGAGCACGCGCCGCCGCTGCTCGTAGATGACCATGCGCTGCGTGTTCATGACGTCGTCGTATTTGAGGACGTTCTTGCGCGCGACGAAGTTCTGCTCCTCGACCTTCTTCTGGGCGTTCTCGATCTGGTTCGAGAGGATCTTCGCCTCCATGGGCTGGTCCTCCGGGATCTTGAAGCGGTTCATGATGTTGTAGATCCGGTCGCCCGCGAACAGCCGCACCAGGTCGTCCTGCCCCGACAGGTAGAAGCGTGACTCGCCGGGATCGCCCTGGCGGCCCGAGCGGCCGCGGAGCTGGTTGTCGATCCGTCGGGCCTCATGCCGCTCCGTGCCGAGCACGTACAGGCCGCCGAGCTCGACGACTCCCTCGCCGAGCTTGATGTCGACGCCGCGGCCGGCCATGTTCGTCGCGATCGTGACCGCGCCGGGCTGTCCTGCATCCTTGATGATCTCGCCCTCGCGCTCGTGCTCCTTCGCGTTCAGCACGTTGTGCGGGATGCCCTTCCGCTTCAGGAGCTCCGAGAGGTACTCGGACGTCTCGACCGCGATGGTTCCGACAAGGACGGGCTGCCCCTTCTGGTGGCGCTCGACGAGGTCCTCGAGCACGGCCGCGAACTTCGCCTCGGGCGTCTTGAAGATGTAGTCGTTCTCGTCCAGGCGAGCGACGGGCTGGTTCGTCGGGATCTCGACGACGTGGAGGTCGTAGATCTCGACGAACTCCTTCTCCTCCGTCTTTGCGGTGCCCGTCATACCGGCGAGCTTCTCGTACAGCCGGAAGTAGTTCTGGAGCGTGATCGTCGCCAGGGTGACGTTCTCCTCGCGGATACGAACGCCCTCCTTCGCCTCGATCGCCTGGTGGAGGCCCTCGCTCCAGCGGCGCCCCTCCATGATCCGGCCCGTGAACTCGTCGACGATCTTGACCTCGCCGTCCTGCACGACGTAGTCGACGTCGCGCTTGTAGAGCGACTCCGCCTTGAGTGCCTGCATCAGGTGATTGACGAGGATCACATGGCGCGGGTCGTAGAGGTTCTCGATCCCGAGCGCACGCTCGACCTGCTCGATCGTCGACTGCGCCGGCGAGACGGTCTTGAACTTCTCGTCGTAGAGGAAGTCGGCGCCGGACATCTCGGTCTCGTCCTCGCCCTTCGCCGACTTGCGTGTCGCGGGCTGACCCTCGAGATCCCGGACGACGCGAGCGAACTGGTAGTAGGTCGCCGCGGCAGTCTCCGGCTCGCCGGAGATGATGAGCGGCGTCCGCGCCTCGTCGACGAGGATCGAGTCGACCTCGTCGACGATGGCGTACGCGTGGCTGCGCTGGACGACGCCGTCGAGCGAGACCGCCATGTTGTCGCGCAGGTAGTCGAAGCCGAACTCTGAGTTCGTCCCGTACGTGACATCGCAGGCGTACGCCTCTCGACGCTGCGCGAAGGGCATCAGGTTCTGGATGGAGCCGACCGAGCTGCCGAGCAGCTCGTAGACGGGACGCGTCCACTCCGCGTCGCGCTTGGCCAGGTAGTCGTTGACCGTGACGAGGTGGACACCGCGTCCCGTGAGCCCGTTCAGGTAGAGCGGCTGTACGGCCACGAAGGTCTTCCCTTCGCCCGTCTTCATCTCCGCGATATCAGCCTCGTGGAGCGCGATCCCGCCCATGAGCTGGACGTCGAAGAGACGGACGCCGATCGTCCGCTTGAACGCCTCGCGGACCGCGGCGAACGCCTCGAAGATCAGGTCCTCGAGCGACTCACCGTTCTCGAGCCGCTGCTTGAGCTCCACGGTCTTGCCGCGCAGATCCTCATCCGAGAGCGCATCGAACTCGGGCTCGAGGGTGCCGATGTACGCCGCCTGCTCCTGCAGGCGCTTGAGACGACGCCCCTCGCCCATGCGAAGGACGCGCTCGAACTTGCCGAATGACTGCGTGGCCATCGGGCCTAGGGTACCGGCTGAGGTCCGCGGTCTTGCGGCGCCCTAGAGCGGCAGGATAAGGATCTCCCAGAGGTCGCCGTCGAGCCGTCCGGCGTGGGCTGCGTACGATCCATCCTCGCGCGCCGAGGCGAGCTCCTCGAGACCCGAGGCGCTTGCCGGATCGGCGGGCATGCCGTCGGCGAGGAGCGCGAGCGTCGATCCGTCCCACGTGAGCTCGAGGTCGTCTCCGCGCGGGTCGGGGTCGAGCCGCACGACCTCGATCGCGGACGCGCCGACGGCCCACAGCTCCGGCCGTCGCCTGGCCACGGCGCGGTACGGCGGCTCGATCGATCCCTCGAGCGCGGCGGCAAGTGGAGCGGGGTCGAACCCGTCCGGCGCCACGGCCACGAGCACGCGCCCATCGGCCAGCGCGACGAACTCGGCCTCGTCGCCCGGAGAACCGGGCGCTTCTGCGGTGGCGACGGCATCCCACTCGCGTTGACGCGCGAGCCCGGTGATACCGGCCTCGAGCCAGTGGGTCCCCGGGTCGATCGGATGCACCGGCTACGCCGCCTCTTCGCCGGGCTCCGCCCGTGACCCGGCCTCGAGCTCCCCGCCCGATTCGGTCGGCACCTCGGTGCGCTGGCGCGTGCGCCGCGGCTCATGCGTCCGCTTGTCGCGGTAGCGCTCGATCTGACGCTCGAGCTTGTCGACCAAGCGGTCGATCGCGGCTTCGTACGTCTCGGCGGACTCCCGCGCGACGATGTTGGGACCCTTGGTATGCACCACGGCGTCGGCCGTATGGTCGTTCTTGATCGAGGGGTTGTTCTGTCTCGAAAGCGTCACTTCGACGAGCGTTCCCGCGAAGAGACGACGCTCGAGCTTCGCGAGTCGCTTCTCGGCGTATGCACGCACGTGCTCCGAGATGTGCCCATTGTGCGCCTTGACCTGAAGCTGCATCGAGCGCTCCTTTCCGGATCGGCAGCGGAAGAACGGTCACTCTCACCCTAACGAACCGCCCGCGCGAGGGTAATGACCTCCACGTGCCACGCTCCCGCGCGGCGGAGTGCGGCGGCGCAGGCGTCGGCCGTCGCGCCAGAGGTGTAGACATCGTCCACCAGGCACACGGAGCGAGGAACCGCGCCGACTGCGAGGACGCTGCCACGAACGTTCCGCCTGCGCTCCTGCAGACCGAGGCCACGCTGACGAGGAAGCGAGTGCGTGCGACGAAGCAGCTCGACCGCAGGCACTCGCCAGAGCTCGCAGAGAGCCACTGCAAGGCCACGTGGTGCCACGCTGCCGCGCGCCCAGGCGCGCTCCGGATCGCCAGGGACATGCGCGAGCACGTCGACCTCCGGTGGCGGTAGCAAGTCGGCGACGAGAGCCGCAGCCTCCACGGCCAGCTTCCGACGACCTCGCTCCTTCCACGCACGGACGAGGACGCGCGCCCTCTCGTCGTAGACGATCGCGGAACGGGCTCGCGCGAACGCAAGCCTGCGGCCCTGGCACTCGGCACAGCGTCGGACAGGCCAAGGGCCGGGTGAGCCGCACCGCTCGCAGACAGGGGGCCGCAGCCGGACGAGAGCGCTGCGGCACGACACACAGAGCGCGGCGCCGGGTCGTGTGCACACCGCGCACCGCTCCGGGAAGAGCAGCTCGAGCACTCTGCCAGTGTCGGGCGCAAGCCGTCACGACTCTGCGACAAATGTGAGCGTCTTCGCGCACCCAAGCGCCCGTCGAGGGCTCGCAGACTAGTCGTCGCCACCGCCCTCCGCGACCGGTGGATCGGCCGTGAGCGTCCGCTCGAGGCCCTGGGCAAGCTCGTCACGCTCCGTCGTCGTCAGGCGTGCTGCTGGATGCAGCGGCTTGTACTGGAAAGGCGGCATCGAACCGTCGCGCACAACCTCGACGATGTCGGAGGTCTCCGCTTCCTGGGGCCGATCCCACTCCGAGAAGTCGAGGGTCTCACGGCCGTCCTGAACGTCGCCGTAGATCAACCATGAAGCCGGTGCGACGTTGGTGTACCACGGCCACACGGTCAGGCTGCTGTGGCAGTCGTAACACGCTCCGAGCGCGAGCTCTCGTGTTCTCGCCGAGTCCCATCTGACCTCCTGCGTGACCGGCGGATTCGCATGGTCGCGTCCGTACGGGACGAGCTGGATCAGGGCGAACACAATGCCGAGCGCCACGAACGCCCGGACACCCCACCTTCTCATGGCTCGATGGTCGTCGCCGAACGACGCCGGCGGCATCGGGTGAAACCGCCCTGCGCGGCGCGGATTAGTACCGACCTGTGCTCGACGGCGTCTACTCGAATGCGGCCTTGGAGAAGATGCGGTCGGCTTCCTGGAGCGTCTCGGCCGAGCCGATGTCGTACCAGTCGCCGGGAAGG
>DATDOS010000058.1:0-3611 GCA_035293125.1 Gaiellaceae bacterium | reverse complement strand
CGCCACGACACACCCGCCATCCGCTTCGCCTGCGCCGCGTCGATCCGCTCGATCGTCCCGCGGAATGCAGGAGAGCCGTGTGACACAGTGTCACTTGGCGAAGCGCCGCTGGCGAGGAAGGCGGCGACCACCAACGCCACGACGACGAGCACGACATTCCTCACGAAGTCGGGGCGGCCGGATTCGAACCAGCGACTTCTGCGTCCCAAACGCAGCGCTCTACCAGGCTGAGCTACGCCCCGTTAGTCGATCAAATGTCCGCACAGCATGGCAGTTCGCGCAGACCAAGTCGCACTTCGCGATCTCGTCGAGCACACGGCGTCGACTGTTCGTCTTGACGACGAGGGTGCTGATCAGCGCAACCTTCTCGGTCCCGGGCCGATGATCCCACTCCATGGCCGAGTAGTGGAAGACACCGTCACAGTCCGCACAGGGTTTTCCCGTCTTCAGCTCGCGATACCACTCGAGGATCTCGGCTCGGTAACGCTTCTTCTGTGCCATTCGGAGCGGTCGGGTGCGCTGGTGGTAGTCGCGGTCGTACTCGCGCCGGCATGTCTTGCACCACGCCTGCCAACCGTATCGGCGACGACGATGGAACTCTGAGGTTGGTTTGTCTGTACCGCAGCGACCGCAGTGTCTCGTCACGTTGTCAATATAGACAGCGCGTCGGACGGTACGACTCACGCTCATCCACGCGGCGCCGATAGCCTCGCGCGATGGTCGACGCCCCCACGCTGCTCCCGGAAGGGCGGCCCGACGACCGAACGCGGCTCGGCTACGCGATGGTCGCGACGGCAGCCACGCTCTTCGCCGTCAACGGCAGCGTCTCCAAGGTCGTCCTCGATTCCGGGCTCTCGTCGTTGGAGCTCGCGCAGATCCGGGCCACCTGCGCAGCGCTCGGTCTTCTCGTGTTCCTGCTCCTCTTCGCCCGGCCGAACCTCCGCGTAGGCGGTCGCGAGCTTCTCTTCCTCGTCGCGTTCGGCATCGTGGGCGTGGCCCTCGTCCAATGGCTCTATTTCGTGGCCATCCACAACCTGCCGGTCGGGGTTGCGCTGCTCATCGAGTTCACGGCGCCGCTCTTCGTCGCGCTCTTCGCGCGGTTCGTCTACAAGGAACGGATCCGGAGGCGGATCTGGGTCGCAGTCATCCTCTGCATCGCCGGGCTCGCAGTGGTCGTCGAGGTCTGGGCCGGAGTCGCCTTCAGCACCGTGGGCGTGACCGCCGCGCTCGGCGGAGCCTTTGGGCTCACGGCGTACCTGCTGATGGCCGAGCGCGAGCGCCGCCACCGTGATCCGGTGTCGCTCTCCTTCTACGGCTTCCTCTTCGCCGCGCTCCTCTGGGCCGTCGTGCAACCGTTGTGGGAATTCCCGTGGCGCGTCCTGGGTGACACGGTCTCGCTCCAGGGAAACCTTTCGGAGCACACTGCGCCGGTGTGGCTCATGGTCGGGTTCATCATCGTCGTCGGGACGATGATCACGTTCTCGCTCCTGACCGCCGCGCTTCGGCACATCAGCGCCACGCGGGCGTCGATCGTCGCCACGCTCGAGCCCGTCATCGCGACCGTCGTCGCGTGGGTGTGGCTCGGAGAGTCGTTCGGGCCCGCACAGCTCATCGGCGGCGCCGTCGTTCTCGCCGGCATCTTCGTCGCCCAGTCCGCCCGGTAGCCTGCGTAGATCTGCGCAAGCCGGAATCCGCTAGCGCGGAGTTCCGGCCGCGCGAGAACCCCTAAAGGCGACCGCTTCGCGGCCGCGGCGTCGGCCTCCAGTAGCCTGTTGCTGATGGTTCAACGTGTTCTCCTCGCCTCTCCGCGCGGCTACTGCGCCGGGGTCGAACGCGCCGTGGAGACGGTCGAGCTCGCGCTCGAGCACTACGGCGCGCCCGTCTACGTCCGCAAGCAGATCGTCCACAACATCCACGTGGTTCGCGACCTCGAGGCACGCGGCGCCATATTCGTCGAGGAGGAGACCGAGGTGCCGCGAGGCGCGACCGTCGTCTACTCGGCGCACGGCGTCGCGCCGACGGTGTTCGAGAACTCCGCGCGCCTGGGCCACAACGTGATCGACGCCGTGTGCCCGCTGGTCACGAAGGTGCACGTGCAGGCGCGCCGGTACGCGGACGAGGGGTACACGATCATCCTCATCGGGCACGCCGGTCACGAGGAGGTCGTCGGGACGACGGGTGAGGCCCCTGACGCGACGATCCTCGTCCAGACCGTGGACGAAGCGGAGGCGCTCGACCTTCCAGCGGACACCAAGCTCGCGTACGTGACGCAGACGACTCTCTCGGTCGACGAGACGGGCGAGATCATCAAGGCCCTCCGTCGCCGCTTCCCCGAGATCCGCGCACCCCGGAAGGAGGACATCTGCTACGCGACCTCCAACCGCCAATGGGCGGTCAAGGAGATGCTCCCCGAGATCGACCTGCTCCTCGTCATCGGATCGCGCAACTCGTCGAACTCGAATCGGCTCGTGGAAACCGCCCGTGCGCACGGCGTGGAGGCGCACCTCATCGACGACGAGACGGAGATCGACCCCGAGTGGGTGGCAGGTGCGGAGACGGTCGGGATCACGTCGGGAGCATCGGCTCCCGAGAAGCTCGTGGAGAGGGTCTGCGACTGGTTCCGTGCTCGGGGTGTGACCCACGTCGAGCCGTACCGGCTCGTGGAGGAGGACGTCACGTTCCGACTCCCGGTCGAGCTCCGCCGCGAGCTCGAGCTCGCCGCGCGAAGCTAGCGGCGAACCAGGGCGCGTAGCTCGTCGAGAAGGCTCGGCCTCGGTGGCGACTGAGGCGCGAGATAGGTCGCGAGCCGCGCGGCCTCGTCCTCGTCGAGCGAGACCGCCGCCCGAGCCGTCCCGCTCTCGTCCCAGACGCTGAAGCGAACACGCCGCTCGGGTAGGTACCGGGACACGCGCAGCGCCTTTCTGGCATCGGCATCGGTACCCCTGAAGAACGCGACGAGCTTGCGACGCTGCGGCGCGGCGCACCAGGGGCAGTAGCGGAACTCACCCGCCAGCTCCTCTCCGCAGTGCCGACACTGCGTCACAGCCGGAGCATACGACTGCCCGCCCGCGGTGGGAACCCGCCGATCAGGCCTTCGCGATCTCGAGTGCGGAGCCGCCGGCCGCAACGGACACCGCGAGCGTCTCGCGTGCGATCCAGTCCGTGTGCTCGAGCAAGTCGGCGTCCGCTTCGGGGATCGTGAGCCGGATCCGGTCGATCAGCTCGAGCCCCGCCTCCTTCCGCATGGTGTTCACGGTGTGGATGAGGTCGTAGACGCGGCCGCGGAGCACGAGGCCCTCGTCGAGTCGAGTGTCGAGGGCGACCGTCGTTCCGTCCGAGGCAGCCACTGCCCAACCCTCCTTGCCCTCGCGCTCGACCAGGACTTCGTCTGGCGTGAGGTCGTGGCCCGCAGCACGGAAGCCGCCGTCTGGAAGCGCCTCGAAGTCACCCGCCTCGAGCGCAGCTCGCACGACCCCCAGCTCTCGCCCGAGCTTCGGCCCGAGGACGGGCAGGTTCGGCTTGACGCGAAGCTCGCTCGCGTCGACCACGCCGAACGTGACCTCTTGGACGCGGAGCTCCTCGGCGATCTCGTCCACATGCGCTTCGGCGAG
>DATDOS010000057.1:0-17054 GCA_035293125.1 Gaiellaceae bacterium | reverse complement strand
GTCCGCTCGATCGTCTCCCAGCTCCTCGAGAGCGGAGAGGTCGCGCATGCCTACCTCGGCGTCAAGATGGTGACGATCCCTGCGGGCGTGGCCGAGCAGCTCGATCTCGCCGCGGGCGTCGAGGTGACCGACGTGCTGAGCGGTACGCCGGCCGCCCAGGCGGGGCTCGAAGCCGCCACCGGGACGACGACCGTCAGCGGTCAGGAGTACCCGACCGGAGGCGACGTCATCGTGGCGTTCGACGGCGCGAGCATCACCTCGGCCGAAGAGCTCCAGAGCGCGGTCGACGCGAAGCGGCCCGGAGACACCGTCTCGATCACGCTCGTCCGCGACGGCAAGCGCCGGACGATCAAAGTCACGCTCGACACGCGGCCTTCCTAGGCGCATCCGCTGGAGGACGGCTGCCCGGTCGCGCCGGATAGAGTCGCGCCGTGGCCGACGGTTGGAAGAGCGTGCGGCTCGACGAGATCGAGCCGATCTCGGTCGTCGGCGGGACCCTCCTGTGGCGACCCGTCCGGCGGACGCTCGACGTCGGCGCGTTTGGGATCAACGCTTACGTTGCGCCGAACGCCGGCGACGACGTCGTCGAGGAGCACACCGAGCGGATGTTGCAGCACGAGGAGGTGTACGTCGTCCTCAACGGCCGCGCGACCTTCACGCTCGACGGGGAGACGCTCGATGCGCCCGCCGGCACCGTCGTCTTCGTGCGCGACCCGCAGGTGACACGACATGCGCGGGCGGAGGAGCCGGGAACCTCCGTTCTCGCAGTCGGCGGGCCTCGCGGCGCACCCTACGAGCCTTCCCCCTGGGAGGACGTCTTCGCGGCCGAGCGACACCGCGCCTCAGGCGATTACGAGGCGATGGTGGCCGAGATCGCAGGGGGCCTCGAGCGCCATCCGGACCACCCCATGCTGCTCTACGGCCTCGCGTGCGCAGAAGCGCTCGCGGGTCGCTCGGACGACGCACTCCTTCACGTTCGGCGCGCACTGGAGCTGAAGCCCGATTGGGCCGATCACGCTCGGAAGGACGAGGATCTCGTGTCGCTATACGCCCTTCCCGGCTGGCCGCTCGCGAACGCTTAGGACGGCTTGATGTTCCGTCTTGTGAGACGTCCGGAGAGCCGGATTCCCAGCCACGCACATCCGCTGGCGCAGGTGAGGCCGCCAACTAAGAGCGGGATCGACGAATCGAGGCCGACGCCAGTGAGGCCGGAGACAATCGAACCGAGGGCTGCGCCGACGAAGAGCCCGATGACGGCACCGAGTGCGGCGAAGAGCGCAGTCAGCAGGTCGCGGCTCAAGATGGAGTCACTCGGTAGGCGTCGAACACAGCGTCGAGGTTCCGCAGAGCGGTGAGGAGCGAGCGGAGCTCCTTCACCTGCCCCAGCTCGGCCGTGTACCAATTGCGCGCCATTCCGTCCTCGACGACGCCGCCGTACGAGACGATGTTCGCGCCGTACTCGGCGAAGGTCCGAGCGACGTCCTCGAGCAGCCGCGCTCGGTCCCACGCGTCCACTGCAATCTGCACGAGAAAGCCCGCGGAAGCTCCACCCTCCCACTCGACCGCTGTGAAGCGCTCGGGATTCCGCTGCAGCGCCCTGACGTTTGGGCAGTCGTCGCGGTGGACCGTGATCCCGCGCCCCAGCGAGATGTAGCCCACGACGGGGTCGTTGGGAACCGGCGTGCAGCACTTCGCCAAGCGCACCAGCACGGCCTCGACCCCGGGCACGCTGATCCCGAGCCGCTCGCTCGAGACGGCGGTCTTCGCCCTGGGCGGCTTCGTCGAGATCGCAGGCTCGGGCGCGACCTCGTCCGTCTTCAGGCGCTGGATCACTTTCTTGACGATCTGCGCGGGCGGGAGCTTCCCCGCACCGAGCGCGACGTAGAAGTCCTCCGCTTTCTTGAAACCCGTCTCGCGGATGACCTGCGCGAGCACGCTCGAGCCCTGGAGCTTCCGGTAGGGCAGCTTCTGCGCCTTCAGCGCCTGGTCGAGGAGCTCGCGGCCCTTCGCCTCGGTCTCCTCGCGCGTCTCCCGCTGGTACCACTGGCGGATCTTGTTGCGGGCACGCGATGAGGTGACGAGTGAGAGCCAGTCGCGTGAGGGCCCTCGCCCGGACTTCGAAGTGAGAATCTCGACGAACTCGCCGCTTTGGAGCCGGTAGTGGAGCGGGACGATGCGCCCGTTCACCTTGGCGCCGACCGTCCGGTGGCCGACGTCCGTGTGGACGGCGTAGGCGAAGTCGATCGGGGTTGCACCGGACGGGAGCACCTTCACCTCGCCTTTCGGCGTGAAGACGTAGACCTCGTCGGCGAAGAGGTCCGTGCGCAGCGCGCGCATGTACTCGCCCGGGTCCTGCTCGTCCTGCTGCGAGTCCATCAGCGACTTGACCCATACGATCCACTCGTCGTCCGCCTTTGCGCCCCGTCCGCGCTTGTAGACCCAGTGCGCCGCGACCCCGTACTCCGCTTCCTCGTGCATCTGGCGGGTGCGCACCTGGATCTCCAACGGCCTCCCGTCCGGCCCGATCACGGTCGTGTGCAGGGACCGGTAGCGGTTCAGCTTGGGCATGGCGATGACGTCCTTGAACCGTCCCGGCATCGGCTTCCAAAGTGAGTGGACGAGGCCGAGCGCCGCGTAGCAGTCGCGTGTCCCCTCGTCGCCGGAGCGCTCGCAGATCACACGCATCGCGGTCAGGTCGTAGATCTCGTTGAACTCGCGGCCGCGCTTGGCCATGTTGTCGTAGATCGAGTAGAGGTGCTTCGCGCGCCCGATGATGTCGGCGGGGACGTCCGCCTTTCCGAGCTCTTCGCCGAGGATTCGAGCGGCCTTCTCGGCCTGCGCCTCCCGGTCCGCGCGCCGGTCGGCGACCATCGCCTTGATCTCCGCGTACTTGCGCGGATGGAGCGTCTGGAAAGCGAGATCCTCGAGCTCCCACTTGAGAGCATGGATTCCGAGGCGGTGTGCGAGCGGTGCGTACACCTCGAGCGTCTCACGTGCCTTCTGGGCCTGCTTCTGCTTGCCGAGGTACTCGATCGTCCGCATGTTGTGGAGTCGGTCCGCGAGCTTGATGAGGATGACGCGGACGTCCTGCGCCATCGCGACGATCATCTTCCGGTAGTTCTCCGCCTCGGCCTGCTCGCGGCTCTGGAAGGTGATCCGCGTCAGCTTGGTGACGCCCTCGACGAGCTGCGCCAGCTCGGCGCCGAACTCGGAGCGGATCTCCTCGAGGTCGGCCCCGGTGTCCTCGACGACGTCGTGGAGGAGCGCGGCGGCGATCGTCTGCTCGTCGAGGTGGAGCTCGGCACAGATTCGGGCCACGCCGAGCGGGTGATGGATGAACTCCTCGCCCGACCGGCGTGTCTGCCCCTCGTGAGCGCGCTCTGCGATCTCGAACGCGCGTCGCAGCAGGTCCTTGTCGACCTCCGGGTTGTAGGCCTCGATCTCGCTGATCAGCTCCTCGACAAGGTCTTGGTGGTGCCGTCTTGCGTCGACGACGCTCATGGGCCGCTCTCTGGCCCATGAGTGTGGAGGGGTGTGGGGAACCGGGAGGTTCCCCACGTTTTCAACAAGAAGAGGGCACGTGGGGGAAACATTGTTGCCCCCACGAACGCGAGCCGGAGGCGAGCGTTGCTCATGTGCCCAGTGTACTGAGCGGGATTCTGGACCCCTTCCCACGCGGGAAGGAGCGCCGCGCACGGTGCCGAACTGCCTTAACCCGTGCGCACGTTCCGACGTTGGTTCCGTCAGCGCAACGCCCGCCGGCTCGCGCTGGCGATGCGCGATGCACTCGTACCGTCACGCCCGGGTCTCGGTTGAGATAGGGCTACGCCGCCTGCGGCAGCGCTACGCCCTCGAGGAGAGCTCGGAACGATTCCGACTCGAGAAGCTGACGACGGCGCGCTTGCTCCCCGTCGAGCCCGAGCTCGCCGAAGATGCGCCTCGCCTCGGGTGTCCAGGAGGCCTCGCCCTCGCGCCAGAGGTCCCCGAGCCGCGCGCGAAGCTCCTCGTAACCCTCGGGGGTGTCGAAAAGCCTCCGGACGACGAGTTGTGGCGAGACGGTGCCGTTCCAGGTGTTCTCCTTCAACCGGCAGGCGACGTCGAAGAGGCCCTCTGCCCGTAGCCGATCGAGCTGCGCCCCCTGGCCGAACGCGATCGCGCTTCCTCCGTCACGGCCGTGCTGTCGCACGCGGAAGCGAAGATGCTTTCCGTCGCCGACCGTGGAGGGCGTCACCGGCTGCGTCGCGGGCAGGAGCAGAGTGACGTCCGGGTTCCCGAGCCCGAACGGTGCCAGGTGATCGAGCTCCCGGGCAAGCGCAAGCGTGAGGTCTTCCGCCGAGACGACCGCGTCGATGGCCGTCGACTCGCGAAGGTCTTCGACGGCGAGGTGCGTGTCCGCGTAGGCGGCGAAGGCATCGGCAAACGCCTCGATGTGCGCAGGATCGATCGAGAGCCCGGCAGCCGCGCGGTGACCGCCGAACCGCTCCAGGTGCTCCGCGCACGCACCGAGGGCGGCGTGGAGGTCGAAGCGCGGGACCGAGCGCCCCGAGCCCTTCCACCCGTCGTGCGAACCCGCGATGAGGACGACCGGCCGAAGAAACCGCTCCACGAGTCGCGATGCGACGATCCCGATCACGCCCTCGTGCCAGTCCTCGCGCCAGAGCACGTAGCCGCGCCGCCGCCGCCCCGGCTCGGGCATCGTCTCGACGAGCGCGGACGCCTCGCGGAGGATCCGGTCCTCCACGGCCTGCCGCTCGCGGTTCAGGTCCTCGAGCTCGGATGCCAGGCTCCGCGCCTCTTCCGGGTCGTCCGTGAGCACGAGCTGGAGCGCGACGTCGGGGCGGCAGAGCCGGCCCGCCGCGTTGATACGCGGTGCAAGCCTGAACCCGACAGCACCGGCGTCGACGGCAGCCGGGTCGACGCGCGCGGCGCTCATCAGCGCCTGGAGCCCGGGCCTCTGGGTGCTCGCGAGCGCTCGGAGGCCTGCGAAGGCAAGCGCGCGATTCTCGTCCACGAGCGGGACGACGTCCGCGATCGTCGCCAGGGCGACGAGGTCGAGGTTCCGCCGCACGGCCGGGTGGTCGGTGCCGAGCAGCGCCTCGCCGAGCTTGTGCACGACCCCGGCGCCGCACAGCTCCGGAAAGGGATACGAGGACGGGCGCGTCGAGACGACCGCGCACTCGGGAAGCGTCTCGCCCGGCCGGTGGTGATCGGTGACGACGACGTCGAGGCCGAGCGCACGGGCCTCGGCGATCTCCTCGACTGCCGTGATCCCGCAATCGACCGTCACGACGAGCCCGACTCCTTGCTCCGCGAGCCGCCCGAGGGTGTCCCTCGACACGCCGTACCCTTCTTCGAAACGGCTCGGCAGATGCCATCCGACGTCGGCGCCGAGCTCCCGCAGAAGGAGCACGGCGACTGCGGTCGCGCAAATGCCGTCGACGTCGTAGTCCCCGTGAACGCAGATCCGCTCGCCGGCGACGACCGCAGTCCTGATGCGCTCGACCGCAGCCGCCATGTCACCGAGGAGGAAGGGATCGTGGCCCGGAAGCTCCGCCGCCAGGAATCGGCGAGCGTCGTGTGGGTCTGCGAGTCCCCGGCGCACGAGAACCGAAGCCGTCACCTCGCTGACTCCGAGCTCGCTACGGAGCACGGCCGCTGCGTGCGAGTCGTACGGCGCAATCGTCCAGGCACCCGTCACGACGAAGGACGGTACGGGCGCCGCCGGACGGCCTCAGCAGCTTGCGCGGCCGCTTCGCGGCCGCGGTGCTCGCTGTTACATCAACCCTCCTAGCTCACCCACCGCGTCGCCGGATGGTGTCGGCGATGACCTTCACCCAGAGAAGGACGATCGCGATCGTGGCGCCGACGACGACCACGGCGATCGGCGTCACGAATGCCATCTGCTCGAGCGAGTACTTCGTGACGGCTGCGCCCACGAGCCAGATCGCGAGCACGACAACGGCCATCACGACCCAGAGTCGTCTGTCGTTCACGTCTCGAAGCCTAGATACGCTGGTCGGGGTGCTTGCAGCCAACTACCGCTCGGGCGACGACTTCGTCGTCGAATTCCTCGGCCATCGGTTCGAATTCAGCGCGGGCGACTTCGAGGAGCGCGTCACTGCTGCCGCCGTCCGGCTGGGACTGATCGGATCGAACGATCTCGACGAGGGCGAGGCTGCAGACCTCGTCGAGCTCGTAGCCGACGGTCGCATCGTCGATCCCAGAAGCGGGCTCGGCCTCTACCTCGTCCGGCACTGGGAGCGCGTGTCTCTCGTCAAGGGCGAGTCGCTCGTCTACTGGATGCGGAAGCTGGTCTTTCGCGGCGCCTGGCTCGACCATCGCGTGAAGGAGGGGCTGCTCGACGTCTCGTGGATCGAGGACACGGGAGACTTCGGCTACGCCGAGCCGCAGGGTGGCCAAACGTTGCTCGAGCTCGCGCCCGTTCCCTCCTGGCACGAGCTGCAATACAGAGCCTGATCTCGGTCAGGACGAGGCAAGCCTCGCCAAGCGGGCGACTCTCACTCCACTGCGACGAATCCGAAAGGACGCTCCGGATCCGGCTCTGAGATCTCGATCGTCTTGACGGCTCCGATCGGGACCACCACCCGGCGCGGCAGATCTCCGTCGTGGTGGTGCGGGGTGAACGAGAAGAAGCCGAATCCGGGCTCGGCAGTGGCCGTGGCGAGCAGATGTCGCGAGCCGTCAGCGAGCTCGATGCTCACCTCTGCTTGATCCAGGCCGTTCTCCTGAGTGAACGCCGCGACCATGCGCATGATGCGTGCGACGAACTCGTCGAGCGGACCTGCCATACCGGGGGTCCAGAGATGAGTCGACATCGTTCAGAAGAGCCCGTCGCCGGTCGCGCGCG
Organism: Gaiellaceae bacterium; assembly: GCA_035293125.1. Lineage (GTDB taxonomy): Bacteria > Actinomycetota > Thermoleophilia > Gaiellales > Gaiellaceae > GMQP-bins7. Next base: position 10,186 of record DATDOS010000057.1, on the reverse strand, counting down.
TGCCGATGTGGTCACGGCCGAGCGCCGTGATCACTCGACCTCTCGGGGTTCGCTGTAGGAACCCGAGCTGGAGGAGGTAGGGCTCGTAGACGTCCTCGATCGTGTCCGGCTCCTCACCGAGCGACACCGCCAGCGTCGAGAGCCCGACGGGGCCTCCCTCGAACTTGTGCGAGATCGCCTCGAGCAGATCGCGGTCGGTGCGCTCGAGCCCGGCCTCGTCGACCTCCAGCAGCTCCAGCGCTTCGCAGGCCACCTCCAGCGTGATCGCTCCGGCATGCCGAACCTCAGCAACGTCCCGGATACGGCGGAGGATCCGGTTCGCCACGCGCGGAGTTCCCCGGGCTCGACGGGCGATCTCCTCCGTCGCGCCCGCTTCGATGTCGACACCGAGGATTCCCGCGGAACGGTTGACGATCGACCCGAGCTCGAAGGGGTTGTAGTAGCCAAGCCGGAACGTCATGCCGAACCGGTCGCGAAGCGGCGTGGTGAGGAGGCCCGTCCGCGTGGTCGCGCCGACGAGGGTGAAGGACGGCAGGTCGAGGGTCAGCGTTCGCGCGCCGGCGCCTTGGCCGACGATGATGTCGAGTCGGAAGTCCTCGAGCGCCGGGTAGAGGATCTCCTCGATCGCGCGGTTCACGCGATGGATCTCGTCGACGAAGAGGACGTCCCTCGGCTCCAACCCCGTGAGGATTGCGGCCATGTCTCCCTTGCGCTCGAGGGCCGGACCGGCCACGGTCCGGATGCCGACACCGAGCTCCTCCCGGATGATCGTCGCGAGGGTGGTCTTGCCGAGCCCGGGTGGCCCGACCAACAAGACGTGGTCGAGAGCATCCCCCCGCCCCCGCGCTGCCTGCAGCGCGATCTCGAGCTGCTCCTTCGTTCGCTCCTGCCCGACGAAGTCGTCGAGGCGGCGCGGGCGAAGCGACTGCTCGACCTCCTCGTCGCCCTCGCGCAACACCGGTGCCAGGAACTGGCTGCTCATGCCGCGCTCCTGAGCACGAGGCGGACCCGTTCCTCGGGCGTGAGCTCCGGATCGGTGGCGGCGAGGGCTCGCTCGGCCTCGCCGACCGTATACCCGAGCTCGACGAGCGCCTCGCGCGCCACGAGCTCGGTCGGCGCAGAGTCGATCCGACCGAAGTCGAGGGAATCGGCGAGCGAATCCTTCAACTCCAGCACGATGCGCTCGGCCGTCTTCTTGCCGATCCCCGGGATCGCCTGGAAGCGCGCGACGTCGCCGAGCGCGATGGCCCGCCGCAGGTCAGCCGGCGGAGCACTCGAGACAACCGCGAGCGCGACCTTCGGCCCGATACCGCTCACGCCGAGGAGGTGCACGAAGAGCGCGCGCTCGGCCTCGTCCGCGAACCCGTACAGCTGGAGCGCGTCCTCGCGGACATGGAGGTACGTCTCGAGCGTCACTTCGCCGCTGCCGTCGGCACGCCTGAGAGCGCTGGGCGTGGCAGCGACGAGATAGCCGACTCCGTTCACGTCGAGGACGACCCCGTCGGGGGAGCGCCCGGCCGGCGATCCGCGCAGGCGCGAGATCACGCGGTCACCTCGAGCAGAGGTGATGCAAGGGCGTGGCAGATCGCCACGGCGAGCGCATCTGCCTCGTGCGACGACGCGGGCTCGGCGTCGAGCCCGAGGATCATCTTCACCATCCGCTGCATCTGCCCTTTCTCGGCCCGTCCGTAGCCACAGACCGTCTGCTTGACGCGTGCCGGCGCGTACTCGGCGCAGTCGACCCCGGCGGACGCGGCCGCGACGAGAACGGCGCCGCGCGCCTGCCCGACGGACAGCGCGATACGGGCGTCGGCACCGACGTAGGACTCCTCGAGCGCGACGGCGTCCGGAGCGTGCTCTGCAATGAGCTCCTGGACGCCCGCGAAGATCGTCAGCAGCCTTAGGTCGAGCCGCTCGCGCGCGGACGTCCGCCAGCAACCTGAGCCCACCGCCCGGAGGCGCCCGCCGCTTCCGTGGACGATCCCGTACCCGCACGCAGCCGTCCCTGGGTCGATGCCGAGGACTTTCACGTAAAGAAGGTATTCGGGCTTTCGGACGTTCCTCTTGCCCCGCGCTACCGTCGGGAGTGCGAATTCAACCAACGTGAGGAGGTAGGCATGCGCCTGGTTCGAACGGTTCCCTCGCCCGCGACCGTCATAGCGGCCGCCGCGCTGCTCGTCGCACTCGGTGGAACGAGCGTTGCGGCGGTGTCGCAACTTCCGAGGAACAGCGTCGGAAACGCGCAGCTCAAGGCAAATGCGGTGACGAGCGCCAAGGTCAAGAACGGCTCGCTGTTGAAAGCGGACTTCAGGTCGGGGCAGTTGCCCGCCGGTCCAACCGGACCTCAGGGCCCTCCAGGCCCTCCGGGGATGAGTGCGCGGGAGGACATCCTCGCGGAGACGGGCTACGACTCGGTGAGCCCGAAAACGATCAAGGCGACGTGCTCGGCCGGCAAGAAGGTCGTCGGGGGCGGAGTCGAGGTCGGAGGCACGGGACGAGGCCGCGTGACGGTCACCGAGAACCTGCCCGCGGGCGACAACGCATGGGAGGCGGAGGCGTTCGAGGCCGTCGCGACCGGGCAGACCTGGAAGCTCGAGGTGCACGCGATCTGCGTCGCAGTCGCGCCCTGACGTCAGCTCAGCTCTGGCAGTTCTCTTCCGCCCAGGCGCCGATGCGATCGGAAGCCTCGGTGACACCCGCCTGATCGAGTCCTGCGAGCGCTTCCTGGAAGCGCTGCAGCTGCTCCGCGGTGGGTGTCTCACCAGTCTGGAGCCCAGCCTCTTGGACGGCGGCGAGGTAGGTCTTGTACCACTCGGCGACCGTCTGGACGTCGGCCTTGATCTCGTCGGGAGCGTCGAACTTGCCGAAGAAGTCGGACGCGTCATCACCCGAGCCGGGCGCCGCAAAGGCCGCGCCGAACGACGTGAGCGCTGCGACGAGCTGGATGCACTCCTCGGAGGCGAGGACCCCCGAGAGGTCGGTCTCTGTCTCGTCGGTCGTCGACTCCTCGGTCGTCGCCTCGTCGGTGGTCGTATCCTCGGTCGTGGTCTCCTCGAGGACGGTCGTATCCGTGGTCGCGCCCGCTTCGTCGTCGCCACCCCCACAACCCGCTCCCGCGATCGCAAGGACAAGGGCGGCCACGACAATGGTCAACCAACGCATCGGGCCGGAGCCTAACAGCCGTTCAGGCCAGATGCTCCGAGAAGAACGCGACGATCGTGTCGTAACACCGCACGCGATTCGGGAGCTTCAGAACATCGTGTCCCTCGTCCTCGAACACGAGGTAGTCGACCTCGCGCCCGTGCCCACGAAGCTCCTCGACCAGGTCGCGCGACTCGCGCTCGACGACGCGTGGGTCGTTCTGTCCCTGAATCACGAGCAGGGGGCACGAGCTGTCCGTGATGTGCGTTCGCGGCGACCGGTCGATCAAGAAGTCGAGGTCCTTCTCCGGATCCCCCACGGCGAGGGCGAAGTACGGCTTCCACGTCTCAGGCAGCCGTCCCATGAACGTGAGCAGGTCGTACGGCCCGAACATGTCGACCGCTGCTCGCCACAGCTCCGGGTGCCGGGCAGCGAGCGTGAGCGTCATGTAACCCCCGTATGAGCGTCCGACGACCCCGGCGCGCGAGACATCGACACGGTCGTCCGTCGGCAGCACCTCTGTCATCGCGAACACATGGTCGAGCCGGTCGAGCCCACCCCAATCGCGGTCGACCCGCTTCGAGTAGTCGAGGCCGTAGCCGGTCGAGCCGCGTGCGTTGGGGACGAAGACGGCGAAGCCCTCGAGAGTCAGTATCTGGATCAGAGGCATGGAGAACCACGCGAAGTTCGGCCGCTCCTGGCTCTGCGGCCCTCCGTGCACGTAGTAGACGAGTGGCCGCGGGCCCTCGTGGCCGAGCTCGGGCGACGGGAGGTAGAGACGAGCTGACACGCGGAGACCGTCGTGCGACTCGAAGGACGCGTCCTCGCCGGAGGAGAGGAGCTCGGGTGCGAGGCCGAGCGCCCGTTCGCGGGTCCTCTGAGCCGGGGGCGCCGAGTCGTCGGCGGAGAGCACGTACAGCTGCGTCGGGTTCGTGGCCGTGCAGAGGGACACGGCGAATCGACCAGTTCCTCGGTCGTAGTGCAAGCCGTGAAGGACGCCGCCCGCGAGTTCGCCCTCCCCGACGAGGACGCGCTCGACGGTGAAGGTGCGCGTCGGCTCGTCGAAGCGGGTGTCGTAGACCCAGGAGCAGCCGTCGATGTTGTAGATCGCGGCAAACCGGTCGTCCTCGAGATGCTGGATGCGCTCGAGCTCCCCGATTCCGTCGTGCACGAGCCCGTCGATGGGGACAGGCTCCACCTCTCCCGAGCGGGCGAGGTCGACGTAGCCAGGGGCCCCTCCGTCGTCGTAGAGCGTCGTCACGAGGACGATGCCCTTCCCGCTCGCCGTCCCATGCGCTGACCCGAAACCCGAGAGCGGATACTCACGGCCCTCCTCACGCTCCTCGAGCGGCGTCCCGTAGAGCATGCGGCGTCCGTCCGTCCCGCCCGTCTCGTAGAGGACGATGTCACCCATCGTGTACGCGTCAGCGAGAACCGCGCGGGAGTGGTCGGGAGTCCAAGCGGTCGGATAGGCGCCGTAGGCGCTCTGCCCCAGGATCTCGACAGCTGCGCTGTCGAGATCCACGCGCAGGCCGTACCTCAGCGACTCCTCGCGCGATTCGGCGGAGAAGTAGGCCGTGCCGGTTGCGAGGTCAACGTCGACGAGGTGCGAGCGGCGCCCCTCGAACGCGTCGCGCACCAGCGGCTCCGGGAACCCACCCTCGATCGGCACGACGAACGGCACGTAGTTCTCGTCTCCGTTCGAGTCGATCATGACGACGATCCGTCCGAGCTCGGGCAGCACGTGGAAGAGGTGTCCGCCGACCAGCTCAGGGTTCTGCAGCGCGATCTGCGGCGGCAGCAGCGGCTCGGGGACGCCGCCGTCGACATCCATCGCGAACAGGCTCAGATGGCCCGAGAGGTTCGAGACGAAGAAGAGCCGGTCGTCGGCGAGTTGCGGCTCGACGAATAGCCGCGCCGAGAGGAGCGACTCGATCCGGTCCGCTCTCAGCCCCGCTGTCTTCGCCGCCACAGGATTCGCCACAACGCCTCGATCAGGAGGCTACCGCCTCGAGCACGACCTCGGGAATGTCGAAGTTCGCGTACACGTCCTGGACGTCGTCCGCGTCCTCGAGCCCTTCGACCAGCCTCACGATCTTCCGAGCCGCCGACTCGTCCGAGATCGCAACGGTCACCTTCGGGACCATCGCCAGCTCGACCGACTCCACCGCGAAGCCGGCCGCCTCGACCGTCTGCCGCACATCGGCGAGCGCCTCGGGGGCGCTCGAGATCACGAAGCTCGAGCCGTCGCGCTCGACGTCCTCCGCACCCGCCTCGGCCGCGGCCAGCACGACGTCGTCCTCGTCGACGCCTTCCGCCGACACGAGGACGACGCCCTTCCGCTCGAACTGCCAGGCGACGGCGCCTGTCGTTCCGAGGTTGCCACCGTACTTCGCGAACAGGTGTCGGACATCGGAAGCGGTGCGGTTGCGGTTGTCCGTCAGCGCCTCGACGAGCACGGCCACACCCTCCGGCCCGTACCCCTCGTAGACCACCGTCTCGAAGGCGGAGCCTTCGGCGTCCGCGCCGGCGCCCTTGGCGATGGCGCGCTCGATGTTGTCCTTCGGCATCGAGTACGAGCGCGCCTTCTCGATCGCGTTCTGGAGCGCGAGGTTGCCAGTGGGATCGGCGCCCCCCTCCTTCGCGGCGACGATGATCGCGCGCGAGAGCTTCGAGAAGAGCTGACCGCGTTTCGCGTCAGCGGCGCCCTTCTTGTGCTTGATCGACGACCACTTGGAATGGCCTGACATCTACTAGCCCTTCCCGCCGCTTGTCGTAGGGGCGAGATATATCTCGCCCCTACACTGCTCGACCATCTCCAGGAACAGCTCGTGCACGCGCGGGTCGTCCGTGAGCTCCGGGTGGAACGCTGCGAGCAGCAGCCGGCCGTCGCGGACGAGGACGGGCTCGCCGTCCAGCACGCCCAGCACCTCGACGTCCGGCCCGGCCTCACGTATGCGCGGAGCGCGAATGAAGACTCCGTGCAGCGGCGGGCCGTCACCCGCCAGCTCGATGTCGGCCTCGAAGCTCTTCACCTGGCGCCCGTACGCGTTTCGGTCGACCTCGAGATCGGCGATGCCGAGATGCTCGCGGTCGAGCAGGATCATTCCCGCACACGTTCCGAGGATCGCACCCCGATACGTGCGTATCGCCTCGTCGACCTTGTACAGCCGGGCGAGGTGCATCATCGTCGTCGACTCACCGCCGGGAATCACGAGCCCGTCGAGCTTGTCGAAATCCTCGGGCAACCGTACCTCGACAACGTCCGCGCCGAGACGGCGCAAGATCTGTGCGTGCTCACGGAAGGCGCCCTGTAGGGCGAGAACACCGATCCGAAGTCGTTCCTGCACTGGCGGAAGTGTAGATCGGCCCCTGTGGCCTTCCTCGTCCGACGCGACTACTCTGTGCCCGACGCGGCGTCATCGGACCGGGGAGGGACGAACATGAGGCGCATGATCGGGCTCGCGGTGGGCGTGCTTGCACTGACGGTCACCGCTGCAGCGTTGGCCACGAAACCAGGCCCTGGCCCGAGCATGGGTACGGGACAGGTCTTTCTGCCCAACCCGGTCGCCGCCCTCGGCAACCAGAACCTGACCGACCAGAAGGACGCCGACTACCCGGCGCTCGCCGCCGCATACGCGACGGTCCCGCTCACGAACCTCGACGGGAGCGGCTATCTCCGAGGCGACTGGGCGAACATCCGCAGCGAGACGGGAACGCCCGCGTACTCACCCACGAACACGTTCGTCTACCGGCGTGACGATGACCGCTTCGAGCAGGTCATGGCCTACTACTGGATCACGGAGGCGCAGAGGTACATCCAGAGCCTCGGCTTCGGCTCCGCACTCCTGCCCGTAAACAGGGAATCGCAGGACATCCGCATCAACCAATGGGGCCTGGACAACTCGTACTCCTGGGACAAGCACGACGTCGTGCGCTTCGGGAAGGGTGGAGTGGACGACGCGGAGGACGCCGAGGTGATCCTCCACGAGTACGGCCATGCGATCCAGGACGCGCAGCAGTCACCTCACGGGTTCGGCTTCTCCACCGAAGCTGGCTCCATCGGGGAAGGATTCGCGGACTACTGGGCGGTAACGGTCAGCAACGTGCTGGCCCCGACCGCCGACACACCGTGTGTGGCGGACTGGGACTCCGTCTCGTACACGTCGGCAACTCCGCACTGCCTCCGCCGTGTGGACACGAGCCTCAGCTACCCGTCCGATCTCAACGGCAGGGTGCACCACGACGGCCAGATCTGGTCACGCGCGCTGTGGGACATCCGACAGGCGCTCGGCCACGTCAAGGCGGACCGGATCATCCTGGCCGCGCAGTTCGACATTCCGAACCCGACCATGCCGCAGCTTGCGCAGCGCACGGTCGAGACGGCTCGAGCCCTCTACAACGCGGGCGTTGCCAACACTGTTCGCGCCAAGTTCCAGGCGCGCGGGATCCTGTCGTAGCGAGCCGCCGGGTCGGAGGCGGAACTCCTACCAGCCGCGTACTTCGAGTCGCTCCTCCTCCGGAAGCGAGCTCGCCGAGATGCCGACCATGGGCTGGCCGAGACCCGTCGAGACGTCGGCGAGAACCTTGGCGTCGTCGAAATGCGTCGTCGCCTCGACGATCGCGCGGGCTCGCCGTGAGACGTCCTCGATCCAGCCGTCGCGATCGACGAGCACGTCGCGCCCGGACTTGAAGATCCCGGAGCCGACGAAAACTCCGTCAGCGCCGAGCTGCATGCAGAGCGACGCGTCTGCCGGGGTCGCGATCCCCCCGGCCGTGAAGGTGACGACGGGGAGCCGCCCGTTCTCGGCGACCCAGCGGACGAGCTCGTACGGAGCGCGGTGGTCCTTCGCGGCCGCGTGCAGCTCGTCGTCGCGGAGCGCCTGGAGGCCGCGAATCGCGCCGAACACAGCGCGCATGTGGGTCACGGCGTTCACGATGTCGCCGGTCCCTGCCTCGCCCTTCGTCCGGATCATCGCCGCGCCCTCGGAGATCCGTCGCAACGCCTCGCCGAGGTTCGTCGCGCCGCACACGAACGGGACGGCGAACGGCCACTTGTCCACGTGGTGCTGGACGTCGGCGGGCGTGAGCACCTCTGACTCGTCGATGTAGTCGACCTCGAGCGCCTGGAGGATCTGCGCCTCGGCGAAATGGCCGATGCGGCACTTCGCCATGACCGGGATCGAGACGGCCTCCTGGATGTCCTTGATCTTCTGGGGATCCGTCATGCGGGCGACGCCGCCCTCGGCACGGATGTCCGCGGGGACGCGCTCGAGCGCCATGACCGCGCACGCGCCTGCGTCCTCTGCGATCCGTGCCTGCTCGGCGTCGACGACGTCCATGATCACGCCGCCCTTGAACATCTCGGCGAGGCCCGTCTTGACCCTCAGGGTGCCGTACTCCGCCATGGGAGGAAGTCTAGCCGCGCTCCGCTCGAGCGCCGGCGGCGATCCGCTTTCCACAGCCCTGTGGACGCAGGTGACGCAGTTTGTCCAAATTGCGGCAATCCAGGTGTGGAAATCGCCTGGAAAACCTCGCCACCGTCCGCACGATGTGGAACAGATACCGGCTACCGGCGCGACTCCTCTCCCCGCAGGCGGATCCGCCTGAACCCCGAAGTTGCGCCGCACGAGCAAGAGGCCCGCCCACCCGGGCCTCTTGCTATGCCCTCAGTCCTCCGACGAGGCGTCGTCAGCCGAGCGCCGAAAGACGCCGAGGAGCCCCTTGCGGCCCTCCTCCTCGCGCTCGCGCCGCTTCGCTTCCTTCTCCTGGCGCTGCTCGCTCATCTCTGCCTTCTTCTCCTTCGCGTCCTCGTAGGAGTCCTTGACGAGCTTCGAGCCGCCGCTCCAACCGAACACGATGCAGATGAGCACGATCGCGAACCCCGTGTTGAACGCGGTCGTGATGAGCTGCTGGCCGACCGAGTACGCAGTCGCGGTCTTGGAGTCCGTGTAGCTGTCGAGCGCGAACGTGTTGAACGCCTGGTTCACGCCCACGCCGCCGGGCGTGAACGAGAGGATGTTCGCGAGCTGGTTCGATCCGAGCACGCTCATCACCGAGCCGAAGGTAACCGGGATCCCGTAGGCGGCGAGGAAGACCATGATCACGCCCACCTTGGCTGCGTATCCGCCCGCCTGCGGAAGCAGGACCCATTTCACGTACGCACGGAGGTCGCCGAGGATCGCGGCGCCCTCCTTGGCCTTCTCCCACATCACCTTGACCCAGCGCCAGAAGATCCTGAGCAGCAACGCGGTCAGGAACACCGCGCCTCCGATGATCCCGAGCGTCAGCACCGGGTGGTTCGAGATCGCGTCCCGCTCGTTCCCGAACTGGAACTCGAACGAGCCGGCCACCGCGCTGAAGAGATAGAGATAGATGAGCGTGCCGATGATCAGGTAGAAGATCTTCTGCACCACGTAGCCGGCGAGCACCCCGGGGAACGTCGCCCCCTGGACGATCGCGACGAACATGAGCAGCATCACGAACGTGCCCATGTTCGCCGGCACGTAGTTGTTGAGCGCGACGCCCGCCGCATACGCGGCGAGAACCGGCATGAAGGTGACGCCGCCCGGGTACGCGTAACGGAGGATCCCGTACCAGCCGAGGCCCGTGAGCACCGTCTGCGCACCCTGGAGGAGGCAGCCGAGGATGACGTAGCCGATGGAGATCGCGGTGACGGAGTCCCACAGGGACTCGAACCACCCGATGACGTCGATCCCGGCGAGCCGCAGCACGCCGATGACGACCAGCGTCCCGACGACCCAGGCGGCGGTGCGCAGCATGCGCCGCCGCGGGTGCTCCGGGACGACAGGCGCAGGGGTCAGTGCGGCCTCCGACATGCGCGGCTGAGCCTAAGCGAGCAGGCGGAGCGCTACGAGGCGGCGGTCGCCGCGACGATCAGCTCGGCTGCGGAACGATCCGGATGTACGGCTTGGGCGCGTCCCACTCTCCGAACAACTCCTTCGCCTCGTCGTTCGAGACCGATCCGGCGATGATCACGTCGTCTCCCTGCTGCCAGTTCACCGGCGTCGAGACCCTGTGCGTG
>DATDOS010000056.1:0-9299 GCA_035293125.1 Gaiellaceae bacterium | reverse complement strand
GCGGCCTCGAATGGGGGAGTGGTCGCAGCACCGTCTGGTTCGGACGCCGGATCCACGAGCTCACCAGCGTCGAGCACGACGCCGCCTGGCACGCGCGGGCGACCCGTCTGATCGAGAGGGCGGGCCTGACGCAGGTGCGCTGTCTCTTGATCGAGCTCGGCGACGACCTGTCGGAGGGCGCTCGCGCTCACGACGACGAGGCGCCCGCGTACGTCTCCGTTGCTCGGAGCTTCGCGGACGGGTCGCTCGATTTCGTCGTCGTCGACGGCCACTACCGGCAAGCGTGCGTACTTGCGGCGCTTCCGAAGCTGCGCCCCGGTGGGCTGCTCCTGGTGGACAACACGAACTGGATGCCGTTGAGCGAGTGGGGAGTGCCGACTGGCTGGCCGATCGTCCACCAGAGCTCGAACGTCCTGGCTGCGGAGACGACCGTCTGGCGCAAGCCCGGTCGCTGAGCTCCCTGGACAGGCGCCCGGGCCCGGGCCGGCGGTCGGCTCGGAAGGTCGGTCCGGATCGTGTGGATTCCCTCATGCCCGGGGTCGGCTGGTTGCACCCCACGACGGCGCACTCGCCGCCGGTTGGCCCCGTCACGTAACCGCGAGCCGTTCGGGATAGCAGGCAAAGGGGAGGTCGGCGCGCATTTCGCGCTCTACGCTGAGCCGGTGACGGGCGAGTCAAACCAGAGACCCGCATGACGACACGGGCGCTCGTCCGGCCGCTGGCACTCTGGGCGGACGGGGCCCGGGCTGCCGCCGGATTGGTGTTCCTGGCCGTGGCGGGAGCCTCCGTCGGCTGGCTCGCGGCGGACACGCTCAACCTTCGCCTCGCGCTCGCGGCGGCATTGGCGACGCTCGCCGTGGGCGTCGCCACCGTGAGCCCAAAGGCCCTTCTCGTCGGCGTCGTCGTCTGGCTCTCGGCGCTCGGCACACTCCGCCGGGTTGTCGCTGGAGTTGCCGGTGACTCGTCGTACGACCTGCTTCTCCTCGTCGGGCCGCTCGCGCTCGCGCTGCTCGTCGCGGTTGCCGTGACCCGCGGCGGCTTTGCTGCGCGCGGTGCTCTCGCCAACGCCGTTCTCGCGCTCGCGGTGCTCAGCCTCGCAGGCGTGTTCAACCCGCTTCAGGGAAGCCTCGCGGCGGGGGTTGCCGGTCTGCTCTTCGTCTTCGTGCCGATGCTCGCCTTCTGGATCGGGCGTGGCCTTTGCACCGACCGCACGCTCCGCCTCGTGCTGCTGCTCGTCGCTGCGCTCGGTATCCCCGCCGCGCTCTACGGTCTCGCGCAGACGTTCCTCGGCTTCCCCGCGTGGGACACCGCGTGGATCGAGAAGGTAGGAGCGGACTACCTGGGACTCTTGGTCGGCGCCGCGATCCGGCCGTTCTCGAGCTTCTCGTCCGCGGCCGAGTACGCGGTCTTCGTGGCGCTCGCGCTCGTCGTCTGGGTCGCCTTCGGCTTCCGATCGCTTCGGATCCCTTTCGTGATCGCGCCCATCGGCCTCCTCGTCACAGCCCTGGTCGTCTCGTCCACGCGCGGCGCGGTCGTCGTCGCCGCTGCTGCCCTCTCGCTGATGGCCTGCGCGAGCCGGCGGCTCCCGATCCTCCCGGGTCTGGCGCTCTCGGCAGTCCTCCTCGTCGGCCTCTCAGCAGGCGTGCAGCGAATCGGTACGCCCGACTCCACGGGAGCCGCCTCGACGCTCGTCTCGCATCAGATCGAAGGGCTCGCCGACCCGCTGGACCCCACGGCCTTGAATCTCGGCGTCCACTTGTCGCTGATCGGGAGCGGGCTGCGCTCGGCGCTCGACGATCCCTTCGGCGTCGGCATCGGGTCGGTCAACCTCGCGGCCGTCAAGTTCGGCGGTGAGATCCGGTCCACCGAGGCAGACCCCTCGAACATCGCCGTCGCGCTCGGCATCCCGGGTCTCGTCGCGTACCTGCTCATCGTCGTTCTCGGATTCCGCAAGGCGTACGAGCTGGCGCGCAGACGGCGCGATGCCCTGAGTCTTGCCGTCCTCGGCGTTCTCGCCGTAACCGTGCTCCAGTGGCTGAACGGTGGTCACTACGCCGTCGCTGTCCTCCCGTGGCTCGTCCTGGGGTGGGTCGATCGGAGCTCGGCGCGTCGCAGATGACGGCGGTGCTCCTCGTCAGTCCGAGCGCCAAGCCCGCAGGCAGCGAGCGGTGCGTGGCGAGCCTCGCCCGACACCTGCCGAGCTTCGGCTTCGAGCCGCACACGGTCCTGCTCGAGCACGGGCCGCTCGAAGGCTGGCTCCCGTCGCCGCCGACCGTTATCGACGCCGGCCGTTTCCGCGAGCTCGCGACCACAGTGCGGACGCTGCGAGCCCTGATCGAGCTCGCCCGAGAGCGAGGAGCGAAGGCCGTCCTCTCGCACCAGTCCAAGGGTCACGTCTACGGCGGTCTCGCCGCGCGCCGGGCGGGACTCCCCGAGATCTGGTGGCAGCATTCGACGCCGCGGCGGATTCCCGTCGACATCGTCTCCGCCCTGGTTCCGACCGACACCATTGTGGGCGGGAGCGACGAGGTGCTTGCGCACCAGCGCCGGCTCACGCCCCGGCGGCGCCTCGCAAAGGTGCACTACGGCGTACCGGTTGCCGAGATCGCGCGCAAGGAAGGGTCAGGGGCGCCGATCAGGAGCGCGCTCGGGTGGGAGGGGGCACCGCTCGTCGGCATCGTCGGGCGACTCCAGCCCTGGAAGGGACAGGAGGTCTTTCTGAGGGCTGCGGCTCGGATCACGGCAGCGCGGCCCGATGTCCGCTTTCTCGTCGTCGGCGGTGCGGTCCTCGGCACCGAGGGCTCGTATCCTGATGACCTGCGGCGCCTCGCCGGGGAGCTCGGCCTCGACGGGCGCGTCCGCTTCGCGGGGCACCAGGAGGACGTCTACCCGTGGTTCGACGCGCTCGACGTCGTCGTCCACGCGTCGATCGGCGAGCCGTTCGGACTCGTGCTCGTCGAGGCGATGGCGCTCGGGAAGCCGCTCATCGCGACCAACGTTGCCGGGCCGACCGAGATCGTCGAGGACGGCCGGTCGGGGCTGCTCGTCCCGCCGCGCGATCCCAGGGCGCTCGCTGACGCCGTGGAGCGCGTTCTCGGCGACCCTGCGCTCGCCGCTGGGCTCGGTAAGGGGGCGAGCGAGCGCGCCCTGCTCTTCACCGAGGAGCGGATGGCGCGCAAGCTCGCGCTCATCCTCGAAGACGTGCTCGAGCGAGCGAGGAGCGGGCGATGACGCGCGCCGGGCGGGACGGCGTCCGGGACGGCGAGGCGCGTCCTGTCCGCAGGCGTCAGGGCCATGGATCGAAGCGGCTCAGCGCTTCTCGCGGCTGCCCGTGTCCACGGCGACGATGACCGTGGCTGCGGCTCGGAAGGGAAGCGATGCCTGACGCCCCGCGGCCCCTCGTGCTCGGCATGGGGCGGTTCGAGGACGAGCGCGGTGGCCTGAACCGCTACGTCCAGGAGCTCGTCGCCGCGTTCGAGCGCGCGGGAGTCGAGCCCGCTGTGGTCGTCCCCACGGGGAGCTCGCTCGTGCGCCGCGTCGCGGGCGTCGCCCGCGAGGCGCGGGCCGCCGCTCGGCGTGCCGATGTCGTCGACGCGCACTTCGCCGTGTACGCCGCCGTACCGCTCGTGCTTCGCCTGCTCGGAGGTGCGCCGCTGGTCGTCCACTTCCACGGCCCGTGGGCGGCGGAGAGCCGGGCCGCCGGCCAGCGTTCGCGGTCGAGGCTCGCCGCCAAGCGGCGGCTCGAGCGCATCGTGTATCGGCGCGCGGAGGAGCTCGTCGTGCTCTCGGCGGCCTTCAAGCACGTGCTCGTCGAGGAGTACGGCGTCTCGCCGTGGCGGGTCACGGTCGTCCCTCCCGGCGTCGACCTCGACCGCTTCTCGCCGGGCGATCGGGATCAGGCTCGACGGCGGCTCGGCGTTCCGGCCGACACACCGGTCGTGCTCTCCGTTCGCCGGCTCGTCCCGCGGATGGGTATCGACGTCCTCCTCGAGAGCTGGAGGCAGATCGCGGCCGGCCGCCCGGATGCCCTGCTCGTCGTCGTGGGCGAGGGCCCCCTGCGCAGATCCCTCGAGCAGACCGCCCACACGCTCGGCATCTCCGGATCGGTGCGCTTCACCGGCTCCGTCGAGGAGGACGACCTCGTCGACTGGTACCGCGCAGCCGACGTCGCCGTGGTGCCGTCGCTCGAGCTGGAGGGCTACGGACTGGTCGTCCTCGAAGCCCTCGCGTGCGGCACGCCGGTCGTCGGGACCGACGTCCTCGGACTGCGGGAGGCGCTCGCCCCCCTCGGCCACGGCCTCGTCGTGCCCGCAGGGGACCGCCACGCGCTCGCCGAGCGGGTCGGTGCCGGGCTGGCCGGGGATGACCGCTTCCCGTCCCGGGAGCGTTGCCGAGAGGCCGCCGAGGAGCGCTCGTGGGACCGTGTTGCCTCGACGACCCTCGAGATCTACGAGCGCGCGCGGCGACGGACCGGTGCGCGGCCGCTCCGCGTCGTGTACGTCGACCACTGCGCCAGGCTCTCGGGCGCGGAGCTTTCGCTCCTCCGCCTGCTTCCCTGGCTCCGCGGTGTCGACCCGCACGTGATCCTCGGCGAGGACGGTCCGCTCGTGCCGCGGCTCCTCGCCGCGGGGATCTCGGTCGAGGTGCTGCCCATGGCGGTTGCGGCTCGGGACCTCCGCCGGAATCGCGTTCGACCGAGCGCCCTGCCGCTCGCCGGCGCATGGGGAAGCGCCGTCTACGTCGGCCGGCTGACGCGCCGCCTGCGACGGCTCCGTCCCGACCTCGTGCACACGAATTCGCTCAAAGCGGCGATCTACGGCATGGTCGCGGCCAAGCTCGCCGGCATCCCGGTCGTCTGGCACGTCCGCGACATGATCGCCGACACGTACCTCCCGTCGCCGGCGATCCGCCTGGTGAGAGCGCTGTCGGGCCGCACCGCGTTCGTGTTCGCGAACTCGAACGCAACGCTCGCGAGCCTCGCCGATCTCAACTCGCCCAGTTCTGTGGTTCCCAGCGCGGTCGTGTACGACCCGGCGCCGGCTTTGGCGGCCGACGTGCCCGTTCACGAGAACGGTGTTCGGATCGGGATGGTCGGGCGGATCGCGCCGTGGAAGGGACAGGACGTCTTCCTGCGCGCGTTCGCGCGCGCCTTCCCGGACGGTCCCAAGAGAGCCGTGCTCATCGGCGCCCCCCTGTTCGGCGAGGACGAATACGACCGCAGCCTGCGCGTGCTGGCCGCCGAGCTGGGCATCGACGGTCGCGTCGAGTTCACGGGGTTCCGCGAGGACGTCGGCTCCGAGCTCGCACGGCTTACGTGTCTCGTCCATGCGTCGGTCATCCCGGAGCCCTTCGGCCAGGTCGTCCTCGAGGGAATGGGCGCGGGCCTGGCGGTCGTCGCAACCGCTGCCGGTGGGCCGGCCGAGATCATCGGGGACGGCCTGACCGGACTGCTCTATCCTCCAGGCGACGTGGAGGCGCTCGCGAACGCTCTCCGTCGAGTCGCCGATGACCCGGAGCTGCGAAGGCGGCTGGGGAGCGCCGCACGGGAACGGGTCAAGGGGTTTGCCCCAGACGTCGTGGCAGACGAGGTGCTCAAGGGCTACGAGATCGCGTTGGGCAGGTCGCGGGGCGGCCGGAGAGCGTCATGAGCCTTCGAGCGGTCGTCCGCCGCTGCGCCCCGCCGTCGCTTCTCGCGGGGCGCGCCCGGCGCTATCGCCGCCGCTTCCGGCACGCGCTCGGCGTCAGCGACATCGGTGCGCGCTTCGCGCAACGGCACGGCGCGACCGTTCTACGCGGTCCGTTCGCGGGCCTGCGGTATCCGCCGGACGAGGTCGAGGCCGTCGATGATCTCGTGGCGAAGCTCGTCGGCGCCTACGAATGCGAGCTCGCAGAGGCGCTGCACGCCGCGATCGCGCGGCAGCCCGACACGGTCGTCAACGTCGGTTGCGGCGACGGCTTCTACGCGGTCGGAATCGCCCGCCTGCTCCCGGATGCCGTCGTCCATGCGTTCGACATCGATCGGGCTGCGCGGTCGCTCTGCCGCCGGGTCGCCTCGCTGAACGGCGTGGCGGAGCGCGTTCGCGTCAGCGGAGCGTGCACACCGGCGCGCCTCGCGGCGCTCGAGCTCGACGGCGCCTTCGTGCTCGCCGACTGCGACGGCGCGGAGGTCGAGCTCTTCGCCGGCGAAGTGCTCATGGGCCTGCGGACAGCGTCGCTGGTGATCGAGCTCCATCCGCGTCCCGGGATGGAGGTCGAGCGTCTACTCGTGGAACGGTTCCGCAGTACTCATGAGGTCGAGCTCGTCCGTGCGCGCCCGCGGCGGACGGAGTCGTATCCCGAGCTGTCGTCACTGGAGCCGAGCGAGGGCGCGCTCGCGCTCGACGAGCTGCGCGGCACACCCGGGTCCTGGGTTGTCCTCACGCCCCGAGGGCGATGACCGAAACGCATCACAGCGTCGCTCTCGTCCAGCTCTGCACGGGCCTCGACGCACGACGAGGCATGGGGCCGACCGTCCTTCTCAGCCCGTCTCAGCCCGGCGGACGCCGCGGCCAGCGGGGCTGCGGCTACCTCGTGCGACGTTGCGGCAGGGACTCTGACGCCGGTCCCCGACCCTTCTGCACCGACGCATTCGCATCGGTCCGCACGCGGACGAGGCAGATGCGTCATTGGCCACCGATGTCATGTACCGATCAACTTCCACGATGGTGCCACGGTGGGAACGCGCGGGCAGCACGCCGCCACGGCGACCCGGGCTGGCCGTCTCGAGCTCGCTCGACGAGCTCGCCGCCGGCGTCTTCCTAACCGACCGCAGCCTCGGCGTCACCTACGTCGACCCGGCGGTCGAGCGGGCGCTGGGCTACGCGCCCGCGGAGCTCGTCGGCAGGCGCCTGGAGGCCCTGCTCGCGGCGGAGAGCGTCGGTCTGCTCCAGCGCCAGCTCGGAGCGGTGCTCTCGGAAGCCGTCGAGCGGACCGGCTTCGAGGTCGTGGCGCGGACCAGGAGGGAGGGTCGGTGCCGCTGCAGGTCTGCTCGGGGCCGCTTCGGCTCTGGGACGGGATCGTCGGCGTCGCCGGCGTCCTCCACGTCGCCGAGGCGGGCGCCGCGCGCGTCTCCGACCACAGCGTCTCGCTCACCCCCCGCCAGCACGAGGTGCTCGGGCTGCTCGCCGAGGGCCTCACGGAGGCGATCGCCGAGCGCCTGACGATCTCGCTCGAGACCGCCCGCAACCACATCCGCACCGTCCGCCGGGAGCGCGACTGCCACACCTGCCTCGAGGCGGTCGCGACCGCCCGCCGGCTCGGACTCGTCGCCTGACGGGGAGCGACGCTCTCATCCGCCCCGCGGGCCGTCTCCCCCGCAGGGCGCGCTGACCCACTTTGTCACAGATGACACGCGCGGGTCAGGCCACGAGGACGGGCCCGGCCTAGCTTGGGCTCTCTTGCAGCACGTTGTCGGTCCGGAGGCTGGGAGATGGATCAGGGACTCGGGTCAGTGCAAGCGGTCGGTGCGTCCGGCGCAGGTGCCGTAGCCAAGCCCTACGCGCCGGCGCGTGCGCCGCGCACCCGGATCCCGGGCCGTCCTCACGCCCCGAGGGCGATGACCGGCACGCGGCACAGCGTCGCGCTCGTCCACGACTACCTGACCCAACGCGGCGGCGCCGAACGCGTCGTGCTCTCCATGCTCGAGGCGTTCCCCGACGCACCTGTGTACACGTCGTTCTTCGAGCCGTCGCTCACGTTTCCGGAGTTCCCCGCGGAGCGCGTGCGGACACTCCCGCTCGACCGGCTCCGGCCGCTCCGACGCCGGCACCGGCTCGCCTTGCCGCTCCTCGCCGCCGCCTTCTCGCGTCTCGACGTCGCGGCCGACGTCGTCATCTGCAGCTCGAGCGGCTGGGCGCACGGCGCACGCACCGCCGGCCGGAAGGTCGTCTTCTGCCATACGCCTGCCCGCTGGCTCTACCAGCAAGATGTCTACCTCCGCGGCAAGCCGGCGCTTGCCTGCGCCGCGTTCGCAGCCCTTCGCCCCGTGCTCATGGCCTGGGATCGGCGTGCAGCCGCGAGCGCCCATCGCTACGTCGTCAACTCAACGGCCGTGCGCGCGCGAGTGCACGATCTCTACGGCATCGAGGCCGAAACCCTGCCGCCGCCCTACGGGGTCGACCCGAACGGAACGCAGAAACCGGTCGAGGGCCTCGAGCCCGGCTTCTACCTCTGCGTGTCGCGCCTCCTACCGTACAAGAACGTCGATGCCGTCGTGGCAGCGTTCGCAGATCTGCGCTGCGAGCGTCTCGTCGTCGTCGGGGACGGGCCCGGCGAAGCGGAGATCCGGCATCTCGGTGGGCCGAACGTCAGGCTGCTCGGCACCGTGTCCGACGAGGAGCTCCGGTGGCTCTACAGCCACAGCGCCGGGCTCGTCGCTGCGGCCTACGAGGATTTCGGACTGACGCCGCTCGAGGCTGCGGCATTCGGGAAGCCGACGGCCGCCCTGCGCTGGGGCGGCTTTCTGGACACCCTCGTCGAGGACGCGACCGGTGTCTTCTTCGCGCAGCCGCGACCGGACGACATCGCCGTGGCGGTACAGCGGCTGCGGTCTCGCCGCTGGAGTGGCCCTACCCTGCGCGCTCACGCTGAGCGCTTCGGCGAGGCACGATTCATCGAGCGTCTGCGCGCGCTCGTCGACGACGTCGCCGTAGTCCGATGAGCCGGGCGACGCCGTTTCCCTGCCGGTGCCTCGGCGCGTAGTGCTTGGTCCGCTTGGAGAGCCGCTGCACGCGCTGCCCCTCTCAGGCGAGAGCGGGCGCACGAACACCGACTGGGGTCGCATGACCACCTCCTCTCGCTCGATGGGGCCCCTGTTCGGCAGCGACCACCGGCTTCCGGCCAAACACTTGGAGGCACGCCAATAGTCGCAGCGGGGACTCTGGCGCCGGTCCCCCGACCAGTCTGCGCTGGCACATTCGTGTCATTCCACAACACGATGCACTTGCATCATTGGTCACACAATGTCTAGTGCCGATAAGGGGTACCGAGATGATGGACCAAATGGCACGCGCGGGCGCCTGGTGGCAACCGCGGCGACGGTCCGACCCGGCTGCCTCGAGGTCGCTCGAGGAGCTGGCCATCGCTGTCTTCCTGACCGACCGGGACGGCGGCGTCACCTGCGTGGACGCGGCGGTGGAGGAGGCGCTCGGCTACTCGCCGGCGGAGCTCGTCGGCAAGCGCCTGGAGTTCCTCGTCGCCGCGGAGAGCGTCGGCGTGCTCCAGCGCCAGCTCGGACGGGTGCTCTCGGGAACGGTCGAGCG
>DATDOS010000055.1:0-4197 GCA_035293125.1 Gaiellaceae bacterium | reverse complement strand
AGACAGGATCGTCGTCGAGTCGGAGCGGGCTGCTCAGTCGGGTCGGGCGGGCGTCATCGAGGAGGTTCTGGCCCAGGATCCACCGCGCTTCCGCGTCCGCTGGGACGACGGGCGCACGAGCATCTTCGCTCCCTCGGCAGGCGTCGCGAGGATCGAGCCGCGCACGAGAGAGCGCGTGAAGGCCTGAGCGACGGGGAGGCCGCGCGGCGCTACCAGGAGTGCACCGGCAACGGCGCCGGGTACCTCGAGTTCGTCCCGCTCGTGCCACCGGCGCGAACACCTTCGACGACAAGAGCGAGATCCATGAGCGCGGCACTCAACGGAAGCGGCCGGAGAAAGACCGCCAGCAGGAGCGCCGACGAGCAGCATCGTTAGACGGTTTGGGTACTCCGCGGAGCGGGGGTCCGGCGTACGGGGCGGCCGAGCGCCGTCAGGAACATCACGCTCTTGCCCTCTGCGTGCGGGGAGAAGAACTCCGTAACCTCGTCGTCGAGGAAGGTGAGTCCCGTGGCGCCGAAGCGAAGTGCGTAGGCGGCGAGGTAGAGGCGGCCGCCGACGATTCCTCCCTCGAGCTGAGCGGCCCGGTAGCCGCGGTTGCCGAACCGGGAGAGCACCCGCTCGAGATCCGTAAGGCAGTAGACGTTCGCCCCGGCGGCGGCCGGAAGCTCTTGGAAGAGGCCGAGTCGGCCCGCGATCGCCCGAAACTCGCCTTCCTCGAGGAGCTCGAGCGCACGCTCCGTGCGCCGGAGGTAGTAGGCACCGAGCGGCAGACCCTCGACCGCGTGTGCGATCACGTAGAGGTCGAGCAGGCTCGACTCCGCGTCTTCCGTGAAGTCCGCTGGAATCGAGGCGGTCGCAACGGCGAGCGCGGTGGAGAGCTCCTCGAAGGTGAGCGAGCGCGAAACGTCGAAACGACGCGTCGAGCCCCGGCGGAGGATGACGCTCTCGAGCGGCTCGGCCGGCCAGTCCGCCTCGGCGAGCGGACGAAGGGGAACGAGCTCGCTCTGGGAATCTGGTTCCCGACGCGGAAGGACCGCTCCGCGCCAGCGTGCGACCTCCTCCCCGTGCCCGAGGCTCGACGCGCTGTGGATCTCCCGGATTGCCGGGTAGTCGATCTCTCTCGAAGACAGCGGCTCGGTCTCGAGGTTCAGCACGGGGGCGTCCGGCGCAGGCGCTGGCGGCTCGGCCGTTCTCCCGAGCGGAACGAGGGCAAGAGCCCCTTCCCGAGCCGGGTCCAGTCCGAGAAGGTGCTCAATGTCCCGATCTACGAAACCTGCGACGACTTTGGGTGCGAGTCCCTGAGCGGCGGCCACGGCAAGCAGGTTCGCGTGGAGCGTTCCAGCGTCCCAGAAGGCGTGGCGGTAGGCTCTGTCCCGGTACTTCCAGGCGTTGCGCCAGTATGTGGAGGCGCTCGCGACGACGACCGGCGCCCGAGCCAGCGACTGCTCGCCGCCGGCAGCCTCGATGAACGCGCCTCGGTAGTCACCGACACGTAGGCGCCGAAGCGCGAAGTCGTGCGCGCCGAAGTGGTAGATGCCCGCTGGAAGATCCGGGAGGTCGCGGCAGGCGAGATAGAGGTCGACGTGGTAGAGAGCGCCCGTGTTGGGTGCCGCCCGGAAGTAGACGCCGCAGCCGGGGGAGCGTCTGACCTTGGTGATCCCGGCCGAGTAGTAGAGGACGCGGGCGAGCGCTTGGAGACGAGGCACCTGCTCGGTGGGCTCGGTCTCGCGCGCGACCGACGCCGAGATGGCGCGGAGTGCCGAGACGGTTCCGGGCTCGAGCTGACGAGGGAGCGGGATCGGCTCGAGATCGCGGTAGAGCTTGAAGGGGACCGGCTGGTTGTCCCAGTCGAGGTGGTGCGGGTTCGCGCGCAGCCGCTCCTCCGAGTGCTTCGTCCGCTCGTGATAGCGGCGGGCGACCTCGACGTTCTCGTTCGCCACGCGGCCACTGTATTGCCGGCACCGCGAGGCAGCCAGCGACAGACCCCTTCGGCGACCGGCGAACTACTCGTAGATCTGCTGGCGCGAGTCGAAGTAGCCGGCAGGGATCGATACCGCGAGCAGTACTCTGACCCTACGAGAAGCCGCTGACGTCGAGCCGATGAACGGGAGACAGGGAGATGGAGACTCTGACGCAGATGAAGTGCGTCGCGTGCCGCAAAGACGCACCGACCGTGACCGATGCCGAGATCGCCGCCTTTCAGCCCCAAGTCTCTGACTGGGAAATCGTGGAGCTCGATGGAGTCAAACGCCTGCGACGCGTCTTTTCGTTCGACGACTTTGTGCAGGCGTTGGAATTCGCGAACAGGGTAGGCGAGCTTGCAGAGGAAGAGGGCCATCACCCTGCGCTGCTTACCGAATGGGGCAGGACGACGGTCACCTGGTGGACGCACAAGATCAAGGGCCTGCATCGCAACGACCTCATCATGGCGGCGAAAACGGACGAGCTGTATCAGCCATGAACTGATCCGTTGCCATGAACTGGTCCGTTCGATAGTGCACTCCCGCAACCGTTCGCGCGTTCCGTGCGCGGGTGCTGCTGCGCTCAACCGAGGGGGAGTGGGCGCGCTGCCGCTCGGCCGGCTAGCGATCCTTGAAGCGTGCTGCTTCGTCGGAGCCGCCGGTGGCGTCGCCGGCGCTGTACGCATGAGCGCCGGCACCCGCGAGCGTGCCGCGATCGACGATCAGGTATTCCTCGCGTATCGGACGACCATCAAACCAGCACTCCAGGATCTCGCGCACTCCGGCCGCATAGCGGGCTTGCGCGGAGAGAGATGACCCCGACACGTGTGGCGTCATCCCGTGGTGGGGCATCGACCGCCAGGGATGATCCCTGGGAGCCGGCTGCGGGAACCAGACGTCACCGGCATACCCGGCAAGCTGGCCGCTTTCCAGCGCCTGCGCGATCGCATCGCGGTCGCAGATCTTGCCCCGGGCGGTGTTGACGATGTACGCGCCGCGCTTCATCTTGGCGATGAGGGCGTCGTCGAAGAGGTGCTCGGTCTCAGGATGGAGGGGCGCGTTGATCGTGACCACGTCGCAGACACGCACCAGCGACTCGGCGTCCGGGTGGTAGGTCACGCCGAGCTCGCGCTCGACCTCCTCCGGGAGTCGGTGTCGATCGGTGTAGTGCAGTCCCACCGCAAACGGCTTCAGCCGCCTGAGGACAGCGGAACCGATCCGGCCGGCCGCGACTGTCCCGACTTGCATTCCTTCGAGGTCGTAGGACCTGGCGACGCAGTCGGCGATGTTCCATCCGCCCTTGACGACCAACTGATAGGACGGGATGTAGTTGCGCACCAACGACAGGATCATCATCACCACATGCTCGGACACGCTGATGCTGTTGGAATAGGTGATCTCGGCGACGGTGATCCCACGCTCGATCGCCGCTTCCAGATCAACGTGGTCCGAGCCGATCCCCGCCGTGACAGCCAGCTTCAGCCCCGGCGCCTTCGCGATCCTCTCAGCCGTCAGGTAGGCAGGCCAGAACGGCTGGGAGATGACGATCGCAGCGTCCAGAAGCTCTTGCTCGAAGACCGAGTCCGGCCCGTCCTTATCCGACGTGACAACAAACGCGTGGCCGCGTTCCTCGAGGAACCGGCGCAGCCCGAGCTCCCCGGAAACGCTGCCCAGAAGCTCACCCGGCTCGAAGTCGATCCGCTCGGGGGTCGGCGTGGTCTGACCGTCGTAGTAGCGCTCGATCCTGGGAATCGCGTCTCGGGCGTATGAGCTCGGATACCCGTCCACAGGATCGTCGTACAGGACACAGAGAACCTTTGCCACCTCGGCTCACCCTCCTCGCCTGCGCCCTGGCATCGCTCGCGGATTCTAGACCTCTCCTGCCATAGCGCCCTTCGTTTCTGAAACGGGTAGGAGCATCTCGGCGTCGGCCCAATACCATCCCCCTGATGCCGGTCTAAAAGTGACCCCCCGTCCGGCAGCGCGCCGCGTCGTCCGGCGGAAGGCAGAGCCTTGCTCGGCCCGCTCGGGTAGCGCAAGCCTCGGCCAGTAGGCTGTGGGCATGCCAACCCGTGAGGAAGCTATAGACGCTCTCCGCGGCGTCGAGGATCCCGAGCTCGGGATGGACATCGTCGAGCTCGGGCTTCTGTACGACGTCGAGGTCGACGGCGCGAGGGTGAAGGCGATCCACAGCCTCACCTCGATGGGTTGCCCAGCGGGTCCGATGATCCAGGAG
>DATDOS010000054.1:0-14285 GCA_035293125.1 Gaiellaceae bacterium | reverse complement strand
GGCCGATGAAGACCCCGGCCACAGCTGCCACCAGCGCCACGAGCACGACCGCTACGACGACATGCCAGATTCGCCTCCTCCCGCCTGCCGCCTGTGCCGTGTGCCGAGGGCTATCCGCAGGAGGATTGGACGAGACTGTCTGATGCACCTGCGAGTCGCCCTTCATATCGACGCCTCCACAACACTCCGCCCCGCCCACCGCACAGCAGCCGTGGTTCCGGAGCGCTCCTACAGGACAATGATCCAGTGACCATGCCCGAGCCGACATCGGGGTGGGCGCTGACGTGCGCTGCCACGATGTACCGAGCCCGCGAACGGGGAGCCGGATCCGATTGGCGAGTCTTTGGTGAGAAGAGTCGGGGAACGCAAGTATTCGAGCCCGGCTAGCTCCATCTCCTCGTTCGTCGAGCCGTGAGTGAATGCGCGGCGGGCTCCTCTTCGGTCCCATCCCGATGAATCGTGCGGAGGAGGCGGAAAGAGGCGAGAATGTCGCCGATGGCGCGGACCGCGACCGGCTCGACGACGGAAGACCGTTACACGCAGCTGACGACCGCGTCGCGGGCGCTATGGGAGCGCGCCCTCGGCTCGCTCCCCGGCGGGAACACGCGGACGACGATCTTCCACGACCCCTATCCGGTCTACCTCGTCCGCGGAGAGGGATGTCGCGTGACCGACGTGGACGGCGTCGCGCGCATCGACTTCATCAACAACTACACCTCGCTCGTCCTCGGCCACTGCCATCCCCGCGTCGTCGAGGCCGTGCGGCGCCAGGCCGGGCGGCTCATGAGCGCGGCCGGGCCGAACGAGCTCGAGGTGGAGATGGCCGAGCGGATTCGAGAGCGGCTCCCGAGCATCGAGCTCATCCGCTTCGCGAACTCGGGCACCGAGGCGACCATGCTGGCGATCCGCGCAGCGCGAGCCTTCACGGGCCGAACGACCGTCGCGACGTTCGCCGGCGCCTACCACGGCACGCACGACTACGCCGCGAGCATCCCGGCGACGGCCGCCGGCGCGCCGGGCGGCCTGGGTATTCCCGGGTCGGTCGCCGACTCGATCGTCGTGGCGCCCTTCAACGACCCGGAGACGACACGTGCCGTCCTCGAGCCGCACCTCGGCGATCTCGCGGCCGTCATCGTCGAGCCCGTCATGGGTGCCGCCGGGGTGCTCCCCGCCGAGGAGCGGTTCCTCCCGTTCCTACGCGAGCTCACGGACGAGGCGGGCGCGCTCCTCGTCTTCGACGAGGTGATCTCCTTCCGGATCGGCTACCACGGCGCCCAGGGCCGGTACGGAGTCACGCCGGACTTGACGACGCTGGGCAAGATCATCGGCGGCGGGCTTCCGGTCGGGGCGTTCGGCGGGCGGGCTGACGTGATGGCGCTCTTCGATCCTCGCCACGAGCGGCGCCTGGGCCACGGAGGCACCTTCAACGCCAACCCGCTGTCGATGGCCGCGGGGCTGGCGACACTCGCGGAGCTGACTCCGGAGACGTTCGAGAGGCTCGAGACGCTCGCAGTCGAGCTGAAGACGAAGCTCGAGCGGCTCTTCGCAGGCGTTGGCGTGCCGGCCTGCGTCACGCAGATCGGGTCCCTCTTCAACGTCCACCTCACCGAGGGGCCTGTCCTCGACCACTCGGACGCCCTGGCAGCCGACACAGCGCTCCTGCGCGAGCTCCACCTCGCCATGCTCGGCTGCGGGATTCTGTTCACCGAGCGAGGGATGGGCTGCCTCTCGGCGCCGATGACCGGCGCCGAGGTGGACGCCTTCGTCGAGGCGGCACGGCAGGGGCTCCGCGAGCTCGGCATCGTCTGAGAGCCGGCGGGCACCCCCGACCGAGGCCAAGGTGGGCTCAGGTCTTCAGGATCGCGATCTTGAGGGCGCCACGCTGCCGATCGAAGTAGCTCACCCATGGGCCTCCGGGGCCCCAGGTGCCGGCGGGGCGGGTCGCGATCCCCATCCAGAACGCACCCACGTCGGGGGAGGCATCGAGAGTCGAGCACGCCCAGTCGCTCGATCCGCCGGGCCCGCATCCGTTCCCCGAGGCGCTGCCGACATAGTGAGCCACGTATGCCCGCTTCGCCGTCCTCCCCCAGTAGGCGATCCAGGCCGTGCCGGTCGCGTCGAAGGCGATCCCGCCGTACTCGCCGACGCTGTCGGCTTCGTCGTGGATCGTCGTGCATTCCCACCCTGACGCCAGAGCGCAGCGCGTCCCGGTTCCGCCGAGTCGGGCGAGGTTGAGGTTGTTGTTGTTCCAGAAGTGCACCCAGGCGTTGTCGTCCCGGTCGAACGCGATGCCGGTGTCGAGCCCGACGTTTCCGGTCTTCGTGATCACGGTACAGCTCCACTCGGGTGAGCCCTTCCCACAGCCGGTTCCCCCGTTGCCAACATGCGCGGCGACGACGAGCTTCGCCGCCTTGGGGCCCGTGCCGCTCCCGGAGTACCGGTACGCGACCCACGCGCGGCCGGTCGAGTCAACCGCGATGTCGTTCGCGAACGCACCGACGGAGCCACTGTCCACGATCCCGCAGTTCCAGCCGGCTTGGTCGCACGTCGAGCCACTCGCAGCGCTGGGGCGCGCCCAGCGGAGGTCCTTCTGACCGGAGTCCCAGTACGTGACGAGGGGCAGCTCTTGCTCGATCCCGATCGCCGTGTAGCCCCCCACCTGACGCGTCGTGTCTACAGCCTCGCAAACCCAGTCGGCCCGGGCGGGGACGCAGCCGTACCCGGTCCCGGGGGCGACGGAATGGGCGACCTTGAGGTCATCGGTCGTCGTGTCTTGATAGGAAACCCACGAGGTCCCGTCGGCGTCGAAGGCGATGTCCGTCTCGAAGCCGACATCGTGCCCGGGCGGGTCGTCGATCACTGTGCACGTCCAGTCGGCATTCGTGCAGGTCCCGCCCTCGCCGACGTAGCGGGCGACCATCAGCGCCTGGGCATCCTGGTCACGGAAGCTGATCCACGCAATTCCGGTCGAATCGAAAGCGATCGCCGTGTTGGAGCCTGCAACGCTGGGCGGATCGTGGACCGCACCGCACATCCACGCCGTGTCAGTGCAGTCCGGCAGTGCATGCACGGCGGGCGCAGGCTTCGCTCCGCCCGCAATCGACAGCGCCACGACCACCACGGCGAGGAACGGCATCCGCCTTGGAGCCCCCGCACGACGGATGGGGCCTGCTCCGGATGCTCTTCGTCTTCTCACGGTCCGTCCTCGCGCTCCGAGTCGGTCACTCGACGTGGACTCGGCATGCAGCTT
This sequence comes from Gaiellaceae bacterium, assembly GCA_035293125.1. Lineage (GTDB taxonomy): Bacteria > Actinomycetota > Thermoleophilia > Gaiellales > Gaiellaceae > GMQP-bins7. Next base: position 11,035 of record DATDOS010000054.1, on the reverse strand, counting down.
ACGGCAGACGCGGGACTATCGCACTCCGGATCGCTCGAAGTGCTCTGGCGTCACATGCATTCAGCTCAGAGGGCGTCCCCGGGTGTGACAACGCAAGTGCTGTCCAGTCCGTCATGCGCGGCGAGAAGCGACCGCATTGCCTCCACGCGGTCGGAGTAGCCGGACGAGTACGAACCCCTGTCCTTCGAAAGCCGCCCGGGGGCTTGTGCGTTCGGGACACTGTTCGGGCGGGACGCGCCTCGCTTCGTTGCCCTTGTCCCGGTCAAGGAACAACCCGGGAAGCCCGATAGACGTTGGATGATGCTCGGCGCGTGCAGGCGGCCTGACAGGCTCACCATCGCCATCTCCGCTCTCCTGATCGCAGTGGGCATCGTCGCCGTGTCCAGCGCCGGAGCCGGAGTCTCGTCGTCCTACAACCTGACCGGGTACTGGACGACACCAGGCACCAGCCTGACGCTCAAGCAGTCCGGACGCGTGCTTACCTGGACGGGCGGGCCCGATAACCGCGCCTGGATCCAGACCTTCAAGGGCACGATCAGCGACGACCCCTTCTATGGCCCCACCTTCTCCGGCACCTTCCAGCAGGACGAGCCTGGGCGTCTGCCACCTCGCTACCGCGGCACGATGAAAGCTCAGATTCAAGACAGCTGCAGCTTCACGTTCCTGTCCATCGTGCAGACCGGTCAGCCGACCGTGAGGAACATCCACTTCCGCAAGGTGCCCTGTGACGTTACGACCAGGCCCCTCGCTCGCCTGAACCTGGTCCTCTACAAGAAGCGGTTTGTCGCCGACTCCAGGCAAGCGAGCTCTTGCCCGTCAGAATTCGAATGCGTTGTCCGAAACGGCGCTGTAGTCAGTATCTGCAACCGAGACGACTTCTACCACCAGCCCTGGGTGCTCTCGTCGGGCAACGCATTCGGTGGACACGGCAAGGTCAAACTGAAGACCGGGGACTGCTACCAGCGCCGCTTCGTCAATAAAGACAGCGAGGCGATTCAGGTCAAGATCTACGACTGGATCCATTCGCAGGAACGCTTCATCGTGACCGTGCTGCCTGGAAAGCGCTAGCGTCGCAGGCACCGACAGCAGACCGAGGCTCGATGCTCGGGGGTCGTTGCGGTCACCGGAACCACCGCCTGAGCCAGTACTTCTCGAAGGCGACCTTGGCGAGGTGCCAGCGGCGACCCGGCCGACGGAGCGTCACCTGCGGAGCCTCTTCGGCATAGAAGTCGCCGGTGGCGTAGGCGGCGATGCCGTCGCCCATCTCGACGAAGCACGCTCCCTTGCCCTCGAAGGCGTCGGACGGCGCGCGCCCGGCGAGCTCGGCGGCGATCCGCTGTGCGACCACCTTTGCCTGGCCGTGGGCGAAGACCCCCGCCTTGGGCAGGAACTTGCCGCCGGCAAGCGGGATCGTCGTGACGTCGCCGATCGCGAAGACGCCCTCGACGTTCGTTGCGAGCGTCGCCCGGTCGACAGGGATGAAGCCGGTCTCGGCGGCGAGGCCGCTCTCGCGGGCCGGCGCCGGCGCCCGGTGCGGCGGCACGCCGAGCAGGAGGTCGTAGCCGACGCGCTCGCCACTCGTCAGCACGAGCTCGCGCGTCTCGGGCTCGATCCGCTCGACGCTCTGCTCGGGGTGAAAGCCGATCTCTCGTTGCTCGAGGATCCCCCGCAGCGCCTCGCCCAGCACGGGGCCGGCGGTCGGCATCGGGAAGGGCTCGGGCGTGTAGACGTCGACCGTCGATCTGCTGCGCACGCCGCGCTTGCGAAGCATTGCCTCGGCGAGCAGGGCGGTCTCGTAGGGCGCCGCCGGACACTTGTAGGGAAGGCGGGAGACAAGAACGACGACGCGACCGCCCTCGAGCTCCTCGAGCGCGCGGCCGGCAGAGACGGCACCCTCGAGCGCATAGGGGCTGTGCGCCGCCTCGGCGAAGCCGGGCAGTGCTTCGGGGGCGAGCTCGGCTCCGAGCGCGACGACGAGTCGGTCGTATGGGATGGAACCGGTCGACGTCTCGACGCGTCCGGCGCCCACGTCGATTGCCCGCACCTCGGCCTGGGTGAGCTCGACGCCGCGGCGTGTCAGACGGCGAAGATCGACGGTCACCTGCTCGGGTCGGCGCGCACCGCTCATCACCCACAGGAACGAGGGTGCGAAGCGGTAGACCGGGTCGCGCTCGACGAGGACGATCCTGTGACCGCTCTGCTTGCGCGCAAGGTGGTTCGCGGCGACCAGTCCGCCTGTGCCGCCTCCGAGTATGACAACCGTCTCTCCAGCCATCGGCTCCTCTCCCAGTTAGAAGGTGACGACCTTCTCCGCCCAGAGCGTCCAGTCGGTCAGCTCCTCGAGCGAGGAGCGGCGGGCGCCTTCGACGATCTGCTCGTCGTGGAGCGCGCGTGCATCCATGCACGTCCCGCAGAGGCCGACCTCGGCCCCGTGGCGCAGGATCGTCGTGACCATGCGATCGAGGTGGTAGTAGCCGTTCGGCAGCACTTGGCCGGCGACGGCGCAACCGACAGCGTCCGCCATCAAGAAGACGCGCACGGTCGTTTCCTCGCGCTTCGCGAGGGAACCTGCGAGGCGCAGAGCGTTGTAGCAGCGCTCGGTCCCGTAGGGTGGGTCGTTTACCAGCACGAGGACGTTCATCGTTCCTCCGCTCCGACTGCGACTGGAAGACCGGCGAGGCGCCACTCGGGGAAGCCGTCCTCGAGCCGGCGCGCGTGAAAGCCCCGCTCGCGCAGCAGCTCGACAGCGCGCGGAGCGAGCAGGCAGTACGGACCTCGGCAGTAGGCGACGATCTCGGCGTCGCGGGGTAGTGACGCGAGCCGCTGCTCGAGCTCCTCGAGCGGAATCGAGATCGCCCCCGGGATGTGTCCGGAGGCGTACTCCTCCGGCGGGCGGACGTCGAGCACGACGACGCCGTGACGTTTCGCGCGCTCGAGGAGCTCCGCGCCGCCGATGGGCTCGTACTCGCCGACGCCCTCGACGTAGCGGCGCACGAACTGCTCGACCTCGGCAAGCCGGTCGCCGGCGAGCTTGCGCAGGGTGAAGAAGAAGCGGCAGACCTCGTCGTCGGCGACGCGGTAGATGACCTTCGTGCCCTCCTTGCGCGCGTCGACCAGCCGGGACGCGCGCAGTGCCTGGAGGTGCTGCGAGGTGTTGGTCACGGTCATGCCGGACGTCCGCGCGAGCGCGTCGACACTGCGCTCGCCCTGGCACAGGAGGTCGAGCAGCTCGACGCGCCGTGCGGAGGCGAGCGCCTTGCCGATTCTCGCGAACTGCTCGTAGAGGTCGGCGTCGCTCGCCATGGCTTCTCCACTATTACAGAAATAACTGGAGGAGTAAAAGAGAGCTGATCACGTGACAGCTGCGCGCGAGGCTCGCCGTCTGAGACAGGCGAACCAGCCGGGGGCGTGGGCAACCAGCCGAAACGGACGCCGAGGAGGTTCGACCGGCGCTCAGCGCAGGTCGAGAACAAGAGCGAGCGCGTCATCGACCGTCTGCATCTCCTCGAGCGTGAGATGGCCAACGTGTTCGCCAAGCACACGGACATCGACCACGCCCACCATCTCGCACATCACGCGTGTGAGCTCGGCGTCGACGGTCACCTCCGGGTGGAAGCTCGCCGGTGGCGTCGACTCGGACGTCGGACAGATGATGACCGTCGAGAGTGCGAGCAGATCGTCGGCCTGGACGATCACGCCGAAGCGGCGGCCATGCTGTGCGTGTCCTCGACGTCGTGGCAGCGTGATGGCGTGAACGTCACCGCGGACCACGAAGCTGCTCCATCAACGCCGCCACCTCTCGCGCCTCCCGGACGTACGCGGGATCGCTTGACAGTCGCCTGGCTTCGTCTGCCAGGCCGGCTCGACGCCGGTCGCGCTCCGCAGTCTCCGCGATGGCCTGGCGCGCCGCCTCCGCTCGAGTGATTCCTCGTCGGCGCGCGATCTCGTCGAGGCGCGCGAGACCATCGCGACCGAGGCGAAGCGACAACGGCGCGGACGACGCCATGCACGAACCGTAGCGCATAACGCGCTACGGTTCGGTGCTACCTCGGCTGACCCTGAAAGAACTCGACCACGGAACTAACGTTCCGCGAAGCGATGGCCACCGGCGCACTCGAGCACCTCGTTCGCCCCGCCGCAGGCGAGCCCGCCGGCCTGCTCGTCCTCTTCCACGGCCGCGGTGCGGACGAGCGGGATCTCCACCCGCTGCTCGACTGGTTCGACCCGGAGCGGCGCCTGCTCGGCGTGACGCCGCGGGGGCCGCTGCACCTTCCTCCCGGGGGAGCGCACTGGTACGCGGTCAAGGAGATCGGCTACCCGGATCCAGCCACGTTCACGGCGACGTACGAGCAAGCGAGCTCGTGGCTCGACGATCTCGCGAAGGCAACGGGAATTCCGCCCCAGCACACCGTTCTCGGCGGGTTCTCCCAGGGAGCCGTGATGACCTACGCGCTCGGCCTCGGAGCCGGCCGGCCGCGCCCGGCCGGGCTCGTGGCGCTCAGCGGGTTCATGCCCTCGGTGCCCGGCTTCGAGCTCGACCTGGCATCTCCAACGACTTCGATCGCGATCGGCCACGGCGCGCTCGACCCCGTGATCTCGGTCGAGTGGAGCCGCCGGGCGCGAGGACTGCTCGAGGAGGCAGGTGCCGAGCCGGTCTACCACGAGTCCCCGCACATCGGCCACACCATCGATCCGGGGTTCCTCCGAAGCCTTCCCGCCTGGCTCGACGGCGTGCTCGGGCGCACCGCCTCGTGATCCTCTCGACGGGAGCCGAGATGCGTGTCACAGGGCCGACGCGCCGGTACGCAGTCGTCTGCGTGAACGGCGGCCAGGCGCGGGAGGTCGAGGGCACCTGGAGCGCCTCGGTCGAGTGGCTCGTCCGCAGACTCTCGCCGAGGCTTCCCGACGTCGCGTTCGCCGAGGTGCGCTACCGCTTGAAGTCGTGGAAGCGCCTCGACTCGTGCTTCGAGGACGCGCGATCAGCCGTTCGGGAGGTCGCCGCGCCGCGGACGTTCATGCTGGGGTTCTCGATGGGCGGGACGGTCTCGATCGCGATCGCCGACGAGCCTCGGGTCGAGGGAGTCGTGGGGCTGGCGCCGTGGATCCCCGAGCAGCTCGACCTGGCAGGCATCGGGAGGAAGCGCCTCACCGTCTTCCATGGCGCTCTCGATCGCTGGCTGCCCGGGATTCCGGGGGTCTCGCCTCGAAGCTCCCGGCACGGATTCGAGCGCGCACGCGCCGCTGGAGCCGAGGGTCGCTATGTCCTCATTCCTGGCGCTCTGCACGGGATCGCGCTCCGTGCGCCCTGGGGTAGCCTCGTCGCGCTCCCCCGCGCCGAGCGCTGGGCCGAGCTCGTCGAGGAGGAGCTCCGCCGCTTCGCCGAATCTCCCTAGGCTCGGGCGATCACGGCCTCAACGGTCTCGTCGCGACCCCGGAGCGTCAGCGTGCGGTGCTCGAGGCCCGCGGTGTCGAGGTTCGCGGCGCCGGCCGCGGACGAGCTGACGAGGATCTCTCCGGCTCCGGCCGCGGACGCCAGCCGCGCGGTCGTGTTCACCGGATCGCCGAGAGCCGTGAAGTCGCACGCATCCCCCTCGCCCACGCGGCCGACAAACGCCACGCCGGTGTGCACTCCGGTGCCGACCGGAATCCAGGGCTCGCCGCCGTCGTTTCCGGTCGCGCTGAGCAGATCCCGCGCGGCGCCTACCGCCTTCGCGGCGTGGTCGTCGCCGGTGAATCCGGGCACGAAGAGGGCGACGACCTCGTCTCCGACGAACTTGTCGACGATGCCGTCCCAGCGGTCGACGACCTCGGCGGCCGTCCCGTAGAACCTCGCGATCAGCTTCGAGAACTCCTGCGGCGGCATCCGTTCGGCGAGTCCCGTCGATCCGCGCACGTCGGCGAAGAGCATCGAGATCTCCACCTCTGCTCCACCCGGCTGCTTGGCGACCGAGTGGAAACACATGCGGCAGAGACGGCGATTCAGGCGCGAGGGGCCAAAGCCGAAGACACGTAACACCGCCTTTCCCGGATTGCCGAAAGGAGCGGCGCAGAGCTTGCAGCGGGGCTCAGCGGGGATCTTCCCCAGCACGCGGCGCATGCGCATGAGAGACGGGATCTCGCCGGTCAGGATCCTCCGCCAAGCCTCCTCCTGCGCGTGGTCGTCGGTCGTCGACGCGGTCGTCGGCTCGGTCATGGGTTGCACATTGTGCTTCATTTGTGGAAGGCCGCGAGCCGCTCGGACTCCTCGCGGACGTCCCGAAGCACTGAAGGGTCGAGGCGCTCGAAGGGCTCGGCCTCGACCCGCCCGCCCGAGAACCTCCAGGTTCCTGCGACGACGCCGTCCACGAGAAAGGTCGCCAACGACTGGGGCGTCTGCGTGTTGAACACCAGCGGGCGATAGCGCTCGGGGAGGATCTGCGTGCGCCGCGCATGCACGAGCAGCACCGCATCCCACGTGGGGAGAAACCGCACCGGAGCAGGCGTCTCCGGGTCGGGGAGCGGTGCGCGCGGCAGGTCGAGCAGCTCCTTGCCCTGCTCGTCTCGGAACCGTCGCAGCTGCAGCCGTTCGAGCGCCGGCGCGATATGGCCGAGCTTCAGGCCGGCCCACAGCGCAATGTCCGTGCGAGCTGCGGGCCCGAACCCCGCGAGGTAGCGCCGAACGAGGTGGTCGAGCGCCTCGTCGACGTCCACGTCCTCCGGGCCGATCCACCGCTCGGCGGTCTGGAAGAGGTGCGCGCGCCGCTGCGCCCAGGTGCCCGAGGGCGGCACGCGAACCAGCTCGAGCCAGGGCCCGACCATCCCCCAGGTACGCCCGACGACGTCGACGAGCTCGTCGTGGCGTCGCGGCCCGTCCGCCATCAGCGCGCGAAGCTCGTCCGCCGTCCGTTCCAGGTCTCGCTCGTCCGGACGCGGCTTCCGCACTCGCAGCCACCAGTCGCGCTGTCCCGCCCGGATCCCGACCGCGAAGGCCCAGAAGTCCCGCTTCGAGACGACGTGGATCGTCGCGCGCATGAGCGTCGCCTGGACCACGGTGCGCCGCTCGAGCGCACGGGTGAGGTCGTCTCGCCGGAATCCCTCGAGGCACGACCAGAGCCGGATGTACGCGTTCGGCGCGTACTGGTCCTGGATGCCGCCAATGCGCTCGAGAGCGCGCGGGATGGGAAGCCGCACGCGCTCGAGGAGGAGTTGGCGGGCGAGGAGCGCCCGGTTCAGCTCGCGCTGCGTGAGGGTGCGGTCGGCCACGACTCGACGCTATCCGAGCTCCGGCGCGCCGGCGCCCGCTGCGTGAGCGCGATTCCACCGACCACGAGCACAGCTCCGAGCACGAGCCACGGCGTCAGAGTCTCGTCGAGCGTGACGGCGCCGATGACCACGGCAAGCGGTGAGATCGCGTACGTGTATGCGACCGCCCGCGTCGGCCCGATGGCCCGAAGCCCGACGTTCCAGCCGATGTAGCCCAGGAGCGTCGCGAGCACGCCGAGATAGAGGACACGCGCAGCATCGGTCCCCGTGACGCCGACCACGGTGTCGATCGTCGACGAGCGAACGAACGGCAGCAGCCCGAGCGTGCCGACCAGGCTCGTCAGCGCCGTCAGCGCGAGGAGGTCGTACCGACCGAGCAACGGCTTGAGGATCACGTTGTAGAGCGCGAATGCGAGCGGCGCGCCCAGCACGATCAGCGGCCCCTTGACACTTTCGAACGGTAGGCTCTCTCCCGTCCCGTAGGCGACGACGACGGCGACCCCGACGAACGCGACCGCAAGGCCGAGCACGTGGCGCATGCGGACTCGGTCCAGGCCGAGGGCGAGTGCGAGCACGAGCGTCATCCCGGGGGCGAGGGCGACGACGAGCGCGGCGACCCCCGAGGTCGTGTACCGGGTGCCGACGTTGAGGAAGAGGTGGTATCCGACGACGATGAGGAGCCCGGCGGCGGCCACCCGCGCTGCATCGCGTCGCGTCAGGCCGGGTAGTCCACGCGCCCGCCAGAGGATGTACGCGAACCCCGGGGCTGCGACGGCGTAGCGGAGGATCGCGATGTCGCCCGCCGCGAAGCCGTTGTCGAGAAGCGCCTTGATCACCGAGAACGACCCGGCCCAGACGACGACGACCGCGAGCAGCGACAGGTGCGCTCGACTTCTCACACTTCGGTCAACGATCGAGACCGCAACGGCGTGAGCTCGACGCCACGGTTTACCGAACTCGGGCGAAGCGGTGGACGGCTTCGAGGAGCTCCTTGCTCTTCGTCTCCGCTTCCTTCGGATCGCCCGAGGCGAGCGCGCCCGCGACGCAGTGGTTCACGTGGTCGTCGAGGATCCGGAAGGCGAGGCTCTCGAGCGCCGTGTTGACCGCCGCGATCTGGGTGAGGACGTCGATGCAGTAGCGATCCTCCTCGACCATCCGCTCGATCCCTCGCACCTGGCCCTCGATTCGGTGCAGCCGGCGGACGAGCGCCTCCTTGTCCGCGGCATATCCGTGCGTATGAGTCTCGGCCTGACTCACGAGGTGAGTCCTTCTCGGGCGGAGTGGAAGCGACGCAGGCGAAGCGAGTTCGTCACCACGAACACGCTCGAGAAGGCCATTGCCGCGGCCGCCACGATCGGGTTCAAGAGACCGGCGACCGCGAGCGGGATCGCGGCCACGTTGTAGGCGAACGCCCAGAAGAGGTTTCCTTTGATCGTCCGCAGCGTGCGGCGCGCAAGCGCGATAGCGTCCGTCGCGGCGCGCAGGTCTCCCGAGACGAGCGTGATGTCGGAAGCCTCGATCGCGACGTCGGTGCCCGTACCGATGGCGAGCCCGAGGTCCGCTTGCGCGAGCGCCGGGGCGTCGTTGATCCCGTCGCCCACCATGGCGACGACCTCGCCCGCCTCCTGGAGCCGGCGCACCTCGGCGATCTTGTCCTCGGGATAGACCTCGGCCAGGACGCGCTCGATCCCGACCTCGCGGGCGACGCGCTCCGCCGTCTCCCGCCCGTCGCCGGTGAGGAGCACCGGCGTGAGACCGAGCCGCTCGAGACCCGCGATCGCCTCGGCGCTCGTGGCCTTGACCGTGTCGCGCACAGCGAGTGTCGCCCGCGGCTCCCCGTCCCAGGAGACGGTGATGGTGCCGTCGCGGCGCCCGACCTCGACCGCGCGTGCGTCAACCGTGCCCCGGACTCCGATGCCCGGCAGGTTGCGGAAGTCGGTCACCGGAGGAAGCTCACCGATCTCACGCCGCGCTGCGGCGGCGACCGCCTGCGCGATCGGGTGCTCGGATGCGGCCTCGACGGCCCCCGCCAGGCGAAGGATCTCGTGGCGCGCCTCGCCGTCGAGCGGTATCACGTCGGCGAGCTCCATCCTCCCCTCGGTGACCGTGCCGGTCTTGTCGAGGACGATCGTCGTGATCCGTCGCGTGCGCTCGAGGATCTCCGGGCCCTTGATGAGGATGCCGAGCTGCGCTCCGCGACCCGTGCCCACCATGAGCGCTGTCGGCGTGGCGAGGCCGAGCGCGCAGGGGCAGGCGATGATCAGCACCGCGACCGCTGCAGAGAAAGCAGCCGTCGCGTCCCCGGTGACGGCGAGCCACCCGACGAGCGTCGCAAGCGCGATCCCGATCACGATCGGGACGAACACGCCGGAGATGCGATCGACGAGCCGCTGGATCGGCGCCTTGCCCGACTGTGCCTCGGCCACCATGCGCGCGATCTGCGCGAGCGCCGTGTCGGCGCCGACCTTCGTGGCACGAACGACGAGACGCCCGTAGGTGTTGATCGTCGCCCCTGCCACCTCCGACCCGGGCGCGACGTCGACGGGCACGGGCTCGCCGGTCAGCATCGACTGGTCGATCGCGGAGGCCCCGTCGACGACATCGCCGTCCGTCGGGATCTTCTCCCCCGGCTTCACGACGATGAGGTCTCCGACGGCGACGTCCTCGATCGCGATCAAGACCTCTTCGCCGTCGCGGAGGACTCGTGCCTCCTTCGCGCCCAGCTCGAGCAGCGCGCGGATCGCCGCGCTCGAGCGACGCTTTGCGCGCGCCTCGAGGTAGCGGCCGAGGAGGATCAGGGTCGTGATCACGGCTGCGACCTCGAAGTACGTGTGCGCGTCATCGACGGCGACGAGCGCCACGACCGACCATCCCCAGGCGGCGAGCGTGCCGATCGAGATGAGCGTGTCCATCGTGGCCGCGCGGTGCCGCGCATTGAGCAGGGCCGCGCGGTGGAATCCTTGTCCGGCCCAGAAGACGACCGGTGTGGCGAGCGCGAACGCGACCCACTCCCATCCTGCGAACTGGAGCGGCGGGATCATCGCGAGCAGGGTCAGCGGCGCCGTCAGCGCCGCCGCGCCGAGGAGCCTCGTGCGCAGCGTGCGCGCTCGATCCTCGTCCTCGACGGCCTCCGTCGCCAGCCTCGCGTGATATCCGGCAGCCTCGACGGCGCCGATCAAGTCGGTGACCGCCACCCGCTCGGGGTCGTATCGGACCGCGGCCTGCTCGGTCGCGTAGTTGACCGCAGCCTCGACGCCCTCGAGCTTGTTGAGCTTTCGCTCGATGCGCGTCGCGCACGCCGCGCAGGTCATGCCTTCGAGCGCGAGCTCGACCCGGGTCTCCGCCTCAGGTGTCGCCGTCGTGCTCATGCGGCCTCGTACCCGGCCTCCACGATCGCGGCGCGAAGCGCGGCGTCGTCGAGCTCCAGGCCGTGAACGGTCACGATCTTCGATTCGACGTCGACGGCGACCTCCTCGACGCCCTCCACCTCGGACATCTCCTCCCGGATCGACATCGCGCAGTGCGCGCAGTGGATCGCGGGAACGCTGTAGGTGACGGTCTCGCTCACGGTTCTCCTCTCGGGTCGCGTTGGTCCCGAGGAGTATACCCCATGAGGGTATTCAGGACATCTCTTGCTTCCCGGCTTTCTCGTGCAGCCGGCCCGCGGCGATCTCCGAGGCCATGACCTTCGAGTCGTCGCGGTACCAGGCGCCGTCCTCGAGCTCGATGGCGGGGAGGAAGTGCTGCCCGGTGTGCTCGATCACGACCGTTCGCCTGCCCCGCGGGAACGTGG
>DATDOS010000053.1:0-16580 GCA_035293125.1 Gaiellaceae bacterium | reverse complement strand
GTCGCGGCGATCACGCCGCCGGTGAGTGCTCCGAGCCCGATCCCGAGGTTCATCACGACGCGCTGCATCGCGAAGGCCGCGGGCCGCTGGTCGGTCGGCGTGAGCCCGGCGATGAGCGTCGACTGCGACGGCCAGAAGCCTCCGACCCCGACTCCGCTGATCGCGGCGACGACGAATCCTTGCCACGCCTCGTGCACGAGCGCGTACGACGCGTAGCCGACAGTGAGGACCGCGAGCGACACGACGAGCATGTTCTTCCCACCGAAGCGATCGATCTGGGAGCCGAAGATCGGGCCGGCGACCATGCTCACCACGGCGTGCGTGGCCACGATCAGGCCGACGACTGCCAGCCCGATCCCGCGCACGTTGTGCAGGTAGATGAAGAGGAACGGGATGACGATCCCGTTCCCGAACGAGTTGACGAGGCCGCCGACCTGGAGCGTCGTAACCGAGCGGGGGAGCGGCGGGAAGTACGTTCGGAGGAGGCCGCGCACCGTGAGACACTAGCCGCCGATGCGCGGAGACTTCCTGCTCGACCCCGAGGTCACCTACCTGAATCACGGGAGCTACGGAGCCTGCCCCCGCGCGGTCTTCGACGAGTACCAGCGCTTCCAGCGGGAGCTCGAGCGGGAGCCGACCGACTTCCTGACGAGGCGGCTCAGCGGGTGGTTTCCGGATAGAGGGACGGAGCCCGGCTTGCTGGAGGAGGCGGGGGCGTCGCTTGCCGCGTTCGTCGGTGCTAGGCCCGAGGACCTCGTGTTCGTGCCCAATGCGACATCGGGTCTGAACTCGGTCATTCGCTCACTGCGGATCCGGCCGGAAGAGGAGATCCTCACGACGAAGCACGAGTACGGGGCGATCGTGCGGACGCTCGAGTTCATCCGGGCGAACCTCGTCCTCTGCGAGCCGGACGAGCTGATCGCGAGCATCGGCGTGCGGACCCGGCCTGTACTCGTCTCGCACATCACGTCGCCCACGGCGCTCAGGCTCCCGGTGGAGGAGATCTGCATAGCCGCTCGGAACGCCGGCGTCCTCACGATCGTGGACGGCGCCCATGCTCCCGGGCAGGTTCCGCTCGACCTCGAGGCCCTGGGCGCTGACGTGTACGCGGGGAACTGTCACAAGTGGCTGTGCGCACCCAAAGGAGCGGGTTTTCTCTCAGCGCGGCCCGAGCACCAGGAGTGGATCGAGCCGCTCGTCATCAGCTGGGGCTACCACGAGGACGCGGATTTCGGCGAGCGGCACGGCTGGCAAGGGACACGCGACCCGGCTGCGTACCTCACCGTTCCGAAGGCGATCGAGGTGCACGCGACTTTCGACCTCGCCGCGTCGCTGGCACTGGCCGACCTCGCGGAAGCGCTCCTCGCGAAGCTCGGCCTCCCACGGATCTCGGGCGAGCCCGCACTGTTCATGCGCGCGGTGGAGCTGCCGCCCGGCGACCCCAACGAGCTGGAGCGCCGTCTGTACGAGGAGCACCGGGTCGAGGTGCCGATCTACGAGTGGGAGGGACGGCGGCTCCTGCGCGTCTCGATCGGCCCCTACAACGACGAGGGCGACGTCGACCGCCTGGTCGCCGCCCTGCAAGTTCTGCTCTAGTCGTTCTCGCGCAGCGTCCGCAGCACGGCCGGGACTACGCGGTCGGCCTCGAAGTGCGCGCTGAAGTGGTCGAGCTCGTCGAGCGCCACCAATTCCGCGCTCTGGATCTCTTGAGCCGCGCGTCGCGCCTGATCGAGGAAGTCGACGTCCCCCACCCCCACGTAGATGAGGCACGGCACCCGCCACTTTCCTAGATCGGTGGAGATCGCGCCCTCCCTCAGCATTGCCTCTGCCGCGGCAGCGACCGCAGCCCCGTCCTGGGCGAGATAACCGCGCCGCTCAGCGTCGGGAATGCGAATGCCCCAGTATCCCTCGAGCGCCTCGACAAACGCCGTCACGCCCTCTCGCCGGGTCGCGTCCAGCACTCCGACGATGACGCGGACAAGCGGGCCGTTCGGATCGATGGCGTACGGCTGCTGGCCGCCCGCGACGAGCGACAGCACGCGCTCCGGCGCATGTTGGCCGATCCCGTAGACGAGCCTCCCACCGTACGACCTGCCGACGAAGTGCGCACGTCCGACCTCCAACTCGTCCAGCACCGCCACGGCGTCACCGACTTGGAGCGTCATCGCGTACGCCTCCATCTCGTGCGGCTTGTCGCTGCGGCCGAGGCCGCGGTGGTCGGCGTAGATCAGCCGAAACTCGTTCCGCAGGGCCTGCAGCTCCTGCGCGATGGGTGATCTCCGCACGAGCTCGACCGAGTCGAGAATGCCGCCGTACAGCACGACCGGAGCCCCTGCGCCACCGTCGTCCTCGAAGTTGACACGGGTCCCATCCACCGGGTTCGTCGCGTAGGGCACTGACATGCGCGTAACCGCCTCGGTGCGAAGCGCCACGCCGGCCGGTGGCTATGGCTAGAGGACCGGCCTTGCGGCCGCGAATGCGGACCGGGCGGTGACGGTCTCGCGCCAGCGCAGGACGTTCGGGTAGGGCTCCAGGTCGAGGCCGCTCTTGGTGGTTCGGAAGAGCACGGGCGCGGCGGCGGCGTCGGCGAGCGTGAACGTTCCGAGCGCGTAGCCGGAGGGGTCGACGAGCGCGTCGAGCGTTCGCAGCGTGGGTGCGATCTCGTCCGCGACCCGGGCTGCCGCCTCGAGATCAGCGTCCCGTCCGCCCATGCCCTTGCCGGGGACGTAGCCGAGCGCTACCTGCTCATGACGGAACAACGCCGGCCGGAAGGTGAGCGAGAAGCGGTCGAGCATCATGTCCACACGGGCGCGCTCGCGGGGGCCAGTGGGGTAGAGGTCGTCCCGGCTCTCGCGGTTGGCCAGGTAACGCAGGATCGCGTTCGACTCGGCGAGGACGAAGCCGTCGTCGTCGAGTGTCGGGATCCCGCCGACCGGGTTGACCGCCAGGTACCAGTCGGGGCGCGGCTGGTCGTACGGCACCGTCCGTCGCTCGTACTCGAGGCCGAGCTCGGCAAGGAGGAAGCGCACCTTGAGCGCGTTCGACGACGTCGGGTTGTCGTAGAGGAAGAGGGCGATCCGCCGATCCTACTTACGGAGAGGCGAACCCTCCCGGCGGACGAGAGGGGCAGGCGTGGAGAGCGCGGGGCACTCGGAACCTTGTGGCTCTGAGCCACAAAGGCGCACACTCCTTCCGTGTTCGCCGGGTCGATGTCGGAGCAAGGCGCTGCACTGCGTGGCGCTCGGCGAAGGTCACCGCGTCACGGAGGCGTGGGTTGTGGACATCGGTGAGCTCGACGATCTCGTCACGCGACTCCGGGCGGCGGGCATCGTCGCCGTCGATGCACCTGCGCAGCTGAGTACAAGGCGGCATGCAGGGGACCCGGAGCAACTGAGTCGCAGGTTCCGGGAAGCGCGCTGCGCCGAGGTGCTCTCGGACGGGAATACGGAATCTGGACCCCATGGGTGCCGAGTCCGACCGTGAGTGCGCCCGGCAGGAATTGAACCTGCGACCTCGCGCTCCGGAGGCGCGCGCTCTATCCCCTGAGCTACGGGCGCTCGGGAGGCCAGTGTAGTCGTCGCGACGCAACGCCGATTCCGGCCGCTCGCCATGGCGGCCGGGGTAGGCTCACGCGGTGGAGGTCGAGGCTCGGATCGTCCGCCTGCAGCTCGCCGAGACGTTCGTCATCGCGCGTGACGCGACGGACCACGCAGACGTCGTGCACGTGGCCGTGAGCCACGAGGGAGTCACGGGATTCGGCGAGGCCGCGCCCATCGAGCGCTACGGTGAGTCGGTCGAGTCGGCGAAGGCGTTCGTCGACGACCACTCCGACTTTCTGGGTGACGATCCGTTCGCGCTGGAGGAGATCGAAGAGCGCCTGGCGACCGCCTCCGGCGAGCAGTCGGCGAAGGCGGCGCTCGACGCGGCGTTGCACGATCTCCAGGGAAAGCTCCTCGGGCTTCCCGTGTTCCGACTGCTCGGGCTCCCTCGAGGAGGGCCACCGACCTCGTGGACCGTATGGCTCGGAGACCCCGACGACATGGCGCGTCGAGCCGAGGCTGCAGCTTCGACCTACCGCCGCCTGAAGCTGAAGCTTGGCGGGGGAGACGGTCTCGACGTCGAGCGTGTGCGCGCGGTGCGCGGCGTCACCGACCTTCCGCTCCAGGTCGACGTCAACGAGTGGTGGTCGCTCGACGAGGCCCTCGACGCACTCCCGCAGCTCGGGGAGCTCGGCGTCGAGTACTGCGAGCAGCCGCTGCGTGCCGGAGACGAAGGGGGACGCTTGCTGAAGGAGCGGTCGCCGATTGCGATCTATGTCGACGAGGACTGCCACACCCTGGCCGACGTCGCCACGTGTGCCGAGGTCGCTCACGGCATCAACATCAAGCTCGCGAAGTCGGGTGGCATACGGGAGGCGATCCGGATGGCGCACGCTGCCAGGGCGCTCCGGTTGGGGGTCATGCTCGGCTGCATGCTCGAGTCGGGGCTCGGGATCGCCGCCGGCTGCTGCGTGGCGCCGCTCTGCGACCACGTCGATCTCGACGGGAACCTTCTGCTGCTCGACGATCCCTGCCCGGGCGTCGAGCTCGTCGACGGCGTCCAGCTATCCTCGCTCGAGCCCGGCCTCGGCGTCTCGGTGAGATGACGCGCCCCCGGCGGATCCTCATCCTGGGTGAGGGGTTCTCGCACGATCCGCACTACGGCAAGACCATGCGCGGGATCATTCGCTACGGCCCGGACCCCGTCGTCGCCATCCTGGATTCCAAGCGAGCGGGCGAGACGTACGAAGGGATTCCCATCGTGGGCACGGTCAACGACTCACTGTGCTTCGACCCCACCGTCGCGATCGTCGGGGTCGCGACGCAGGGCGGGCGCTTTCCGCCTGCCTGGCGGGAGCTCCTGAAGAGCTGTATCGCCAAGGGCCTCGACGTGGAAAGCGGGCTGCACGAGTTCATCTCGGATGATCCCGAGCTCGAAGAGCTCGCGGGGCGGTACGGGGTCGAGCTCCGCGACCTGCGCAAGCCTCCCGAGGGGCTGAGTGTTCCCACGGGCGCCAACCTCGAGGTCGACGCGAAGATCGTGCTCACCGTCGGCTCCGATTGCGCGATCGGAAAGAAGACCGTCGCGGTCGAGCTGGACCTGGAGGCGCGACGGCGGGGACTGGAGTCCGTCTTCGTTCCCACAGGGCAGACCGGGATCGTCATCGCGGGGTGGGGGATCGCCGTCGACGCAGTCGTCAGCGATTTCCTCGCCGGCGCCGCCGAGCGCCTGGTCGTCGAGGGCGCGAGACGCGGAGGGAAGCTGCTGCTCGTCGAGGGGCAGGGCTCCCTCGTGCACCCCATGTACTCGGGGGTGACGCTCGGGCTCATCCACGGATCGGCGCCACACGCCTTCGTCCTTTGTCATCGCGCCGGATCGACCGAGATCGAAGGATGCCCCGGACACGCGATTCCGCCGCTCGCGGACCTCGTCGAGCTTCACGAGCGGATCGCGCTCCCGAGGCGCCCGGCAAAGGTCGCGTGCGTTGCGCTGAACACGGGTGAGCTCGAGAGCGACGACGACGCGCGCGAGACCATCTCCGCGGCGGCGTCCGACACCGGGCTGCCCACGGACGATCCCGTGCGCTTCGGCAGCGGGTACCTGCTTGACGCGCTCCTCGCGCGACTCTAGGCTGCGAGCGGCGTGCGGGCAGTGGGGAGCCCGCGAACGATTTCACATGCGACTCCTCGCTGCGGCAACGGTTCTCACCGTGGCGCTCATTACCGGAGCGTCGGTCGCTATGGGCGCGGACGTCGGGGCGAACGACGACTCCGCGAAGTACGCAGACGACGGCGGCGTTGGCATGTACGGGGACATGACGGAGCTCGGCCTGCGGCAGACCGTCATCGGCGTCCGCTTCAAGCCGAGCGAGTCCGTCGTCATCCAGGACAAGCAGCTGCTCGACCGGGCCATCCCGAACGCCGTTGCCGCCGGGCTCCGGGTCGTCTTGGCCGTCTACCCCTACCCGCCCAAGGAGATCGAAGCGGGCCTCGGAGCGCCGTCGCTCTTCGCGTCGTACGTCGGGGTGCTCGCCTCCGTGTATCCGCAGGTGAAGCAGTTCGTGATCGGGAACGAGCCGAATCAGCCCGCTTTCTGGCGTCCGCAGTTCGACGCGGCTGGGGCAAACGTGTCGGCTGCGTCGTTCGGCCCGTATCTCGCGGCCGCCTACGACGCGCTGAAGTCCGTCGATCCGGCGATCTCGGTCGTCGGCGTCGGCCTCTCCCCTCGCGGCAACGATCGCCCCCAGGCTAAGAACAACATCTCGACCTCACCCGTGCGGTTCCTCCGCGCGCTCGGCTCGTGGTACCGGAAGAGCGGTCGCACCCGACCGCTCATGGACGCGTTCAGCTTCCACCCGTATCCGAACGAGGCGACCGACCCGCTCGACCGCGGTTACGCATGGCCGAACGCCGGGTTCGTGAATCTCGGCCGGATCAAGCAAGCGCTCTGGGACGCGTTCCACGGCACGGCGCAGCCGGCCACGGTGGAGGGATTGAGGCTGCACCTGGACGAGGTCGGCTGGCAGGTCGACACGGCCGGGCGTGCGGGCTACCAGGGGCTCGAGAACGTGCCCGTGACCGACGAGTTGACACAGGCGACGATCTACGACCGGCTGATTCGCCAGGCTGCCTGCGACCCGGACATTGCGGAAGTCAGCTTCTTCGGTTTCCGAGACGACGGTCTCCGGACCGGCTTCCAGGCGGCGCTGCAGCGGGCGGACGGCTCTCTCCGGCCTGCCGCAGCAGCCGTGCGGGCGTCGATCGAGGAGACGGAGAATGGCTGCGCCGGGCAGGAGCTCCACTGGGAGCCCGGCGCCGAAGTCGTCGGCGCACAGGTTGCAGTCGGCGCGCTCGCGTCGGAGGTGACCGCGCGCGTCGCCGTGGGCGAGGACGCTCGCGCGACCGTGTGCGTCCGTGCGCTCACGCGGACGGGGGCCACCCCCGCGGGCACCCGGTGTCGCTCGGCAGACGTGGCCGGACTCCGCCCGCTCAACATCGCTGTCCAGGCTCCCGCGGGAGCGCGAAACCGAGTCGAAGTGGCTGTCGAGCTCAAGGCCGAGGCGAACAGGACTCGACGAACGCTCGTCGTACGGCAGGCCGCGATCAGGCGCTAGTACAGGCGTTCTTGAGGGAATTGCCCCTTCTCTGTAGAAGCTCCGTCCGACGCCAACACTAAAATTTAATGTAGATAAAGCGAACGCGCCGCCGGTAGCACCCGACGACGCGCTCTTGCCAACAAGGAGCGACAGATGCCCCCAGTTGACCGCCTCAAGCCTATCCGCGCCAAGTCGTCGGAATCGGGCTACACCCTCATCGAGTTCATGCGGGAGTTCCCCGACGACGCCACCTGCCTTGAGCATCTGTGGCGGACGCGCTATGCGCCGGACGGCGAAACGGCTCACTGCCCGAAGTGCGACCGCGAGCGCAAGTTCAAGCGGTACTCGTGTGCGACCCGTCGCCAGTCGTGGACTTGCACTGGATGCGGTCACCACATCCACCCAACCGCAGGGACGATCTTCGAGAAGTCGTCCACGTCGCTGCACCTGTGGTTCTACGCGATCTACCTCATGACTAGCACTCGATGCGGGATCTCCGCGAAGCAGCTTGAGCGCGAGCTTGGTGTCAAGTACCGCACCGCCTGGCGCATGTTCAACAAGATCCGCAACTACCTCATGGCCGACGACGGCTCCTCGCTGTCTGGCTCGGTCGAGGTGGACGAGACGCTTCTTGGCGGGAAGATTCGCAACGACGCTCGCCGCAAGCGGGATGCTCTCGGCTGGTCGCCCAAGCGGTGGGATCAGGAGCACAAGACGATGGTGTTCGCGGCGGTCGAGCGCGACGGACGGGTGCGCGCGCGGGTCATTCCGAATAGTTCCGGCCCAACCCTTCGCGACATCGTGCGGGAGAACATCGAGCCGGGATCGGTTCTCTACTCGGACGAGTGGGGCGGCTACCGCTCCCTCGCGGGCGAGTACGAGCACCGGACGATCCGCCACCGCGACCGGATCTACGTCGATGGACTGACGCACACTCAGACGGTCGAGGGGTTCTTCGGATCGGCTAAGAACGCCATTCGTGGCGTCTACCACGGCGTCTCTGTGACATGGCTTCAGGGCTAACTGAACGAGTACGCGTGGCGGTACAACCATCGTGGCGACCGGAACACGATGTGTTCCGGGATCTCTTGCATGCAGCCGAAACGACAGAGGCATAGACTCGCACTCGCAGGGCCGGAGCGCCGGTCCTGGAAAACCGGACATAGGTAATTCCCGGTACAGGCTACGGCCGTGACGGGATGCACCTGGCCCGGGGCAACCGGGTCGGTTCCGGCCCTGCGACTACGAGCGGTTAGCTGCTCTTGGGCTTCTTGACCGGCTTGACGACCCAGCGAAGCGCGTCCATGAACTCCCGGCGCTTGGGAACGGGGTCCAAGCCCTTCGGCGTCTTCTGCTGCTTGGGGACGTCCGGTTGCGGCTTCCTGCTCATGCATGGAAAGGTAGCGCGGGATGGTGGATAGCTCAGCCATGCGGAAGCTCCGCCGGGGCGTAAAACAAGCTGAGGTGCTTCGCGGGGAAGTACTTGCCTTCGAGAAATCGGACGCTTACGTCCTCAAGACCGAGCGTGAGCCGCGCGGGCCGCAGGAAGTCAAGTACATCTGTCATGCGATCCGTCAGCGCGACGCTCCGATGGATTGGCCCCTCGCCATCGGGGACACGATCTACAACCTCCGGTGCGCCTTGGATCACGTCGTCTACGCCAAATGGCGTAGCCGAAAGGCCATGTTCCCGATCTACGTGGACAAGTGCGAGTTTCAAGTACGCGGTACGCCACGAATCGCCGGGCTTTCGCCCACGCTGCGGGCAGACATCGAGTCGGTTCAGCCGTACCGAACCATTCCCGAACAACCGGATCTTGACCCGCTCGCTGTTCTCCACGAACTCTCGAACCTCGACAAGCACCGCGAGCTTTCCACGGTCTCGAATTTCCTCGACGTTCCATGGGTGGCAAGCAGCGTCCCACCGACCACGCAGTTCTCGTTCGAATACACGGGTGAAGGAAAACCCATGAACGAAGAAACACACGTCCTGACTTTCGTTCTCATCGGCCCCGAAGCCAACAGCGTGCATGTGCATCCCGATTTTTCCTTCGAGGTACGCGTGGAGGGACGAGGACTTAGGGATGTGCTCGAACAGATCACGCGACGCGTTGGACTCATCGTCCAGCAGATGGACGCGGGGCTGAGGCTCCCCGCGCTCTCCCGGCCCGTTCACGACCAGGACCCCTGAGGCTGCTTGCTGCGCGAACCCCGCTTATACAGAGAAGGGGCAATTCCCGTTCTTGACATCGAACAGGTGTTCGCTCATACTACGAACACGTGTTCGGTCGCATCGTCATCGTCCTTCTCGCCGCGGCGTTCATGTGGGCCGTCTTCGCGCGAGATACCGGCGCAGGCCCGAATCCGCGGTACCACACGGTCCGCCATGGTGAGACGCTCTGGTCGATCGCTGCGGAGCGCTACGGAGGCGACCCTCGCGAAGGAGTGTGGAAGCTCCAGACGCGCAACGGGCTGGCCGGTGCGACGATCGTGCCTGGTCAGCGACTCGTGCTGCCGTAGCGCACCCGGAGCGTCCAGTACGACGTGCGTCAGAGGCCGCGGTAGGCGTGGCCCGCCATCGCATCCGGGTCGAGCATCACGTTCACGATCGCAGGCTCGCCGGAGCCGAGCGCACGCTCGAGCGCCGGCGCGAGCTCCCCGGGGCGCTCAACGTGTTCCGCGTGGCCGCCGAAGACATCGCACAGGCGGTCGTAGCGGCTCGGGGCCAGCCGGGTGGCAATCTCGCCCTCCTCGCCGTAGATACCGACCTGCGGGACACGGATCTCCCCCCAGGCGCCGTCATTGCCGACGACGAGCACGGCGGGGATTCCGAAGCGGACGAGCGAGTCGAAGTCGAGCCCGTTGAGCCCGAAGGCGCCGTCGCCCATGACGCACACGAGGTGCGAGCCGAAGCCGGCCGTGCCGACACCGACCGCGTAGCCGGGGCCGACGCCGAGGCAGCCGAACGGGCCGGGGTCGAGCCAGTGGCCGGGCCGGTGCACGCGCAGGACACGCGACACCGCGGCAACGACGTCTCCGCCGTCGCCGATCACGACCGTGCCCGGGTCGAGCACGCGGTCGAGCTCTCGGCCGAAGCGGTAGTGGTGGATGGGGAAGGCGTCCGACTCGATCTCGGCGCGGTGCCCGTCCCACCACGCGGCCTCTGCGGCACGCAGACGCTCGAGCCAGGCGGCCCGTCCGTCCGCGGGCGCCTTGACTCCGTCGGCGAGGATTCCGAGCACGGCTGCGCAATCACCGACGATCGCGGCGTCCGGAACCCGGTTGCGCCCGAGCTCGCGCGGGTCCCCGTGGATGTGAACCAGCTTCTCCGCCGCGAAGCTGCCGAAGCGCAGCCGGAAGTCGAGGGGCGTGCCGATCACGCAGACGACGTCCGCCTCCTCGAGCGCCATGCCCCGCGCGTGCTGGAAGAAGAGCTCGTGCTCCGGCGGGAGCGACCCCCGGCCGGAGCCGTTCAGGAACGTGGGCAGGCGACCGTTCTCGACGACGGCGGCGAGTTGCTTGGCGGCCCCGTCCCACCAGATCCCGCCGCCCGCGACGACCGCCGGCCGCTCCGCCCCGCTCAAGAGGTCAGCGGCCTTCGCCACCTCCCGCGGGTCGCCGAACGCGCGCGGCGCCGTGCGTGAGGGTGCGGGCTCGCGGTCGGCAGCCGCCTCCTCGAAGAGAATGTCGGCGGGGAGCTCGAGATAGACCGGGCCACGCGGGGATGCGAGCGCATGGCGGAACGCGATCGACACGTACTCCGGGATACGGCTGGTCGAGGGGCAGACCGCCGCCCACTTCGTGATCGGCTTCAGCAGCGAGAGCTGGTCGAGCTCCTGGAGAGCGCCCCGCTCGGCCTGCGCGAGCGGGCGCGCGCCGCCAAGCACGACGAGAGGCGTCTGGGCGGCGTGGCAGTTGGCGATCGCAGTCACCGTTCCCGTGACGCCCGGCCCGGCCGTGACGAGGACGACCCCGGCCACGCGCTTGACGCGTCCCCAGGCCTCCGCCGCATGAGCGGCCGACTGCTCGTGCCGGAGATCCACGACGCGGACGCCCTCGTGGCGGCAACCCTCGTAGATCGGCATCACGTGGCCACCCGAGAGCGTGAACAGGACGTCGACGCCCTCGGCCGCGATCGCCTGCGCCGCCAACCTTCCGCCCTGGAGCGGCTCACCCATCGAGGGCGAATCTAGACGACGGCGACGGCAGCGGTCGGAGCTTCGGGAGGCAGGATCTCTGCCGGCCTCCGGCGTGCAAGCTCCCAGAACGCGTCCACGACGAGTGGGTTGAACTGCTTGCCGCGACCCGCTCGGACCTGCAGCATCGCCTCGTTGAGCTGAAGGGCGACGGCGTATGGCCGGTCCGTCGTCATGGCGTCCCAGGCGTCCGCAAGGCCGATGATCGAAGCCTCGAGCGGGATCGTGTCACCGCTCGACCCGTCCGGGTACCCGAGCCCGTCCCAGCGCTCATGGTGATGGCGGATTGCCGGTACCGAGTCGTGGAGAGAGGAGATCCTCGAGACGATCTCGGCTCCGCGGATCACGTGCTCGCGCATGATCGCCGCCTCGGCGGGGGTGAGCGTGTCGGGCTTCGTGAGGATCGAGTCGGGGATGCCGATCTTCCCGATGTCGTGGAACAGAGCGGCGGTGCCGAGGGCGCCGAGTTGCTTGGCAGAAAGGCCGAGCTCGCGTCCGACGGCCAGCGACACGCGCCGCACTCGCTGCGAGTGGCCTGCGGTGTACGGGTCGCGTGCCTCGACCGCCGCGTTGAGCGTCTCGATGGTCTCCAGGAGCGTCGCCTCGAGCTCGCGAGTGGACTCGGTGAGCTCCCGCGATCTCGAGGCGAGATCCTCGTTCTGCCGGCGCAGCTCTGACGACGCGCTCCGCACGAGCAAGGCGAGCACGAGCCACAGCACGCCGAAGACGGCCGCTACGGAGAGCCAGATCGTGCGGCTCGAGGCGGTGATTGCATCTTCCACGACGCTTTCCGCGAGGGTCATCTCGGCAGCGCCTGCGGGACGTCCCTTCGCCGAGAAGAGGGGAGTCCAGACCTTGACGACCGGAGAGGCCTTACCGCGTGGATCGACGACTGCGGCGCTCGGCTTTCCGGAGCGGATCGTCTGCTTGAGGTCGGGACTGGATCGTCGCCGTCCGATGCGGTCAGGGCGCGTCGTCGAGAAGACGAGGCGGCCCTCGCGCGAATACGCGTTGAGGCCGCGCACGTCCTCTGGGAGCCGAACCGTCCGCGTGAGTCGGCGTCGAGCGGCGGGCGTGAGCACCACGCGATCCCCGCGCACGAGGTTCGGAGCCAGGACGGCGTTCGCGTACGCGGTGAGGTCGTGGGCGTTGTCCTGGAGTGCTGAGTCGCGCAGGTCGCTGGAGAGGGTCGACGAGAGGGAGACCGCGCCGACGGCGAGGATCGCCGCGGAGGCGATGAGGAACGTCCGGAGCAGGGTCAGGGAGCGCAGCAGCCCGGACGAGCGGTAAGCCCGCGTTCGCCGCATAGTCCGTGTATCGGCGTCAAGAGGGCTCCATTTGAGCGCACGACTACAATCCGCCGCCGTGGAGCTCGACGTCGTCTTCCTCGGGACGTCCGGCTCCATGCCGACGGCCAAACGGGCGCTCTCCGCGACGCTCGTCCGACGCGGCGGTGATCGCCTGCTGTTCGACTGCGCCGAGGGGACCCAGCGTCAGCTCCTGCGCTCCGATGTCGGGCTCGTGGAGCTCGCGGAGATCTACCTGACGCACTTTCACGCGGATCACTATCTGGGTCTTCCCGGAATGCTGAAGACGTACTCGCTGCGCGGCCGCGAGCTCCCGTTGACGATCTACGGCCCACGAGGGCTCCAGGACTTGCTTGCGACCCTCCGCCGCATCGTCGGGCGTCTCTCGTACGCCGTGGAGGCCGTGGAGCTCGAGCCGGGTGCCCGCCTCGCCCGCGACGGATATCGCCTCGAGACGTTCGCCGTCGCGCACGGGGTCACGGCCGTCGGGTACGCCCTCGTGGAGGAGGAGCGGCCCGGTCGTTTCGACGTCGAGACCGCGACGCGCCTGGGCGTTCCAGACGGTCCGGAGCGAGGCAAGCTCCAGCGAGGCGAGTCCGTGACGCTTGCGGACGGTCGTGAAGTGACCCCGACCCAGGTGGTGGGGAAGGCGCGGGCCGGGCGAAGGCTCGTCCTCGCCGGAGACACCGCGCCGGCGGCAAGTGTCGTCGACGCAGCGACGGCTGCGGACGTGCTCGTGCACGAGGCGACGTTCCTGGCCGACGAGCGGGAGCGCGCTCGCGAGACGTCGCACTCGACGGCCGGAGAGGCTGCGCTCGTCGCCCGGGAGGCGGGCGTGAAGATGCTCGCTCTGACGCACGTGTCGACCCGCTATTTCGGCCATCAGGTGGTCGAGGAAGCCCGCGAGCTCTTCCCGGCGACGGTCGTGCCCCGCGACTTCGACGTGCTCGAGATCCCGTTTCCGGAGCGGGGCCGGCCGGAGCTCATCCGCTCCGGTGCCCGGGCGAGCCGAGCTGCTGTAGGGTCCACAGAGACGTGACGAGGCTCGTCCAGGTGACGGTTGCGGGCGACGTGACCGAAGGTGAGCAGCTTCAGGAGCTCCTCTCGGCAGCGGGCATCGAGTCCCAGCTGGAGCCTGCGGTCGACCACGACCCCGAAGCGCTCGACGATCCACCGTTGAAGGTGCTCGTCGCCGAGTCCGACGTCGACGGTGCCCGCGACGCGATCGAGGCACTCACCGAGCGGGACGAGGCGGAGGCGTAGCCCTCCGCGAGGGCGTCGTGCGCGCCCGCTAGACTGACGCGAACCTTTAAGCCGGTCCAGTGAGGCCGGAAAGGAGTGAGATGGCGACGCACGTCCCCGACAGCGCTGCGGCGAAGGCTCTTCTCGACGCTGACGCGATCTCGAAGGCCCTCTCCCGGATCGCGCACGAGCTCATCGAACGGAATACCGCGCCGGACGGAGCGGGACTCGAGCGGCTAGCGCTCGTCGGTATCCAGACGCGGGGCGTCCCGCTCGCGTCGCGACTCCGCCGGCTCGTCGCAGAGCGGAGCGGTCTCGAGCTCGTAGTCGGCGCCCTGGACATCACGTTCCACCGGGACGACGTGCACGTGCGGGATGGCGGCAGGCCGCCAGGGCGCCAGCCGATCGTCCGGGCGACGAGCATCCCATTCTCGCTCGAGGGACTGACGGTCGTGCTCGTCGACGACGTCCTCTACACGGGTCGGACGATTCGTGCTGCCATCGACGCTCTCCTGGAGTTCGGGCGCCCCGCACGGATCCAGCTCGCCGTGCTC
This sequence comes from Gaiellaceae bacterium, assembly GCA_035293125.1. Lineage (GTDB taxonomy): Bacteria > Actinomycetota > Thermoleophilia > Gaiellales > Gaiellaceae > GMQP-bins7. Next base: position 2,147 of record DATDOS010000053.1, on the reverse strand, counting down.
GTCGACCGCGGCCACCGCGAGCTTCCGATTCGGCCTGACTACGTGGGGAAGAACCTTCCGACCGGGCGCGACGAGCGGATACAGGTCGAGCTCGTCGAGGTGGACGAGATCGACCGGGTCCTCCTGGTCGGCGAGCGGGAGGACGGCGACCGTGTCTGAGCTGCGGGTCCCCGAGCCGCCGCGTCGCCACCTGCTGGCGATAGGCGATCTCGAGCGTGTCGACGTCGAGCGGATCCTGGAGACGGCACGCGCGCTGGCGGCATCGCTCGACCGCGAGGTGAAGAAGCTGCCCACGCTCCGCGGGCGCACGGTCGTGCACTTGTTCTACGAGTCCTCGACCAGGACGCTCGCGAGCTTCGAGCTTGCTGCGAAGCGTCTGTCCGCGGACACGATGTCGCTCCGCTCGAGCGGCTCGTCGGTCGACAAGGGCGAGTCGCTGAAGGACACGGCGCTGACGCTCGCGGCCTACGACCCGGACGTCATCGTCGTCCGCCACCCGTCGATCGGCGCGCCCCAGCTCGTCGCGCGCGTCACCGGCGCGCACGTCGTGAACGCGGGCGACGGCAAGCACCAGCATCCGACGCAGGCGCTCCTCGACCTCTACGCGATGCAGGAGGCTCTCGGACGCCTCGAGGGTGTCCATGTCGCCGTCGTCGGAGACGTGCTCCACTCGAGGGTCGCCCGGTCGCTCGTGGAGGCGCTACGCCTCGTTGGCGCCCACGCGACGCTCGTCGGCCCTCCGACACTTCTTCCGCGCGGGATCGAGACGCTCGGCTGCGAGGTGTCGACTGACATCGCCGCCATCGCGCATGCAGACGTCGTCTACGCCCTCCGCATGCAGGCGGAACGGATGGCGCCCGGAGAGGCGTTCGTTCCCTCGCTACGCGAGTACACCGCGCTCTACGGGATCACCCCGGAGCGGGTCCGTCCCGGCCAGGTGGTCATGCACCCGGGGCCGATGAACCGCGGCGTCGAGATCGATCCGCGTGTCGCCGACTCCGACGTGGCCTTGGTGACGGATCAGGTGCGAGCCGGTCTCGTGGTTCGGATGGCGGTCCTCTATGACTTGCTGGTGGCGCAGCCAACCATCCGCGACGCTGTCCCGGCTCCGAACGAGCCCATGGAGGTCGCATGATGCTCGTCTCTCGCAACGGGCGAGCCGATTCGCTCTCGCTCGAGGGGCGCGTCGTGGCGCCGGCGCAGGGTATCGACGAGGCTCTGCGGATCACGGTCACGGACGGCGTGATCAGCGCGATCGAGCCCGGTGCCGCCGCCGGCCTTGTCGTCTCTCCCGCGTTCGTCGATCCCCACGTGCACCTGAGGACGCCCGGCCGCGAGGACGAGGAGACGCTGCGCTCGGGGACGGAGGCGGCCGCGGCGGGAGGCTACTGCACCATCCTCGCGATGCCCAACACGGATCCCGTCGTCGACTCCGCTTCGGTGCTCGGGGCGCTCGTCGAGCGGGCGCGTGAGGAGGCGGCGATCCCGACCGGGTTCATGGCGGCGATCAGCAAAGGCCAGCGCGGGGAGGAGCTGACCGAGATGGTCGAGCTCGCGGGCGCCGGTGCGGCTGCGTTCACGGACGACGGAAAGCCGGTCGTGTCGGCCGGCCTCATGCGACGGGCCCTCCAGTACGGGACGCTCGCGAGGCTCCCGCTGGCGCTCCATTGCGAGGAGCCGAGCCTCTCGCGCGGCGGGCATGCGCACGAGGGCGCGGTCTCCGCCGAGCTCGGCCTCGGCCCGTACCCCTCGGCTGCCGAGAGCGTGATGGTCGAGCGCGACTGCGCCCTGGCCGAGCTCGAGCGTCGGCCGATCCACCTCATGCACCTGTCGGCGCGGGAATCGGTCGAGGCCCTGGAGCGGGCGCGGGAAGCAGGTGTCGCGGTCACCGCAGAGGTCACGCCGCACCATCTGGTGCTCACCGACGAGGCGGTTCGCTCGCTCGATCCGAACGTGAAGATGAACCCGCCGCTGCGCTCGGAGGAGGATCGTTCAGCGCTCCTCGGCGCGCTGCGCCGCGGAGCGATCACCTGCATCGCCACGGATCACGCTCCGCATGCCCGGCACGAGAAGGACGTGCCGTTCGAGGATGCGCCGTTCGGTGTCACCGGCCTCGAGACCGCGTTCTCGGCCCTCTACACGCGCCT
>DATDOS010000052.1:0-22696 GCA_035293125.1 Gaiellaceae bacterium | reverse complement strand
CGAGGTCGGGCACATGGGGATCTACGTCGGGAACGGCTGGATCGTTCACTCGTCACGGTTCGGAACGACCCTCACGCCGATGACGGGCTGGTACGAGACCAGCTTTGCGTGGGGCCGCAGCCCGCTTGCCGAGGCCGGCGTCGCCTAGCGACTCCGACCCCGCGGCGTCTCCACTTCTCTACCCGAGATGCGTGAGTCTCCGGGTACGAAGTCGCCGGGCCGGCGCATCTCTGCCCGCCGGCGCTCGCGGACCTTCGCGAGCGACGAGCCACCTGCCCTGGAGTGACGCCCGCTGCGAAGCACTTGCCCGACCCCTATGTTCGAAAGTCATCGGCTCATAGGGGCGCTTCCATCAGGGAGATGTGCGATCGAGGCTCGGATCGCTGCGGGTTTCCACTAATTGGACGCAGCGCTAGGCGCTACCGCGACTACTCCGAGCCGGCCACGTCGCGCGCGTACCGCTCGATCGTCCGGCGGACGCGCTTCTCGTCGCCGAGCACAACGCCTGCGACCAAGTCCACGCCTGCGGCGTTGAGCGCAGCGACGCGCTCTGAGATCTGGTCGGTCGTTCCGGCCATGATCAGCTTCGGAATGTCGTCGGCGGGGATGCCGCTTCCGGTTGGCTCGTGTATGCCGGCCGCAACTTCCGCCGCCACCGATTCGATGGCGGTCTCGGAGACGCCGACCTCGCGGAGCACGTCGCGAGCGGTCGTGCGAATGAGGAGGCCCGCCCAGGCGCGGAAGCGCTCGACGTCGTCGGGCCTGTCGACGACCTCGAGCGCCTGCCACGCGACGAGGTCGATGTCCTCGACGGAGCGGCTGGCGCGCGCGGCGCCGTCCGCGACCCGGCTGAGCGCCCAGCGCAGACCGCCGCTCGTGAACAGCCCCTCCATCATCACGCCGTCGGCGACCTCGCCGGCGAGCGCGAGCAACTTCGGGCCGCGCGTCCCGATGTAGACCGGCACGCGGTAGGGCACTGGGAAGTCGAGCTCCACCTCGTTCAGCGTCAGCGTGTCGCTGCTGTGCGTAATCGTCTCGCCGGCGAGCAGGCGGCGGATGACGTCGATCGACTCGCGCAGTCGCTCGACGACGCCCGTCTGACGCATGCCGAAACCGCGCAACACGCGAGGCAGGTTTCCGGCCCCGAGTCCGAGCGCGAAGCGGTCACCGCTGATCTCCGCGAGCACCCCCGCCGCGCGCGCGATCTGCACCGGGTGGCGCGTGTATGGGTTCGTCACCGCTAAACCGAGCTGGATGCGCGAAGTAGCCTCCGCGCACAGCGCGAGCACGACGAACGGGTCGCGGTGGAACGTCTGGTCGGGAATGAATAGGGCGTCGAAACCCTCGGCCTCAGCCTGCCTCGCAAGGTCGACCGTACGCCGGATCGACATCGACGGGATGAACGCGATGCCGTGGCGCATCACGCAGCGCGGTAGTGCGCGACCTTTTCCTCGTCGAGCTCTATCCCCAGGCCGGGACCGTCGGGCACGACGAGCGATCCGTCGTGGTAGGCGAATGGCTCTGTGAGCAAGTCGTCGGTGTAGAAGATGCCTGCGACCTTCGTCTGTTCGCGCCCGCTCAGCGTTGTGATCGGGATTACGCACTTCTCCGTCACGCATGCGGTGGATGCGGCGAGGTGCAAGTTCGCCGCGTTGCCAACGCCTGTCTCGGCCGACCCGTTGACGTTGCACGGGAAGCCTGCCGCCTCGGCAACCGCGGCCGCCTTCTTGGCGGGCAGCAAGCCACCGGGCTTCGTCGTGTACAGCGAGATCAGGTCGGCAGCGCCGAGCTGCGCGATTTCGAGGATGTCGCGTGCTGTCCACGCGCTCTCGTCGGCCATGATCGGGATGTCGACCGCGCGCGCGACCTGCGCCATGCGCTCGAGCCCTTCAACCGGTTGCTCCGCGTAGTGGATGACGTACTCCTCGATCCGTCGCAGCGTGCGGATCGCGACCTTCGGGCTCGGGTAGCCCTGGTTCGCATCGACGACGAGCGACACGCCGTCGCCCACGACGTTGCGCACCTCCGCGACGGTCTGCACGTCGCGCTCCGGGTCGAGGCCGATCTTGATCTTCAGCGTCTTGATCCCGTCTTCGACGGCGGTCGCCGCCTCCGTGCGGATCGTTTGCAGGTCGATGATGCCGAGCGAGTGGGCGATCGGGACCTCTCGGCGCGCGAGGCCGCCGAGCAGCTGGTAGACCGGCACGCCAAACTTCTTCCCAGTGATGTCGTGCAACGCGCTGTCGATCGCCGACTTCGCGTACGGGTAGCCCTTGACCGCTCGGTCCATCTTCTGGTGCGCCTGCTCGATCGCCGTCGGGTCCTCGCCGGCGAGCGCAGGCCCCAGGACGTCCTGGGCCAGGTGCACCGTCGTCTCGGGCGATTCGCCGAAGTAGCGGCCGTAGTCGCCGCCCCACTGGAGGAGCACGGTCGCCTCACCCAAGCCGCTGATGCCCTCGTCGGTGTCGACGCGCACGATTACATAGCGCCCGAGGCGCTCGCCTCCGAACGCCATCGGATGCTTTCTGCGGGCGGGCAGCGACACGACGGTCGCTTTGACAGCTGTGATCTGCACTGGTCTCCTATCCGACCACCGCGAGCTCGGTGCCGAGCCGCGAGGTCATGTTCTCGACTCCGTCCGCGGTGACGATCAGGTTGTCCTCGAGGTGGAAGCCGATCTCACCCTGGCGGTAGATCGGCTCTATCGCGAGCACCATCCCCTCCTCGATCACCGTCTCCGAGTGAGCGGCAACGAACGGCTCCTCGTGCAGGCTGAGGCCGAGGCCATGACCGAGGAAGCGGATCGCAGGCTGCATGTCGTGCCGCGCGAACTCCCGCACGAATGTCTGCCACAGGTCGCGCGTGACAACGCCGGGGCGAATCGCCTCGTGCAGCACCGCCATGGTCTCCTGCATCCGCGCCCAGATCCGCCGCTGCTCGTCGGTCGCCTCGCCGATCACGATCCAACGGCCGGTGTCGGAGAGGTAGCTGTTGACGGAGACGAACGTGTCGATCTTGACAACGTCGCCGCGGCACAGTGGGCGGTTGCTTGGCGCCGGGTTCGAAAGTCCGCTGCGCTCGCCGGCAGCGACCTGGACGAGCAGCACCGAGTCGGCGCCGTTCGCGAGCGCGCGGTCGACGATGAGGCGGTAGAGGTCGCGCTCGAGCATCCCTTCGTGGATATCGGCCCGCGCCTCGAGCTGTGCGAGGTCGGCGATCCGCGCCGCCGCGCGCAGCGACTCGAGCTCCGTCGAGGTCTTGATCACCCGCGCCTCCTGGAATGCAGGACGCCCGGCGACGAACTGTGCATCCGGCAGCAGCTGCTTGAGCCGCTCCCAGCGATCGGCGGGGAAGACGTCGAGCTCGATGCCGACGCGTCCGCAGTCGACGCCGAGTTCGCGCAGCAGCTGCGCGAGCACCTTCATCGGATCCTCAGTGAACTCGTCATACGGCCGCAGATCGTCCACCTTGCTACGGAGACGGGCCTCCTCGGCCTCGTTTGCCGTCAGCAGTAGCCCCGCCCGGCCGTCGGCGTTGACCGCGAACGCAAACTGGCGGTCGCGCACGCCGAGCGCCTGCGACGGGATCATGTAGCCGATGCCGTAGGCCACGTTCTCCTTCGAGTAGCCGACGAGCGCGTCGAGCCGCTGGGCGGCAAGCGCTCGCGTCAGGCGCTGTTCGATCTCGCTGTCCATCGCCTATCCGCTCCCGTTGACGCAGCGGGCCAAGCCTTCGCGGTCGAGGCCCGCGAGTCCCATGCGCTCGAGCGTCAGCCCTTCATTCAGGTAGTCGATCTCGTTGACGACGCTCGCCAGGTGCGTCAACGCCTCCATTGTCGGCACCGGGACACCGAACGTGCGTGCGAGGTGGATCCACGGCACGAGGCCCCAGCCGACGTCCTCGTGGATGTAGCGGTGGTCGAGGCTCGGCGGCCCCTTGATCGTGCTGTTCGGCTCGCTCGCCTGCAGCGCCTCGTAAACACGGCCCGTCTTGGCGGCACGCTCGCTCGTGTAGCCGGCGGCGAAGAAGTAGTCCACGAACGAGCGCGTCGGGACGCCGACGGCCTCGGCGAGCGCCATCCGCTCGGCGTCGACCGCCTCGATCGCGCGCGCGACCGCCGGCGTCGTCCCCTCGATGTAGAAGAAGTATTCGCCCTTCGTGTGCTCGAGCCAGCCCGCGTTCATCAGCGTCTGCGCGGGGTGCTCGACAGCGTTGAGGTCCTGTAGCCCGAGCTGGAGAACGTTCTCCCCCTTGACAATTGAGGGGAAGAGGGGCGCTACGCGCTCGTAGAGCGCGTCGGTTTCTGTCGCGGGGAGCGCAGCGAAGAGGAGGTCGCTCGCGACATTGAAGATCGCGACGGTCGCGGGGCCGCGCATCCGACACGCGTATGTGAGCGTCGCCGTCTCGCAGACCTGGATCTCGCGGCCGCCGATTGCGTTACGGAAGTACAGGCTGCCGCCCATGTGCCCGGGGTTGAGGAAAACGACCTGGTCGCCGGAGACGAGCGGCTCGAGCGCCGGTGCGTACGTTGTCAGTGCCGACACCGGCAGGCAGAGCATGATCACGTCGGCGCCGGCGACGGCGACGGCGAGCTCGCTTGTGACGACCTGAAGCGGCACGAAGCCCTCGCCTGCAACGCCGAGGAGCTCAATACCGCCACGCTCCTTGATCGGAGAAAGGCGGTCGGGCGTGCGGTTGTAGAGCCGTACGTCGAAGCCGCGCATCGTCAGGTCCGCCGCCGCCGCACAGCCGCCGTTGCCGGCGCCGAGAACCGCCACCGTGGTGCTAATCGTCTGCCTCCTCCCAGTCGGGGCTCGTGAACTTCGCCATCGCCGTCTGAACGGCCTTGACGTGGTTGCGCATCGCGCGCGCCGCCGCCTTCTCGTCGCCAGCGAGGACCGCGGCGACAATCGCCCGGTGCTCCCGCACGGAGCGGTTCGGACGTCCGGGCGGCGCCATCGTCAGCTGCCGCGCTTCGACGAGGTACGAGTTGAGCTGGCGCGTCAGTTCGACGACGAGCGCGTTGCCGCTCGCGTCGGCGAGCGTCTCGTGAAAGCGTACGTCGCGCTGGACGAGCTCTGAGAGCGGCGCACTCTGCTCGACGGCGGTGGCGAACGCGTGGTGCGCCTCTTCGAGCTCCGCCAGCCACGACGCGTCGCGCCGGCGCGCCGCCTCCTCGGCGCCGAGCATCTCGATTGCGGCGCGCACTTTGAGCAGGTCGGCGAGCTCGGCGCTGTGTGATGACAGCCACTGTCGTACGGTGCGGTCGCGGTTCTCGACGAGGTCGCCGCGCACGAAGCAGCCGCGGCCGGCCACGACGTTGATCAGGCCGAGCACCTCGAGCGATCGGAGCGCCTCGCGCACGCTGACGCGGCTGACGCCGAACTGCTCCACGAGTTCGCGTTCCGGCGGCAGGCGCGCGCCGGGCCCGAAGATCCCGCTCTCGATCGCCTGTTCGAGCTGCTCGCGGACAAGCTGGCTCCGGCTCGTGCTGTTGATGCTGCTGAAGACAGGCACGAAGCTAGGCCGGTTGTGCGACCGAGTCGGGCGTGGACATTTCAAGCAGTGCCAGCAGCTCGTCGGTCGTTTTCACCCAGCCGAAGCCCGTCTCGATGTCGTTCAGCGTCTGCTGGTGCTCTTCCGTCGTGTACGACGTCGTGCAGTCGCTGACGACGACGGGGAGGAAGTCGCGGAATGCTGCGTCGTGGACGGTTGAGCGGACGCAGTAGTTCGTCGCGACGCCGACCGTGACGACGTAGGTGATCCCGAGTGAGCGCAGCAGGCTCTCGAGCTCCGTCTGGTAGAAGCCGCTGTAGCGCGTCTTGCGCACGACGTATTCGTTGGTGCGCGGCGTGAGTTCGTCGACCGGGTTGATCCCGGGCTCACCCTCGCGCAGGCCGCGTTTCATCAGCTCTTCGGAGGTCGTGAAGCGCGACATGTTGATGCCGTCGGCCTTCCAGACGGTGATCACGTGGATGATCGGAAGCTCGGCTGCGCGGAAGGTCGTGAGCAACCGCTCGGCCGCCGGGACAACGCTGCGCCCGCCGGGGATGAAGCACGGCGCGCCGTCGTCCAGGAAGTCCTTTTGCATGTCGACGATGACAAGCACGGTGTTTTCCCGCGAGATCGGCGGGAAGCCACGGGCGATCGTCATGCGCTCCTCCTTTCGGTCGGGGTGACGAGGAAGGCCTGCTCCACGATTGCCTCGGGCGTGAGCTGCTCGCCGAGCAGCTCGGCAGTGGGGCGACCGTCGCGGAACACGATCACGCGGTCGCAAAGGTTGGCGAGGTCCTCGTGCTCGGTACTGGCGATGAGGACGGCGCCCCCACGCTCTGTGAAGCCGCGAATGTGGCGGAAGACCTCTTGGCGCGCGCCGACGTCCACCCCTTGTGTGGGCTCGTGCATGAGGAGTACGGACGGCTCGGTCGCGAACCACTTCGCGAGCACGACCTTCTGCTGGTTGCCGCCGCTGAGCTCGGCGAAGGTGTGCTCGGGGTCGGGCGGCCGCACTTGCAGTTCATCGATGCGCTCCATCGCGGCGCGACGCTCGAGTCTGTGGTTGATGCGGCCGAAGCGGGAGTACGTGTCGAGCACCGGCATCGTCACGTTCTCACGCACGCTCGCCAAGCCGACGCCGCCATTCTTCAGGCGGTCTGCGGGGACGAGCGAGAGGCCGAGCTTCATTGCCTTGCGCGGCCGGAGGCTCGGCAGCGCTACCGTCGTGCCGCTGACGGCCAGCCGACCGCCGGTGGCGAAGCCTGAGCCGAAGAGCAGGTGCGGAATCGACTCCTGGCCCATACCGACGAGGCCGGTGACGCCGACGGTCTCGCCCCGGTGCAGCCGCAGCGAGAAGTCGGAGACGTTGTCGCCGCTGACATTCTCGGCCTCGAGGACGACGTCTTCGCGGACATCGCCTGCGACGGGGTAGAGCTCGGAGAGCGAGCGGCCAACGATCAACTCGACCAGGTCGCGTTCGCCGAGGCTTGCCGCGTCGACAGTTGCGACGCGCATGCCGTCGCGGAGGACCGTGACCCGATCGGCCACCTGGCGCACTTCGTCGAGCCGGTGCGTCACAAACAGGACGCCCGATCCCGCGGCCGTGACGCGGCCGACGGCCTCGAACAGGTGCTCGACCCCGTCGCGCGGCAGGTATGCCGTCGGCTCGTCCAGAACGATAACGCCGGAGCCGACCTCGTCGAGCTCCTGGAATGCACGTGCGACCGCGACCATTGCCCGCTGCACCTCGGACAGCGAGCCGGCGAGTGCGTTCGGTGAGACGTTCTCGACGCCGACGCGGGCTAGCGCGCGCCGCACCTCGGCCTCGTTGTCGCGCCAGCGGATCCGCCAGCCGGCGCCCGTGCGGAACCGCCCTACTTGGAGGTTCTCGAGCACGGTCAGGTTGTCCGCGAGTCCGAGCTGCTGGTGCACGAACGCGATCCCGAGCACGCGCGACTTCGTCGGGTCGATCGGGAGCGGGACTGCCGATCCAGCGACGGACAGCTCGGCCCCCGGTTCCGGTGCGTGGTAGCCGGAGAGGCACTTGATGAACGTGGACTTGCCTGAGCCGTTCTGGCCGACAAGAGCGTGAACCTCTCCGGCCACGACCGTGAAATCCAGTCCGCGGAGGACCTCGCGTCCGTAAAAGGACTTCGAGAAGTTGCGCGCGGCAAGGAGTTCGTTGGTCATGGCCGGAGGGGTCACGAGGAGGCTTTTAGCCGACGCCCCAGATCTTCTTGTACCGGGCGCGAAAGTCGAGCCGCCCGTACCAGGTTGTCGGGTCGGTCTTCGTGTTGATCTTGCCGACGTTCTTCGAGGTGAAGAGCCGGTATTGGATGCCGACGTCCTGCAGCGGCTTCTTGCTGGCAAGCACGCGCGCCGTCTGGTCGACAATCGCCCACCCTGTCCAGACGTTGGGCTGACCGACATCGCCGATGACGATGTTCTTGCGCTTGATGTTCTCGATCACCGAAGCAGTCGCGTCACCGGTGACGATCTTCACGCGGTTGGCCGCGCCAGCCGAGCGGATGCCGGGCACGAGGTAGACGGCCATCCCGTCGAAGATCGGCACGACGTAGTTGATACTCGGGTTCGAGCGTAGGAGTGACGTTATGCGCGTCGTAAGGCCCGACCACTGCGCCACGGGCGCGTCGTTGACCTGCACCTTGCAGCTCGGACAGAGGTTCTTCATTGTGGCAACGAATGTCGTCGTTCCCTGCTTGCTCCCGGGGCCGATGTCGCTCACCGAGAAGAAGAGGACGTTCGCCTTGCCCTTCGAGTCGGCGACGACCTGCGACGCCATCGTCTTCGTTGGGATCGAGTACGAGTGACCCGCGATCGCGGAGACGGTCTTCGGCGTGCCCGGGAGCGGCGGCCCGGGGTTCTGGATCTCGGCTGAGATGATCTTCACGCCCGCTTTGGCAGCCCGGTTGATCGCAGGAGCGACGACGGCCGGCGGCAGCGAGTGAACGATGATCGCATCCGCGTTGTCCTGCACTGCGAGGTCGATTCCGCGGCTCGTGTCGGCAGGGCTGAACTTGCCGTCGAACGACTTGGCTGTGAAGCCGAGCTCCTTCGCCGCCTCCTGCACGCCTTGCCAGACCTGTTGCGAGTAGTTGATTGAAAACGGGAACGAAACAAACCAGACCTTCTTTCCCCTTAGATTTGAGGCGTCGAAGGCCGGCCCAGGCGGGCCCTTCGAGATTGGCTTCTCCATGAGTGACACCCAGGCCTTCGCCTTAGCGACACCGTCGGCCTTTGCGATGCTGTTAGCGGCGACCGACGCGCCAACCAAGGTCGATGCGAGCGCGACGAGTCCCACGCCAGCCACCAGGAGGGCGACCCATCTGGAGTGGCGGGGCTGCTTCGAGACAGTTGCTGACATCTGTGTTTCCTCCTTTCCTTGCTGATGGACAGTCTCAGGCTCTCCGTCGGCCGCGGCGCGGAAGCGTGATCGTTCGCGACAGCGCTACCGCGAGGACGAGGGAGGCCCCGTAGAAGACGGACTCGATCCACCCGGCGAAGCCGAGCAGCTGGAGACCGGTGATGCCTGTGACGAGGAAATAGACCGCGATGAACGTCCCCCAGGCGTTGAAGCGCCCGGGTTGGAGGATGCTCGTGCCGAGGAACGCAGCTGCGAACGAGGAGAGCATGAAGGAAGCCGAGACGCTGACGTCCGAGGCTCCGAGCCAGCCTGCCATAACCACGCCGGCGAGCGCCGACACGAACCCGCTGACGACGAACGAGCCCGCGCGGATCCTGTCGACGCGCAATCCGGAGAGGCGTGCGACATCGCGGCCGCTCCCGACGAAGTAGAGGTAGCGGCCGAGCGGCGTCTGCGACAGCACGTACCAGATGACGATCGTGAGCGCGAGCCCGTAATAGAAGGCGAGCGGGAGTCCGAGAACGTTGCGCGTGACCGCGTCCACGAGCCCCTGCGAGATGCCACCGGTGCTCTGGGTGTTGACGCCAAGCATGACCCCTGCGAGCACAGTCGCCATGCCGAGCGTGACGATGAACGAATCGACTTGCGCGACGACGACGAAGAACGCGTTGACAATCCCGACAAAGACCCCGGTCGCGAGCGCGACAGCGATCGCCGCGCCAATGGGCCAGCCGTGGATCACGTTCAGCCAGCCGATCAGCACCAGCGAGAGACCCATGATGCTTGCCACCGAGAGATCGAACTCCCCGGCCGTGAGCGGGATCAGCAGGCCGAGCGCCAGCATCAGGAGAACCGCCTGCGAGCCGGCAAGGGTCTGGACCGTCGTGAAAGTGAAGAACGTGTCGGGTCGAAGGATCGAGAAGATCACGATGATCGCGACCCAGACGAGGATCACGCCGAAGCGGCGCATGAAGTCCTGCGGATTCCAGAGCGCTCGGCCGGGGCGCCGTCGCTTCTCGGACCGCAGCGCCCTGGGCGCGTCCGAGTCGGAAGCCGAGGCGGCATCTTCGCCGCCCCGGAACTCGGAAGGATCAGCCAACTGATAGTCGTCTGATGTCAGACCACGGAAACTAGCGAACGGCATCGCCGTGCGCAACGTGGAACCGGTGCGTAGCCTTGGCCGGCCCTGGAACGCGCCGCTGGCATCTGATGGCGGTCATGAATGCGTCGTTACCGCACCCGGTGATCGCTTCTACATCGCTGGCTGAGGGATCAAGGGCTCAGATCCCGACCAGCGTCTCCGATCCCCGATCGACCTGATCGCTTCAACCAGCGGCTTCTGCTTTTTGGTCACGTACTTTCGTAGCCCGACGCCCCGGCTTGGGTTGAGCGCCGAACCCCGTCTGGGCGGGTAGATCGCAGGACGCACCGTGCTCCCGTTTCCAAATCGTTTCCAAAGTGGGCGTTTCCACTCGCCATCCCGCGACCACCGGTGCTGCAACCCCAGCAACCATGCGGGATTCCGAAGAGCCCTCTGACGGACTCGAACCGTCGACCCCCTCCTTACCATGTGTGCGGCACACGGCGCCACTCGCGTCCGTCGAGGAGTCGTCCACCCGCCTTCCGCAACGGAGTGGCTCTAGTACCCGATGAGGAGGATCCCCTCCAACGGAAGCTGCAAACGGTTGCTCGCGTAGATCGCGTCAAGCAGATTCCGCGAGTCGCGGTAGCTCTGGACGGTGACGTCGTGGCCGCCTGTCTTGTGCCGATAGGCAGTCTGCACTGCCAAGACGAGGAACCTTGCATCGACTAGGAGGGAGGCTTCGACAAGATCTCGATAGACGGCGTTTCCTCGTGCTCCGCGCCCTGCCTCCACTTCGAGCGCGATGCCGAACTCCGATTGGAAGCCGTCGACCTCGTACGCGAGCGATTCTGAACCCTGCTCGCCGAAGAGCACTGGTCGGCGGATCTTCTCGGTCTTCTTCTTGCCTGCCTCGATCTCGAACCCGAGCGCCTCAGGTCCCGGACGGAGCACCGCGAGCGCGGCGTCGCTTGTGCTTCGGATAGACGCCGTGTCCAGCCGATCACGAGCACCCAGGAAGGCGGTGACAACTTTCTCAACCCATTCAGGAGGTCGAGTCCGAGGCGGGTAGTACTTCCAAGACGGATACGGCTCGGCCATGCGAGGAGCTTCCCCGATCCAAGGCGGTCCGTCCAGGGGCCGAGCGGATCGCGAACCTATTCGCGTCACGTCGTGAGGAGTTGAAGAGCGCCAAGCGTCTGTCCGCCGTTCGTCGAGCGTCAGCCGTACCGTTCCAGGACCGTTCCAAACCAGCCCAATCGGGCTTTGGGTCTTCGTCCCAGGCGAACACATCCGGCCGATTTGCAGCGCTTTTTCCGATGGAGCGTGCCGGGATCGAACCGGCGACCTCCGGCTTGCAAAGCCGGCGCTCTCCCAGCTGAGCTAACGCCCCGGGGCGGATCAAGTCTAGACGTGGCTCAGGCATGCGGCGGCGTACCGCGGAGGCCCTTCCGCTCGAGAGCCCGGAGCTCGTCGCCGAAACCACGGCTGGTGGAGGCTTCGCGCGTCTCTCGCTCGAGCCGTCGCAACCGCTCGTCGATCTCGGCCATCTCGGCCCGGCTGGTGACAGCGCCGCCTCCGCCTGTGCGCTCGCGCTCGGCGAACGCGGCCTCGCGGCTTGCGAGCTCCTCGCTCTGGGCCGCCAGCTCCGCCTGAGTTCGCGCGAAGGCCTTCTCGGCCTCCTGAAGTGCGGCCAGGCGCGCCTCGATGTGCGTGAGCCGCTCCTCAGGGGTCTCGGCAGCGCCCGCGGCTCGCCGCGCGAGGTCTGCCTCCATCTTCAGATACGCCCGCTCTCGGGCAGCAAGCTCGTTCTCCCGACGCGTCAGCTCCTGCGCGTGCGCGGCGAGGCCTACCTGTGCGTGCGCGAGCGCCTCGTCGTCGGAAGCGGACACCTGCCGGCCGGTGCCGCGTCTCGCCCTGGCGAGGGCGTCTGCGAGCTCGCGCTCCCGCTGCTCGACGGCCGCCACGCGCTCGGTGAGCTCACGGCGAAGTCGCCCGAGCTCCTGCTCGGCAGCGACGCGGATCGCGCGCAGGCGCTCCTGCTCGGTCTCGATCGAGATGGGCTCGGGGTTTCGACGGCCGAAAAGCGCCACGCGACGATGATATGCGCGGGCCGGACGTTCTCCTGCCCCGAGGGTCGCTACGCGGCGCGCTCGAGTCGCTCTTCGGCGCGGGCCCGGCGAACGATCTCTTCGCGCTCGCCGAACTGCAGCCGGGCCTTCTCCAGCCGGAGGGCCTGCCAGAGGTCCTGGAGGCGCGCGTCGAGATCCTTGATCTCGGTCTGGACGGTGGAGTCGAGCCCTTGGGAGAGGCGGTACCAGAGCTCCTGGCGCTCTTCCGAGAGCCGCTCGATCTCGAGGTGGATCTGGTTCGGGGTCACGTCGGTTGAAACGCGCCCGCGCTGTGCTGCATTCCCGACGTGACGGATGCTCCGAGCTCAGTCGTAGCCGAGGTCTGCGATCCGGTCCTCGTCCAGTCCGAAGTAGTGCGCGAGCTCGTGGAGAACGGTGACGCGAATCTCCTCGCGGAGCTCGTCGGGGTTCGGGAAGCACTCCTCGAGCGGGATCCTGTAGATGGAGATCTTGTCGGGGAGCATGCCGGCCATGTCACCTCGCTCAGGGAGCGGGACGCCGTGGTAGAGGCCAAAGAGGTCTGGGTCGTCGGCGTTCTCGTCCTCGATGACAACCGCGAGGTTCTGCAGCGCCGCTGCGAGGTGCGGGGGCAGCTCGTCGAGCGCCGCACGCACGTGGTCCGCGAAGGTCACCGGATGACGAGCGCCATCAGCGCCTTCTGCGTGTGCAGGCGGTTCTCGGCCTGCTCCCATGCGAGGCAGCGCGGGCCGTAGAGGACGTCCGAGGTGATCTCCTCGCCGACGTGCGCCGGAAGGCAGTGCATTGCGACAACCTCCGGGTCGGCGAGGGCGAGAAGCTCGGAGTCGATTCGGTAGGGCTCGAGGTCGCGGAGGCGCCGCTCGCGTTCTTCTTCTTGGCCCATGCTCGTCCAGACGTCCGTGTACACGGCGTGTGCGCCGGTCGCCGCTTCGGCGGGGTCGGAGACGATCTCGACACTCCCGCCGTTCGAGCGAGCATCCTCGGCGGCGGCGGCCACGAAGGCAGGGTCGGGCTCGAAGCCCGGGGGCGTCGCGGCGACGAACTCCATCCCGAAGCGACCCGCGATGCGCATGAGCGAGTGGCACACGTTGTTGCCGTCGCCCACGTAGGCGAGCCGGATACCCGCGAGCTTCCCGAACCGCTCGCGCAACGTCATTGCGTCCGCGAGTGCCTGGAGTGGGTGCGTCTTGTCGGTAAGCCCGTTGATCACGGGGATCGAGGCGTGCTCGGCGAACTCCTCCACCTCTTCCTGCTCGAACGTGCGGATCATGAGCGCCGAGAGGAACCTGGACAGGACGAGTGCGGTATCACGGTACGACTCGCCGCGTGCGAGCTGGAGCTCGGCCGCGGGGAGGAACAGCGCCATCCCGCCGAGCTCCGCGATTCCGACCTCGAACGCGACGCGCGTGCGGGTCGAGGGCTTGTGGAAGATGAGCCCGATCGTGCGCCCGGGAAGAAGCCGAAGCTCCCGTCGGCGCGCGCGCTCCGCTTTGAGCTCGTCCGAAAGGTCCAGCAAAGTCTCGAGCTCGTCACGCGACCAGGCCGCCACGCGCGTGAAGCTGCGGCCCTTGAGGGAGCTCGGAACACCCGCCATAGGGCCAAGTTACAGCTTGCAACTTGGATAGAGTCGGGGTATGTCCACGTTTCCAGATGCCCTGAACGGTCAGGTCGCCTACGAGTTCGCCGCCTCGCAGCAGTACATCGCGATCGCGGCCTACTACGACGCGCAGACCCTTCCCCAGCTCGCCGCCCACTTCTACCGGCAAGCGGTCGAGGAGCGGAACCACGCGATGATGATGGTGCAGTACCTCCTCGACGCAGACGAGGAGGTCGTCATTCCGGGGATCGACGCCCCGCAGATGCAGTTCTCGGACGTTGTGGCTCCCGTGTCGCTTGCCCTGGCGCAGGAGAAGCGCGTCACGGATCAGATCGTCGAGCTGGTCAAGCTCGCCCGGCAGGAGGGCGAGCTCGTCGGCGAGCAGTTCCTCCACTGGTTCCTCCAGGAGCAGCGCGAGGAGGTCGCGTCGATGACGGAGCTCTTGGCCGTCGTCGAGCGCGGCAAGGACAACCTCCTGCACGTCGAGGAGCACCTCAGCCGCGCTCCAGGCGGTGAGAACCCGCTCGAGGCGGGCGCGCCTCCCGCGGCCGGCGGCGCACTGTAGGTCGGTCAGTCGCGTGCGAGAGATCCGGGTTCGCACGGAGCGGCGGAGCCACGTCCTCGACATCACCCGCGACGTGGGCGACGCCGTCGCCGGCGAGCGCGGCTCGGCGGTGGTGGTGTACGTCCCGCACACGACGGCGGGGGTGACGATCAGCGAGCACGCCGACCCGGCGGTCGCGCGTGACTTCGAGGCAGCGCTCGAACGGATCGTGGACGACGGGTGGCCGTGGCAGCACATCGAGCCGGGCGAGGAGAACGCCCCGACGCACATTCGGGCTTCGCTCATGGGGCCGAGCGTCGTCGTCCCGCTCCGCGAGGATGGGTCGCTCGCACTCGGGACCTGGCAGGGGATCTTCTTCTGCGAGTTCGACGGGCCGCGAGATCGCTCCGTATACGTGTCTGTCGTGAGGTAGACAGGCGTGTTTGTGGGGCGCATGATCCTGCGGACACCGGTGTCGACACGAGGAGGTTCGCGATGGCGGTTGCAATGGTCATGGAAGCACCAGGCATGACGACGGAGTTCTACGACTCGGTCCTGGAGCACCTCGAGTGGAGCGAGCAGGATCTGCCGGACGGCTTCGTCTCCCACTACGCGGGGCCGACGGAGGACGGCTTGCTCGTCTTCGAAATCTGGGAGTCGCAGGAGGACTTCGAGCGCTTCTTCGAAACGCGACTGGGCGCGGCGCTGACAGCCGTCACGGGTGGTCAAGCGCCGGCGATCGAGCCGCGATTCATCCACATCCACAACCAAGACCACGCCAGAAGCAGGGTGTAGCGCTCGTCCAGGCGCGGCTACGCTCCCGTCGTGGCCGCGCCGGTTCGCAAAGGAGAGCTGCTCGAGCTCCGGATCGACTCGCTCGCCTACGGCGGCAACGGCGTAGCGCGCCACGACGGATTCGTCGTGTTCGTGCGCGGAGGGCTTCCCGGCGATCGCGTTCGCGCACGAGTCACGAAGGTGAAGCGCGGCTTCGCGGAGGGGTTCGTCGACGCGGTGCTCGAGCCGAGCTCCGACCGGGTCGAAGCGCCGTGCCGGCATTTCGGGATATGCGGCGGCTGCCGCTTCCAGGATCTTGCGTACGACCAGCAGGTCGCTGCCAAGGAGCAGCAGGTGCGGGACGCTCTCGTCCGCATCGGGCGGATCGCCGATCCTCCCCTCGAGCCGATCGTGCCCGCGGCGTCGCAGTACGGCTACCGCAACAAGCTCGAGTACTCCTTCACGAGCGGGGAGGACGGGGTGGACCTCGGGTTCCATCGCGCTGGCCGCTGGGACGAGGTGATCGGCATCGAGGAGTGCCTGCTCACGACACCCCTGGGGAATGCGATCCGTGCCGCCGTCCGCAACTGGGCGCGCGAGGAACGTCTCGAGCCGTACGACCAGGCGACCGGCGAGGGGTACCTGCGGCATCTCGTCGTGCGTGAGGGCCGGAATACGGGTCAGGCCCTCGTCGTGCTGGTGACCGCGCCCGGCGAGCAATTCGAGACGGGGTACCTCGGCGACGTCCTCCGGCGCTTTCCGGAGGTTCGCTCGATCCACTGGGCGATCAACGACACGCCGGCGGAGCAGACGAACCTCCCGACCCAGCTTCTCTGGGGCGACGATGCGATCGAGGAGGAGATCCTCGGCCTTCGCTTCCGTCTTCGTCCGTCCGCGTTCCTGCAGACGAACACGGAGATGGCCGAGCAGCTCTATGCGTTGGCCCGCGAGTTCGCCGGCCTGACCGGTGTCGAGAACGTGTTCGACCTCTACTGCGGCACGGGCACCATCGGGCTCGCGCTCGCCGGGGCCGCGCGATCCGTGTGGGGACTCGAGATCTCGGAGGAATCCGTGGCTTGCGCGATCGAGAATGCCGAGCTCAACGGGATCGGGAACGCGCAGTTCTACGCCGGGAACGTGGGTCAGACGCTCGAGGAGCTCGCCGAGAAGGCGGGCCCCCCGCAGGTCGTCGTCGTCGATCCGCCGCGAGCAGGCCTGGCAGGCAAGGCGCTCCGACGGACGGGCGGGCTCGGCGCGGAGAGGATCGTCTACGTCTCGTGCAACCCGACGACGCTCGCCTCCGACGCGCAGGTTCTACGGGACGAATTCGGCTACGAGCTCGTACGGTGCCGTCCCGTCGACATGTTTCCGCACACGCCGCACGTCGAATCGGTCTCGCTTCTCACACTCGGGTCGTAGGCTGCGAGCGGGCTTCCCGCGCGCTGCGCCAGAGGAGATCGGCGTTCGGAACCAGGAATCCGAGGCAGACGGCGGGCAGGGCCGGCAGGCCCGAGATGTCGTCCCAGGCCCAGACGAGGACGAGCGTCGCCGCGAGGAGCCCGGTCATCGCGAGCCAGGTCCAGGCGATCCGGAGCCGGAACCTGTCTGCGGCTGCGAGAAAGAGCGCGAAGAAGAGGACGTCCGGCGGACCGATGTTCACGGTTCCCGTCTCGCCGAGGTTCGGGAATGCGACCGAGATCCGCGCGAAGAAGCCAGGCTGCTCCTCGACGACGTAGCGCGTAGGGCCCGTAGCGACGGACCAGATGTCCACCCACGGAACGAGCACGGCGACGAGTGCGATCCACCAGAGCTCCTCGAACAGGGAGAGGAACCAGAAGCCGACGCCGCCGTAGCAGGCGAGCTTCGCGACGTTTGCCGCCGAGTCGACGTCGAGGAGCGTGAGCCCTGCGGCGAGGAGTCCGGCGACGGCCGCGGTCAGGAGGAGGCTGACGTTCCGCGCGCGCGCGAGAGGGAGCGCGAGCCAGATGGCGGCGGCGAACACCGGGAAGGCGACGAGGCTGTGGAAGGCGACGTCGAGCCCGGACGGGAGCCCGGGCAGACGCTCGGCCACGATGCCGTAGACGACGAGCGCGACGAGGAGCGCGGTAAGGGCAGCGGCTCGCTTGTGGCTGATCTGAGGTGAAGACTCGAAGTCCATCTGCGCGCCGCGGCCGCGGTGCGGCCGCCTTCAGGGTAGGCGCGAAGCGCCTTGTCCGCGAAGCGGACCAGTGGAGGGGGTCCGGGGGAACAGGGAGGTTCCCCCTGCAGGCGCCAGCAGCACCCCGCGCTCGCGCATTCCGGTCTTGCGCATCAGTACGGGGGCTGCTCCGCCCACCAAGGGCCGAGCGCCTTGAAGGCTTTCCAGAACGCCGTCTTCGCCGGTTGCTCGTCGAGCGACTCGTCCACGTCCGGGGTGACGAGCGCGTCGATCGTGGGCGTGAATCGCCGGACGGCGCCGGCGGCGCCCGGGTCGATCGCATCCGAGAGCGGGAACCGCAGGTCGTTGACGAAGACGACCGATCTCTCACCCATCGCGACGATCAGCTTGGGCTGGACGATGTGGATCTCGCGCGTGAGCCAGTCGGCGGCGTCCACGGGATCTTCGGTTCCGAACTTCAGGCAGTTCGTTCCGTACACCGCGAGCGGGTCGACGTGCAGCCGCTGGAGAGACTTGAGCACCGCCTGCCCTGCCCGGCCGAAGAACGCGACGCCCTCCTGGATCTCCGCGGGCTGCGGCGAGAACTTCAACAGAAAGACGTCGGCGAGCGGGTGGCCCGATCCGAGCACCGGGACTCTCAGCTCGTCCCCCGCCCGCGCGAGTTCGTCGCCGAGCTCGTTGATCTCGGAGATGGCCTTCTTCAGGTAGCGCTCGTAGATCTCGTCGGTGGGCACGGCCGCGGGCACGGAGTCCAAGCACCTTCTCTCTCAGCGAACCTTTTCCTTGACCTGAGCCATCCACTTGAGGGACTGGAGGTACGCGAGTGGCTTCGGCCGGCGCAGCATCTCGGCGGTGCGGAGCGAGAGCAGGAACTCCTCGGGACCTCGGAATTGCCGCATCCGCACTGCGCCGGTGCCCACTCCCTGGAGGACGTGCGCGTCGGAGCCCGCACCCTGGAGCAACCGGTACTTCCGCGCAAAACGCAGCGCCTCGTCGTTGAACGAGTCACGTAGGAGCCGCGCGTTGAACACCTCGAACACATCGATCTCGGCAACGTGGCGGTGCAGAGTTGCCGGGTCCGGGATCGCGTGGAGCCGATCGAACGGATGCGGGAGATAGACGAGGCCACCCTGTTCGCGGATCGCCTCGATCGTCTCCGCAAAGGACATGCCCCGTGGGATCTCCTCGTCGAGGAACAGGCCGATGACCTCCCCCTGGCCATCGGTCTTCACCTCCTCGCCGGGGATGACGATGAGGTCACGACCTCGTGCGAGCTCGACTGCTTCGAGTGCTCCGCCGAACACGTTGTGGTCGGTGACCGCGATTCCGCCGAGACCGATCTGTTCGGCATGGTCGAGCAGGTCCGCGGCGGGCGTCGAGCAATCGTGGGACCACTCGGTGTGCATGTGAAGATCGACGACGATCCAGTCACGATCCGCGAGCGTGTCGTCCACTGTGACGGCAGCGCGGGCGTGACGTTTCCGTGAGAGCCTCGAGTAGAGAGAGTCGAGCTCCGCGGCAACGCGATCGAAGCTGTGCCGTTCAGCGCTCACACGTTCGTCTGCCGCGAGCCGCGCCAGTCGGGCCCCGTCCTCGGTGAGCCTTCTCACGTCCCGCACGACGTCCTCCGGTGTCGTACCGCCCGCGATCGCTGCGCCAGAGGCTCGAGCCTCGAGCTCGAGGCGCTGCTCGCCAGCGGGCGCTGGGACGAAGATCGCCGCTTCGGCGAGGATTGCTGCGCGATGCTCCTCTCGTCGCGCCGACCGAACGTGCACACGGGCGCGGAGCGAACGTGAGATCGTCGGGCGAACGCCGAGCGGCTTCGTGTGCAGAAGGTTGAGCTCCCAGCCCGGAAGCTCGCCGAGAAGCCGGATCACCGCGCGTGTGACGGGCCTGCCCGCGGCCTCGAGCTCGAGCGCGATCAGCCTGCGCTTTCGACCGGGCCGGAAGAGCGTCGTATCCACTCCCAGGGGGACGAGCTTGTAGTCGCCGTCGAAGCGCTCGGCTGCGGCGGCGGCCGTCTCGTCCGAGGTGGCCAGGAGCGCATCGACCCGGATCCGCAGCCGATCCCTCCTCGATCTTCGGGCCGGGTAGCCCAGTCGCTCGGTGGAGAAGAACGTGGCCGCCGTGAGCGCGTCAGTCGACGTGAGCGCGAGATACGACAGGCTCGGAAGGCCGGGCTCGAACCCGTGTACGACGTCGTATCGGCCGCGCGCGAGCGCGAGCCGGAGATTCGCGCGCACGGCGACCGGCACTCCCATGTGCGTTCTGCGCGAGATGGGGATCGAGGGCCCGACGGCGATGACCTCGGCGTCGATGCCCCGCTGAAGCGCCCGTCGGCCTGCAAGCAGGTCTCGCGCGCGCGACGACGGTGCGAGCACGGTGACCTCGTGTCCGCGCTTCCGGAGCGCGGCTGCCGCACCTGCGACGTGCGCGTTGACCTCGTGCGGCTGCGACCACGCGAACGGCGTGACGAAGCAGATGCGGAGGCCCACGGTCGCGCGAGTGTAGCCCCATAGTGCGCAAGAGCAGAATCCGCGAGCGCGGATTCTGCTCGCGCGAAAAGTCCCTGAAGGCGGCCGCTTTCGCGGCCGCGGCGTTACTTGTACCTTGCTGCGATGACCGAGATTACGATTAAGGCCCGGGCGAACGGGCCATACAAGGTGGAAGGACCGGTACGCGTAATCGACTCCGAGGGCATCGAGTTCGTGTTGCCGGAGGGGAGCGCTATCGTGCTCTGCCGCTGCGGGCACTCGCGGAACAAGCCGTTCTGCGACTCCAGCCACAAGCGGGTCGGCTTTGTCTCCGACGACTCGGCGCCACGCGCCGGCTGAGCCTGCGGGAAGACCGCAGTGGGTTCCGGTAGCGCCCCGATGTCCGCCCCTCGGCGACGCACGAGGGTTCGGCGCGTGCGGGCAACGGCGCTCGACTTCGACCGGCGACCGATTCTCGTCTTCTGGGAGACGACGCGGGCCTGTCTCCTGGCCTGCCGCCACTGTCGCGCCGAGGCCCAGGCGGTTCCCGTCCCCGGCGAGCTCTCGACGGACGAGGGTCTGGCGCTCGTCGAGTCGCTCCCGGCTTTCGGGAGACCTTCCCCGGTCCTCGTGCTCACGGGAGGGGACGTGCTCATGCGCCACGATCTCGCGGTGCTCGTCGCGCGTGCTCGCGATTGCGGCGTGCCGGTCGCTCTCGCCCCGAGCGTGACGCCGCTGCTCACCGACGAGCGGCTGTCCGAGCTTCGCGAGCTCGGCGTGAAGGTCGCCTCGGTGAGCCTCGACGGCGCGTCACCCGGTACGCACGAGGGCATCAGGCAGGTCGGCGGGCACTACGCGGCGACGCTCGCCGCGATGGAGCGCCTGCGCTCGCACGGCTTCGTCGTCCAGGTGAACACGCTCGTGTGCGCGGAGAACGTGGAGGAGCTGCCGCAGGTCGCCCGGATCGTGCGGGCGGCGGAAGCGTCGATCTGGGAGCTCTTCTTCCTCGTCCAGGTGGGTCGCGGGACGGGAATGTCCGAGCTTGCCCCCGACCAGGTCGAGGACGTCTGCCATTTCCTCTACGACGCGTCCCGCTACGGGTTCATCGTGCGCACCGTCGAGGCCCCCATGTTCCGGCGGGTCGTCGCCTGGCGCGACGAGGGCCGGGCGTGCGTCGCGGGAACGCTGTACGAGCGACTCGCCGGCGAGCTGCTGGCCGAGCTCGGCCAGCCGACCGACGGCCCGAAGGCTCAGACGAAAGGGACGCGGGACGGGCGCGGGATCGTGTTCGTCTCCAGCATCGGGGACGTCACGCCGGCTGGGTTCCTGCCGATCGCTCTCGGCAACGTGCGAGAGCGGAGCCTCGTCGAGATCTACCGGGGCGACCCCCTCCTGCGCGACATTCGCGCGGCGCGTTTCGGTGGGAAGTGCGGCCGCTGCGAGTACCGTGACCTCTGTGGGGGCTCACGCGCCCGCGCGCACGCGGCGTCAGGCGACCCGCTCGCAGAGGACCCCGCCTGCAGCTACGTCCCGGCCTGACGCCGGCGGAGGACCAGGCGCTCGCCTGTGCCAGGCGGCTCCACGTCGACCCCCTCGACCCGGACGCGAGACGCCACGATCTCGACGCCGTCGAGCTCGGCGAGGACGCGGATCGTCGCTGGTTCACCGGCCGTCGTGAAGCGCTGCAGGATCGGAACGAGGAAGTACGCGAGCGCCGCAAGGATCCAGACGACAGCGAGCGTCTTGACGAACGCGTCGCTGTCCGGCTCGGTCCAGATGCCCACGACGCTCAGCGTTGCCGCGAGGCCAGCGAGGGCCCCCGCGGTCGAGGCGAGACCGACGAGCACCCGGCGTCGAGCAAGCAGGAGGCCCGTCGTCGAGACCAGGCCCGCGAGCAGCAGCAGGACTGCGGACCACGCGAGCCTGCTCTGCGGATCGTTGTCTTGCTCATCCACGAACGACCAGATCGCCCAGGCGACGAGCCCGAGGCAGACCGGTGACGCGACCGCGACGAGCCAGCCGAGGAGCCGTGCGGGGCCGTGGTCGACGAGCGCGAGCCCGGAGAGCGCCGCGCCTCCCGTGTAGAGGAGTGCGGCGAGCGTGACGAGGATGCGGCCGTCGGTATCGGAGAAGCCTCCGCGGACGACCGCGCCGAGAGCGACGAGCGCGGCGGCGGCGACGATCGCCGCCGCACTCATCCAGAAGATCCGCCTGAGGCGGAGCTTCGTCACGCCTTCGCGCCCGCCTTCTTCTTCGGCTTCCCCACGGCGTTCTTCGTGATGAAGCGCTCGATCAGCTCATGCGCCTCGTCGTCGCGGATCTGCTTCGGCGGCGACTTCATGAGGTATGCGCTCGGCGCCTCGAGAGCACCCGCGATCCCGTTGTTCATCGCCAGCTTGGCGAGCCGGACAGCGTCGATGACGATGCCGGCGGAGTTCGGCGAGTCCCAGACCTCGAGCTTGAGCTCGATGTTGAGCGGCACGTCGCCGAACGACGAGCCCTCCATGCGGATGTACGCCCACTTGCGGTCGGTCAGCCAGGGCACGTAGTCGGAGGGGCCGACGTGGACGTTCTTGTCGCCGATCTCGTAGTCGAGCATCGAGGTGACGGCGTTCGTCTTCGAGATCTTCTTCGACTCGAGGCGCTCGCGCTCGAGCATGTTCAGGAAGTCGGAGTTGCCGCCGACGTTGAGCTGCATCGTCTTGTCGAGGTGCACGCCGCGATCCTGGAAGAGCGTCGTCAGCACGCGGTGCGTGATCGTCGCGCCGACCTGCGACTTGATGTCGTCGCCGATGATCGGCACGCCGGCGTCCTCGAAGCGCTTCTGCCAGTACGGCTCGCGCGCGATGAAGACGGGCATGCAATTCACCATCGCGACGCCCGCCTCCAGGATCTGCTCCGTGTACCACTTCGTTGCCGCTTCCGAGCCGACCGGGAGGTAGTTGACGACGACGTCCGTGCCGGTCTCCTTGAGAATGCCGACGACGTCGTCCGTCTGACCGGGCGCCTTCTCGACGATTTGCGAGAGGTACTTGCCGAGGCCGTCGTGCGTCATGCCGCGCGAGACCTTGACGCC
>DATDOS010000051.1:0-7487 GCA_035293125.1 Gaiellaceae bacterium | reverse complement strand
GCCGCTTCGCGGCCGCAGCGCTCCACTCTCACAGCAAGCCTCTGGCTCGGCCTGTCGCAAATTGCGCGGAATTCGTTCGGACGAGGCCTTGATCGGCGTGGCCAGAATGTCGTAGTGTTCCGCCTGCGCCGAGCACGGGGCGCCGGTAGGACGAAGCCCCCCGAGGAGCACTACGCGGAAGCGGAACGTTCGTCGGGAAGGTGGACGAAAGCGTTCCCGGCTCGGCGAACTTTTCCCGCTCCGGTGCCGGCCAAGCCGGCACCTCCGCTCCTGGAGCCTCCGTCGAGCCTACGGCTCATGCGGCCGGGCCCTCGTGCCCGGCCCTTTTTCTTCCCTCGAGCGACCAGAGCATGCGACGCTCTGCGCAGTTGGACTCTGTGTGAAAAGAAAATCTCGCAATTTGCGACAAGTTCGCTCGGCGCGGCCTTGACGGAGCGGATCGGCCTCCCTAGGGTCGTGATTGCACCGAGTACGGAGCGTCCGAGGTTGATGGCTCTCCGACAGGCAATCGCTTCGGCGGCGGTCAGTCGGAAAGCCGGACGAAGGCGCCACCGGCTCGGTGCATTTTCTCTTCCCCCTCGCGCTTCCCGCCACGAGCCGTAGCGATCGGGAAGGCAGACGGCGCAGGGCCGGTAGCCGGCGGAGACCGCGGTCTCCTGCCGGTGGCCACCGAGCGTTGCCCGGTGTCGTCGACAGGACTTGTCCGCCGTCCTGGCCGACTCGGGGATACAGCTTCGACGCGTCCGTGCTCCCACGTACTGCGTCGCCGCGGGGTCGCGTGAGCCGGCACGTCTCGACTTGCCGCAAATTGCGGTGAATTTCGTCCCCGGAGTGCTTGACCGGCGAGCAGCCACGCCCTAGAGTCAGCGATGCACCGAGTACGGAGCGTCCGAGGTTGATGGCTCTCCGGTAGGCAATCGCTTCGGCGGCGGTCAATCGGATAGCCGGACGAAGGCGCCACCGGCTCGGTGCATTTCTTTTTGGGGTCAGGTCTTGCATGTTGCAGCGCCGGCGCAACATGCAAGACCTGACCCCTATCCTGGCCGGCGTGCGCCGCCTGCTCGTCCTCGTCAGCTCGATCATCTTCGTCGACGCGATGCTCTTCACCGCGCTGACGCCACTCATTCCCGGCTACGTCGAGGAGTTCGACCTCTCCAAGACCGGGGCGGGAGTACTGGTGGGTACCTATGGAGCAGGCGCACTCTTCGGCGGCATACCGGGCGGGCTCGCAGCCTCCCGCTGGGGACCGAAGCGCGCAGTGGTCGGCGGCCTCGTCCTCCTCGGGATCGCCTGCGTCGCCTTCGCGGCGGCGGACAGCGCTGCCACGCTAGGGCTCGCCCGCTTCGTTCAAGGTGTCTCGAGCACTGCGACGTGGGCTGGCGCGCTCGCCTGGATCGCGGTCGTCGCCCCGCACAGTCGCCGGGGAGAGGTGATCGGCACCGCGTTCGCCGCGGCCGTCTTCGGTGCCGTCCTAGGACCGATGTTCGGCGGCGTAGCCGAGTTCGTGGGGATTCGCGCGTCGTTCGTTACCGTGGGGCTGGTCGTGCTCGCCTTCGCCACGCTCGCGACGCTGGCCCGCTCCGCTCCCGCCGAGGCGGCCACGCTGAGCGGTCTGTCACGAGCATTGCGTGACGCGCGCTTCCTCGGTGGGCTCTGGCTCAACACACTGGCGGCGATGCTGTTCGGCGTGCTGGTCGTCCTCGCCCCGCTCGACCTGGACGATGCAGGTTGGACAACCTTTGGTATCGCCGCGGCTTTTCTCGTCGCAGGACTCCTCGAAGTCGCGCTCAACCCGCTACTCGGCCGCGCGACCGATCGAGTCGGGCGGCTGCTTCCCATTCGAGCTGCCCTCGCGGCCTCGATCGTCGTCGCCGTCGTTCTCGCGATCGCGTCGCAACCCGCTGTCATCGCCCTCCTCGTCTGTGCAGCCGCGGTCAGCTTCGGGAGCATGTACACCCCGGGGAATGCGCTCGCCTCCCATCGAGCTGAAGCCGTGGGCCTGGCACAGGGACTCGCCTTCGGTGTCGTGAACACCGCGTGGGCTCTCGGAGAGCTCACGGGGCCGTCGCTCGGTGGGGCGCTCGCGGATTCGTTCGGCG
Organism: Gaiellaceae bacterium; assembly: GCA_035293125.1. GTDB lineage: Bacteria > Actinomycetota > Thermoleophilia > Gaiellales > Gaiellaceae > GMQP-bins7. The sequence continues at coordinate 5,388 of DATDOS010000051.1, read as the reverse complement.
ACCCCGTCCCGTATCTTGCCGGCGCGGCCCTGTGCGGAGTCACGCTCCTGGCGACACGACGCGTGGCCGGTCGGAGAGCGAGGCTTCGTGCAGCGTGAGGACTGGGATCGCAAGTACGCGGAGGCGGAGCTCCTCTGGAGCGCAACGCCGAATCGGTTCCTCGTCGCCGAGGCAATAGACCTCGCGCCGGGCGGTGCTCTCGATCTCGCGTGCGGCGAAGGTCGAAACGCGCTCTGGCTCGCCGGGCTCGGTTGGCGTGTGACGGCGGTCGACTTCTCCGAGGTGGCTGTCGCCAAGGCTCGCGAGAGGGCGGCCCTTGCCGGGCTCGACGTCGACTTCGTCTGCGCCGACCTCCTCGAGTACGAGCCCGAGCGTGACGCCTACGACCTCGTCCTCGTCTTCTACCTTCAGGCTCCGGCGGACGAGCTTCGACTCGTTCTCTCCCGTGCGGCCGGGGCGCTCGTACCCGGGGGGACGTTCCTCCTTGTGGGTCACGACCTCACGAACATGACCGAGGGCGTCGGCGGCCCGAGCGACCCACGGGTCCTGTATACGCCCGACGACGTCGTCGCCGGCCTCCCCGGTTTGGAGATCGAGAAGGCGGAGCGCGTGCTAAGAGACGTCGCAGACGCCGATCGTCCGGCGATCGACGTCCTCGTCAGAGCTCGGCGGCCAACGCGCTCGTAAGCGACGGCGGATACCGCTCGAGCACCCAGTCCCTATCGAGCGGGGTCAAGCGATAGTCGCGGCCGTTGACGAGCGCGTAGTCGCCCGTCCGGGGCTCCATCGGAAGGCGCGACTCGGCGGGGTACCAGCGGTTGTGCCGGTCGATGAGGTCGTTGACCTCGTCGAAGACGACTCGTCCGGCGGCAGCGCGCCACCGGCGCCGAAAGCGCGTGGTGTCCCCTTGGCATTCCGCTGCGACGGCGTGCCAGGCCGCGCGAAGCGTCTCCTCGTGATCCGCCGTCCGCTCCTCGATCTCGCGCAGGCGGAGCATGTACGGGAGGGGACCCCGCGTGGCCAGAAGGTACGCGTCGGCACTCGGCCGAAAGTTGCGTCGGCGGACCGGGAGCGGCCTCCCGGTCAGCGGGATGGAGCGGAGATCTTCTTCGAGCGCCGCCTTCTCACGCCGCTGACGCGGCGTCTCGGGAAGGACGACTCCCTGGCGCATGCTCGCGTCGCGCTCGGCCTTCTCCACGTCGTCATTAGACCTGGCACGAGGCGGTCTACGACGAAAGGAGCCGCCCGAGCCACGAGCGATGGCGAGTGTCCGGCTCCTCGACCGAGGGCACATCCTCCGGCTCCGTGGCGTGCGGAGCGGGAGCGATGCGCATCAGCTCCTGCTCACCTCGCCTGTCCGCCAGGCGGGCGAAGTCTCCACGGATCGCCGAGCGCATGTCGTCGAGATGGCTCTCCTCCCGCACGGCCGGTCATTCCCGGCCGGCCCGACGACTCCTTCCGGTCGCGTCAGCGAGGAGAGGCGAAGGTCGCGGTCCAGACGACCGCGTCACCGTCGCCGAGGAGACCCGGCGCACGCGCCGAAGCAGCGCCCACGTCGCGGAAGCCGGGATCGAGCACGTTGGCGCGATGCGGTGGTGACTGGAGCCACGCAGTGACGACGTCGCGGGCGCTGACCTGTCCCCACGTGCCCGCGAACAAGTTCTCTCCGAACGTCGAGTAGCGGTAGCCCGAAGCGCGCACGGCCGCTGTGGCGTTCGCGCCGCACGGCGTGTGGGAGAACTGCCCGCAGGAGGCGACGCCTCGACCCTTCAGGGCCGCAGCGCGCCGGAGGGCGGGTCGCTGCGTCAGCCGGCCGTGCCGATCCCGCGCCCGCGCCCAGTTGACGAGGCACGAGATGGCTCGCGCCTGGACGGCAGGGGTTGCAGCAGGATCGCTCGACCCCTTGCAGGCGGCTGTCGGCGCCAGGTACGCGCTCCACGAGCGCCCGGCTCCGTCGGCCCGGCCGGCGATCAGGAACGCCACGAGGGAGGCCAGGGTGATCGCCATCACAGCGAGGCGGACCGGTGCTGCCGCAGTCGCAGAGGTCACGGTTCGCACCGTGGACCAAACGCGATCGCCATCCTTGCCCTGATCGGGGGACAAGCGATCCCCCGAGTCAGTGATCCTTCCCCTCGTCAGGGATCACGCGGTGACTCTATCGACTCCCCTGGGTGGTGGGTGCGCCACGTGGCGGCGGCGAGCAAGCCGAGCCCGAGCGTCGGCAGAACGGTTAGCGCCCGGTACAGGAGCGTCGCCGCGACGGCCTCCGCGTTGGGCGCGCCGAAGGCGACCAGCGCTCCGGTCAGGCCGATCTCCACAATCCCGACACCGGCGGGCGTCAACGGGAGCGCACCGAGAATGCGCACGAGAGCCCAGGCAGCGAAGGCCTCGACGACCGCGATCTCGGAGTCGGAGACCCCGACGACTCGGAGGCAGGCGACGAGAAGAACGAAGACCGTCAGATGGCCGGCGAGAGTCGCGACCGTGATGACGTGCCATCGCCGCCGAAGCAGTCCGAGCGTCTGGGAGCGGAAGCGAACGAAGCTCTCGCCGCCCCACGAGACAGGGCCCCTTCGAACGAGCCGCTTGGCGCGGCTGGCGAACCGAGCGGCGAGTGCGCCGATGCGCCGAGCCCTTCGCGGACGCGAGAGCGTGAGCCCGAACGACACGAGCACTACGATCAGGATCGCCACGGCGACGAGCGCCGCTGTCCGAAGAGCCGGATGACCTTCGTCCGCGGCCGTGAGCAGCGCGAGAGCCACGACCGGGAACGTGAGATTCGCGAGCTGGTTCCAGATCCCGGTGACCGCAACCGCGAGACCGACCGGGCCCGCTCCGAAGCCCCACGAGCGAAGCATCGAGTAGGAGCCCGCCATGCCGACCGCCGCGCCGGCGGGTGAGACGATGGAGAGAGCAGTCGAAGCCTGGGTCATCGCCATCGCCCGGCGGTAGCCGAGGCCGGGCAGTGCCGCCATCCACACCGGCGGGAACGTGGCGAGGTTCAGCAGCGTCGAGGCGGAGAGCAGGGCCCAGTCCTTCCAGTCGAGCTCTCGCATGACGGCCCACACGCTGCGGTAGTCCGCTATGCGTGGGAGGAAGAACGCGAACACCGCGACGACAACGGCGATCGACCCCACACCGCCGAGGAGACGCTTGTGGGTCTTCGTCAGGCGCCGGCGTGGAGCAGCGGTGTCGTCCGACATCCGCGGGAACCTATCGTGCAGGTGAAAACGGACAGCGGAAGGAGCAAGGCCATGAAGATCGGAAGACGTTTCTCGATCAGCCCGGGGACAGCGATCGCAGTCGTTGCCCTCTTCTTCGCGCTCGGCGGCTCGGCATTCGCCGTCGGGGAGCGGATACAGAGCGCCACGGCGGCGCAGCAGCGGTGCACGAACGGCGCTGTGCGCGGGGTCGCGACGGTGACCGGGAACGCGAGCGCCGGAATCGCCAACATCCCGGACACGTTCACGAGCGCGGGAGCGCTCTTCAGCCGGAAGTTCAACTGCAGCGGGAAGGCGGTCCAGGTGCGGCGGGTCGAGGCGGGCGTGTTCGAGGTTCGCTTCGTCGGGAACTCGGCGCCGAGTGCAGTCGCAAGCGCAGCCGGTGACGCGCTGACCAGCGTCCAGCCCGTGCCGGGCGCTTTCAAGGTCATCGTGCATCCCGCGGGCCGCGACGACAAGGCGGACGCCGCCTTCACGATCGTCGTCGTGTAGCGGGGAGCACTAAGGAAGCCTGGGTGAGACGATCGCCGAGAGCATCCCTGCGACGACCAGCAGAACAGCCGCGAGCGCGACGAACAGGAAGGTGATCTCGCTCGTTCCGGGCTCGCGGCCCAGCCGCGAGCCCAGGCTCTCGTAGGCGTTCTCGAGTGCGTCGGCCGTCCGGACCTCGGAGAACTCGCCGCCCGTGGTCTCTGCGATGGCGCGCAGCGTGGCCGGATCCGGGGGGACGGGGATGAGCTGCCCACTTCCCTGCCCGGGCGTTGGAAAGCCGAAGCCGAACTGCCCGCGGTCGATCACACCCATCGGCGTCCCCAGTGCGATGGTGAAGACGGGTATGCACGCTTTCTTGGCCAGCGCCGCGCCCTCGAGCGGTTGGAGCACGCCGCGCGTCTGCGCCCCGTCGGAGAGGAAGAGGATCGAGACCGGCCCCTCGTCCCCGCTGCACCCGGCTGCCTGAGCAAGCATTCGCGTTCCGCGACGACTCGATCCGGAGGCGATCTCGCCCTCCCCGGGTGGTGGCTCGCCGGTGACCTGCTGCCCGAGCTCGACAGCGGTTCGCAGCGCGTCGCCGATCGCCGTTCCGCCATAGATGAGGAAGCTGTCGATCTCGGCGACCGCTGCCTCGACGAGGTCGTGATCTCGCGTCGGCGGCGTCGCCACCTGGGCTTCGCCCGCGAAGACCACGAGCCCCACACGCAGGCCGTCCGGTGCTCGCTCGAGAAAGGTGCGTATCGCCGCCTGAGCGGCCCCGAGTCTGGTGGGCTCGACGTCTTCCGCCTGCATCGAGCGAGACGTGTCGACGACGAGGATCACGGTCGCCCGCTCCTTCAGGAGCACTCGCTCGACCTCCGGGCGCGCGAGCGCGACGAGGAGCGACGCGAGCCCCACGAGGAAGAGCGCAGGCGGAACGAGCCTCCACCAGGATCGGCCGGAGACGACCGACGCGAGGACGTCGAGGTTCGTATACCGCACTGCGAAGCGCATGCGGCGGCGCTCGGAGAGCAACCAGATGCCGACCGCGAGCCCGAGCAGCAGCAAGCCGAGGAGAAGCCAGGGGCTCTGGAAGCTCAACGCGCCACCGCGCACACGGCGTGGACCTGGACGACGGCGCGGACCCCGGCAAGCTCGGCGTCACCGCGCACTCGTACGACGACCTGCCGGCTCCGAACCGTCTGCGTGGCCGTCACGCTCTGCGCCAGGCTCGCGCTTGGTGGCGTCCGGGTGAAGAAGCCGAAGGCGTGCGAGGCGCCTACGAGTCGCTCGCGCGCACCGCACCGTTGCGCCACCGTGAGCTCGCCGGGCCTCACCCGCACGGTCTGCACGCGCCTGATCGTGGGACGCCCGGGTCGAAACGCGGTGACCGAGGTGGGGATGCGAACGCCCCCGCCGGCGCCGGGCATGCAGCCGATGAAGGGCCGGAAGCTCGGAGCTCTCGCGGATGCTCCGACGTACGCTGCGACGAACACGGCCGATCGCGACGTGGTGATCCCGGGGTTGACCGGGCTGCCGAGCATGCCCGCGAAGCTCACGTCGATTGCCCGCTGACTGAGCCGCGCGTCCAGGCCTCCCACGACGTGCCCGCGCGGGCACGTCAGCTGATACTCGACTCGAGGACGAGGGACGCCCCCGGAGGTCGGCACCACCACCCACGGTCCCGCGACCGGCA
>DATDOS010000050.1:0-12046 GCA_035293125.1 Gaiellaceae bacterium | reverse complement strand
GTCAGCTCGCCGCCCGGCGCGAGATGCTGGAGCAGCGCGGCGACGTTCCGGGAGTAGAGCTGGCTCGAGTGGAAGGCCATCAGCGAGGGCAGGTTCGTCGTCCCGACGATCGACACGCCGCCGTGCTCGACGATCTCACCGGGGACGGTCAGCTCGCAGTTGCCGCCCGTCTCGGCGGCGAGATCGACGATGACCGAGCCGGCGCCCATCCGCTCCACGGCCGCAGCCGGGATCAGCCTGGGCGCGGGGCGTCCCGGAACGGCGGCGGTCGTGATCACGACGTCGAAGTCCGGGATCCGGTCCTCGAGCGCGGCCTGCTGCTGCGCCTGCTGCTCGGGCGTGAGCTCGGTCGCGTAGCCGCCGGCGGTCTCCTCGGCCCGGACGCCGAGATCGAGGAACGCCGCGCCGAGGCTCTCGACCTGCTCCTTGACGGCGGGGCGGACGTCGAACGCCGAGACGACTGCGCCAAGCCTCCGCGCTGTGGCGATCGCCTGGAGACCTGCGACGCCTGCGCCGATGACGAGCGCCCGTACCGGAGCGATCGTCCCCGCCGCGGTCATCAGCATCGGAAACAGTTTCGGCACCCGGTCCGCCGCGAGGACCACGGCCTTGTACCCGGCGACCGTCGCCTGCGACGAGAGCGCGTCCATCGACTGCGCGCGGGTGATTCTGGGAATCGACTCCATCGCGAACGCGACGACGCCGCGCTCCCGCAACCGGGCGATGCCCTCGGCATCGGTGAGCGGCTGGAGAAACCCGATGAGCACGGTTCCGGGCGCCAGCGTCGCGATCTTCTCCGCACCCGGCCGGGCGACGCACACGATCCCGTCGACTCCGGCGAAGATGGAGCCGGAGTCCGCGAGGTCGGCGCCGGCGTCGGTGTACCGGTGGTTCGAGAAGCCGGCCGCCTCACCAGCGCCGCGCTCGACGCGGATCTCGAAGCCCGCGTCGCGAAGCTTGGAGACCGTCTCGGGAACGAGCGCAACACGGCGCTCGCCCGGAGCCGTCTCCTTCGGAACTGCGACTCGCATGCGGAGGGGAACTTTATGGAGAGGGCGAGGCCGCCGCGGACGGAACCGCCATCTAGAGCGAGGCCCAGACGTCGAGCTTCGTACGCGTTCGCCGAATCACCTGGTCCGTGAAAGCGTGCGTGCCATGGTCACCGGAGAGATCGGCCGTGCGCACGCCCTCGGCGACGGCCTCGAGGCACGCCTCCCGGATCGCCCTGCCCGCGGCCTGCAGCTCGTCCGCGTCCGCGTGTGAGAGGAGCGCCGCCCCGGCGAGGATCATCGCCATCGGGTTGGCGACGTCCTTCCCTTCGAGCGACGGTGCGGTTCCGTGCGCCGCCTCTGCCATGAGTGCGTTCGGGACGTAATCGTCCCCGAAGGCGACGAGCAACGATTCCGACCCGGCGATCGAGCCGAAGAGCGGGAGCACGAGATCGGACAGGATGTCACCGTCCCGGTTGAGCGCGGGAATGACCAGCGGCGCCCCGCTCGACGAGATCAGCAGCGCGAAGGTCGCGTCGATGAGCTGTGGCTCGTACGGCACGTCGGGATGACGGGCGGCCGCCTCGTCCATCTCCTCCTTGAGCATCCCTTCGTAGATAGGGCTGACGGTGTACTTCGGTCCTCCGAAGACCTTCGCGCCCAGCCGCTCGGCTTGGCGAAACGAGAACTCGGCGACCGCGTGGCAGATCCGACGCTCGATGCGCTCGGTGCGAAGGGCGACCTCGTCGTCTCCTTCCCCTTCACGCCACTCCCTCGCGCCGTATGCGTCGCCGACCGCCATGCGCACGACCGAGATGGGCGCGTGGACGCCTCCCAGCGGAACGACTCCGGGGATCCGCCGCCCCGTGCGGACGATCACCTTGCCGCCGATCTCCTCGCGCAGGATCCGGTTCGGGGAGCCGACGTCTCCTGCCGTCTCAGGCGTGACCGTGGCCGCCTTGAGCCCGAATCCGTGCTCCCTGATCGCGGCCGCCGCCTCGTACACGATGCCGTTGTCCGTCGCTCGCCGGCTCTCGAGGGAGAGGTCGAAGCGGGGAAAGGCGAGCTCGACTCCGATGACGTCCGGCGACAGGACGCGCAGCGCTTCCTCCAGGAGCTCCTGGCCGGTCTGGTCGCCCTCGAGCACGACGATCGTGCGCACGCGGGGATCCTACGCAACGGAATACGTCGAGAGTATTCCTCTTGCATTTGTCGTCGCCATTTCCTAGGATTTCCGAGCTCGGAGAGACGAAGAGGAGGAAAACATGGCAAGAAAGACGATTCTCGTATGCGACAAATGCAGCAGGGAGGTGCCCGAGGGCAGGGGTGCGGTCATGCGCCTCAATTACACGGACGCTCGCCGCGGCTCGAAGCAGGCCGATCTCTGCGACGACTGCGCATCCGGGATGCCCGGCCAGTCGGTGGCCCGCCGGGGCCGCAGGCCGAAAGCGGTGGCGTAAATCAGGGGGTCAGGTCTTGCATGTTGCACTTCCCGCGCAACATGCAAGACCTGACCCCGCTTTGTCGCTGTTTGCGCTGAACTTCGGTGCCGCGTACGAAAGCGCTACGAAACCCGGCACTACCATGGACGGATGGGTCTCTCGCTCGTCGTCGGCCCGGCTCACGCCGGCAAGGTCGCCCTGCTCCTCGAGCGCTACCTCGACGTGCTCGATCGGGATCCGTGGCTCGTCGTTCCCAACCGCCCTGACGTCGACCGCGTCGAGCGAGATCTCATCGGACGCCGATCGGCGCTCCTCGCGGGCCGGGTCGGCACGTTCGACGACCTTTTCGAGCACATCGCGGCGGGCGGTCCGGACCGACGTCCGCTGGCATCGGACGCCCAACGTGCATTCGTAGCGCGCCGGGCGATTTCCGGAGCCGAGCTCGACGATCTCGGCCCCTCCGCCGCCACCGGCGGCTTCCCCGACTCATTGCTCGCCACGCTCGGCGAGCTCGAGTCCGCGCTACTCGACGCGGACGCGCTCGACGGTGACCTCGCGCAACTCGCGCGAGCCTACCGCGCCGAGCTCGACCGGCTCGGTCTCCGAGACCGGGACGCACTCAGACGCGGAGCCGTCGAGCGCCTTCAGCGCGATCTCGACGCGTGGCACGGCGAGCCCGTCTTTGCGTACGGCTTCGAGGATCTGACCGCAGCCGAGTGGACGCTCCTGGAGGCGCTCGCCGGCCGGGCGGACGTGACAGTCTCGATTCCGTACGAGCCCGGCCGAGCTGCTTTCGCGGCGCTCGAACGGACGGTGGAGGACCTCGCCGGGCTCGCAGCAGGCGTGATCGAGGAGCTTCCGCGGCCCGAGGCTCGGATCGCACCTGCGGCCCTGTTGCACATCGAGCGCGAGCTCTTCGCCGATGCCCGCTCTCCTGGGCCTCCGCTCGACGGCTCGCTCCAGTTCCTCGAAGGCGCAGGCACCCGGGGGACCGTCGAGCTCCTCGCAAGCGAGATCCTCGCCCTCGTCAGAGCGGGGACGCCGCCTGACCGGATCGGGGTCGTCTGCGACTCGCCGGACCGTTGGCGTACGTCGATCGAGGCGGTTCTCGGTCAGCTCGACGTGCCGCATGCGATCGAGCACGCTTCGCGTCTCGGCGAGACACCGCTCGGTCGCGCTCTGCTCGCGCTGCTCCGCTTCGCCTGGCTCGGCGGTAGCCGCGGTGAGCTCTTTGCCTTCCTTCGCTCGCCGTTCTCCGGCCTCGAGCGGCGGTCCGTCGACTTCGTCGAAGGGCGCCTCCGGGGCCGGGCGATCACCGAACCCGCCCGGGTCGAGGAGGAGAGCGAGAGGCTCCGCGGCGCCTCCTTGCCGGCGCTTGTCGAGCTCCGGGCGGCAGCGGATCCCGTGGCGGCCGCACAGGGACTGCTGCGAACGATGATCCGGAGCGCATGGGGGCTGACGTCGCCTCCGACGATCGACGACGCCCGAGGGGATGCCCGAACCTACCGGGCGGCCGAGCGGACGCTCGACGAGCTCGAGCTGCTCGCGAGCTTGGACGCGCGCCCGATGGCACCGGAGGACGTCGTCGCCGCGCTCGAGCGCGCGAGGGTTCGACCTCCCGGTGCAGGGGAAGATGGGCGCATCGCAGTTCTCGACTACGAGCGGGCCCGCACGCGGAGCTTCGAGGTCGTCTTCCTTCTGGGGCTCGAGGAGGGAAGCCTCCCTCGCCGCTCCAGGCCTTCACCGTTCCTGGACGACGATGCGCGGCGAGAGCTCGGGGGCAGGCTCGAGCGCCCGGACTCCGTGGCCCGTGACCGGTACCTCTTCTATACGGCGTGCACCCGCGCGGCGCGCCGTCTCGTGCTGGTACGGGAGGCCGCGACCGACGAGGGCGTTCCGCGCGAGCCGGGCCCCTTCTGGGAGGACGTGAGGTCGCTCTTCGAAGAGGCCGACGTATCGCGCGCCACGCGCCGACGCCCGCTCTCCGCACTCACGTGGGCGCTCGAGGCCGCTCCGAGTGAGCGTGAGCGCCTGAGATCGCTGGCGCGCCTGGCGGTGGACGATCCTGACACGGCGGCGTCGCTGGCAGCGTCGAACGGCTGGTCTCGGCGCCTCGAGCGCGCGCGCGGCGCATTCACCCGACCGACCTCGCTGCGAAGCCCCGCCGTGCTCGAGACGCTGTCCAGCCGGACCGTCTTCTCCGCGACCGAGCTCGAGCGCTTCGCCGACTGCTCCTCGGCATGGCTCGTCGAGCGCGTCGTCGACCCGAAGAGGATCGACGCCGAACCCGACCCGATCCTCCGTGGTCAGGTCGTCCACACCGCGCTCAACCGCTTCTACGCCTCGCTTCCCCGAGAGCTCGACGCGGAGCGCGTGACTCCCGAGAATCTCGAGGCCGCGCTCGAGCTGGTCCGCCGCTGTCTGGACGCCGCTCTCGCGTCCGGCGTGCGCCTCGACCTGACCGAGCTCCAGGAGGCGGAGCTCCGGCATACGCTGCTCGCCGACCTCGAGGGGTTCGTGCGAGACGAGGCGGCTTCCGAGGTCACCTTCGTGCCGCGCAGGCTGGAGGTCTCGTTCGGCTCCGAACGCGCGGCACCCGAGCTCCAGCGGGGACTGCCGCTCGGAGACGATCTCTGGCTCTCCGGGAAGATCGACCGGATCGACATCGATCCCTTCAGCACCCGAGGGATCGTGCAGGACTACAAGTCGGGCAAAGGTGCGCACTCGGCACGCGACATCGATCGGGAGCTGCGGCTGCAGATCCCGCTGTACGTCCTTGCGCTCCGCGACCTCGTCGGTGTCGAGCCGCTGGGGGGGATCTATCGGGCCCTGGCCGGAAAGCGCGTCACGCGCGGCATGCTGCGCGAGAGCGCGCGGGAGGACCTTCCCGGCTTCGCGAAGGACGACTACCTCGACGAGGACGCGTTCTGGGCTCAGGTCGAGACCGCGCGCGAGCGGGCGGGAGCGAATGCGCAGCGCATCCGCGCCGGGGACGTCCAGCACGACCCCAAGGGCGACGGCTGCCCGTCCTGGTGCGATCTGTGGCCGATGTGCCGGGTGGACCGCGCATGACCGTCACGGAGATCGCCACTCCCCTAAACGACGAGCAGCTTGCTGCGGTCGGCGCGCCCGGCACGGTGTTCGTCTCGGCCGGGGCGGGTACCGGGAAGACGTCCGTTCTCGTCGAGCGCTACGTCCGCGCGGTCTGCGACCGGGGGCTGGACGTCGAGTCGATCCTCGTCATCACGTACACGCGCAAGGCGGCGGGGGAGCTCCGCACGCGCATCCGCGCCGCGCTTCGAGCCCGAGGCAGGCCCGACCTTGCCCGTGAGCTCGATGGCGCGTGGATCTCCACGATCCACGGCTTCTGCAACCGGCTGCTGAAGGCTCACCCCTTCGCCGTCGGCCTGGATCCACGCTTTCGCGAGCTCGAGGATGCAGGAGCGGCCGTCCTTCGCGGGGAGGCGTTCGAGCGGGCGCTCGAGCAGTTCTGCTCGACCGGCGACCCCGAGCGTCTGCGGCTGCTCGCGACGTACCGTGCCGACGGGTTGCGGCGGATGCTCACGGGCGTCTACGAGACGCTGCGCTCGGCCGGCCGCGAGCTCGAGCTCGAGCTCGGCGAGCGCCCGAGTCTCGAGGAGGCGATTGCGCGACTCCGCTCGGAGGCTGCGCTGCTCGCCGCCGACGAATCGGCGACTCCCACGCAGCGCCGGAACTCGAGCGAGGCGCTTCACGTCGTGTCCGAGCACTCGCCGCCGGAGCGGCTGGTGGATCTCTCCGCGTTCCAGTGCAAGGGCGCGCGTGCGGCGTCGTACGAGCAGGCTCGAAAGGCTGCCGAGCGCGCGGGGCTCGAGGAGCTGGCAGCCCACGATCGCGACCTCCTCCAAGAGCTTCTCGAGCGCTTCGCCGCGGAGTACGCAGCGTCGAAACGACGCGAGTCGGCTGTCGATTTCGAGGACCTGCAGCTTGCGGCGAGAGACCTTCTGCGAGACAACGAGGAGATCCGCGAGGCGACTGGTCTCCGCTTCCGGCTCGTCATGGTCGACGAGTTCCAGGACACGAACCGCCTCCAGTGCGAGCTCATCGACCTCGTCTCCCACCCCGAGATGACCGAGGTGTTCACCGTCGGCGACGAGTTCCAGTCCATCTACGGCTTCCGACACGCGGACGTCGACGTCTTTCGCGAGAGACGCTCGCAGGCGTCGAACCTGCTCGCGCTTCGAAACAACTACCGCTCGCGCCCGCAGGTGCTCGCGGCCGTGAACTACCTCTTCTCAGATGCGTTCGGCGACGAGTTCCAGCCTCTGGCCGCATCTGCCGAGTTCGCTGATCCGGTGTTCGGGCACCCCGTCGAGCTGCTCGTCACGGACAAGACGAGCTACCGCGACTCGGGCGAGCACTGGCGCCTGGGCGAAGCTCGGGCGATTGCGACGAGGGTGCGAGAGCTCGTCGACTCAGGAGCTGCCATGGCCGGCGAGATCGTCGTCCTCTTCGCCGCGGGGACCGACGCCGAGCGGTACGAGGAGGCCCTCCGGCGCGAGGGGCTCCCGACCTACCGCGCGACCGGGCGCGGCTACTTCGGTCAACAGCAGGTTGTCGACCTTCTTGCCTATCTCCGCCTTCTCCACAACCGCTACGACGATGTCGCCCTCGCGACCGTGCTCGCCTCGCCGTTCGTCGGCGTATCGAACGACGCGCTCGTGCTGATTCGCCGAAATGCTGTGCGCCGGCCACTCTTCACAGCACTCGAGCGAGGAGTGCCGGAGCGGCTGCCGGCGAGCGACGAGCGACTTCTCAGGGCATTCCTCCAGCGTTACGAGCGGCTTGTCCGGGCATCTGTCCGCCTCGGCCTCGAGGCTCTCTGCGAGCAGATCCTCTCCGAGCACGACTACGACCTCGCAGTCCTCGCGCGTTGGGACGGCTCGCGCAGGTTCGCGAACCTGCGGAAGCTCGGGCGCTTGGCGCGGGAGTACGAGGCGATACGTGGCACGGATCTCGCCGGCTTCGTCCGGTTCGTCCGCGAGCAGAATGCGCTGGGCGCCAAGGAGCTCGAGGCCGTCGCCGAAGAGGAAGGTGCCGGCGCCGTTCGCCTCCTCACGATTCACGGCGCGAAGGGACTCGAGTTCAAGGTCGTCGTCGTCGCGGACGCGGGCCGGGACGTAGGCGGGCCGCGCGGCGGCGACGAGATCGTCGCGCTCTCCGACGGACGCTTCGGGTTCCGGATGGTGCATCCGACGCGCGGCGAGCGTCAGCCGGTCTTCGGCTTCGAAGAGGTTCGCGACGCCGAGCGCGACCAGGAGCGCGCGGAACGCCTCCGCCTCTACTACGTGGCCATGACGAGGGCGATCGACCGCCTGATCATCTCCGGGGCGATCGATCCGGAGCGCTCAGCCGACCGCGAGACGCCGATCGGGTGGGTCCTCGACCGCATTGCCGCGCACGACACGGTCACGGCAGCGGGCGACGACTCCGTCGAGATCGAACGCGGAGACGCGCGTTTCCTCCTGGTGGTCGACCGGTTCTCCGCGCTGTCCGAGCCCCAGCGGACGGCTGAGGAGCCGTCGGCAGTCGAAGGCCAGCTGCCACTCTTCGACGAGCCGCCATCGGGTCAGGCGTGGGTAGGGATCGAGCTGCCCGTCCTGGCGGAGATACCGGCTCCTCCGCAGCACGACGTTCGGCGCCTCTCCTACAGCGCGCTGGCCCTCTTCGAGCGCTGCGCGTATCGCTACTTCGCGGAGCGCGTCCTGGGCCTCGCCCCGGTCGTCCGCGGCGACGCGGACGGTGACGGAAGGGCGGGGTTGGCTGCGACCGAGATCGGTGATGCCGTCCATCGGCTCCTCGAGGGCGTCCCGCTCGACGATCCGGCTCCTCCGCTGCGGCCCGAGCTCGATGCCACGGTGCGGGAGTGGTACCCGACGGTCATGGACGCGGAGCTGGAGCGCATCGCCGGCCTCGTCGACGCGTACTGTGCATCGGAGCTCGCGGTACGCATCGCGCGGCTGCCGGGCGCGCGTCCGGAGCGCCCGTTCGCCTTCGAGCACGACGGCGTTCTGCTCCACGGTCGACTCGACGTCCTTTGGCAGAGCGGCGGCAAGGCCCTCGTCGTCGACTACAAGTCGAACACGCTCGACGGCACGGATCCGGCGTCCGTCGTCGAGGCCGAGTACCGCGTACAGCGGCTCGTGTACGCGCTCGCGTGCCTGCGCGACGGCGCGACCGAGGTGGAGATCGCGTACCAGTTCCTCGAGCGCCCCGACGACATCGTCTCCGCGACCTTCACGCAGGAAGACGCGCCGCTGCTCGAGGCCGAGCTCTCTACAGCGATCGAGCGCATCCGCGCGGGTGAGTTCCGACCCACGCCGAGCGAGTTCGCATGCGCCGACTGTCCCGCGCTCGACCTCGTGTGCGCCGGCCCGCGCCTTCGCGCTCAGGCTCACCATCCGGGGCTCGAACAGGCGTACTGAAGCCGGCGGGTAGCCCTCCCGCGGGCGCGCTCGTGGAACCGCGATGACCCAGCGCGCCCCGGGCGGCGCTAAGAATGTCGCATGGCGATCTGCACGGCCTGCGGCGCCGGGCTCCCGGAGGGCGCCCGCTTCTGCCCAGCCTGCGCGGCCCCGGCGGCCACGCCCGCTGCACGGGAGCGCAAGCTGGCGACCATGCTGTTCGCCGATCTCGTCGGCTCGACGGCGCTCGCCTCGGATCGGGATGCCGAGCACACTCGCCTTTTCCTCGACCGCTTCTACGGAGGAATGGCCGCTGAGATCCGCGGCGTCGGCGGCACGCTCGAGAAGTTCGCGGGCGACGCGGTCATGGCCGTGTTCGGAGCGCCGACCGCCTACGAGGACCACGCCGAACGGGCTCTCCACGCCGCACTGTCGATGCGGCGGCGGATCGAAGAGCTGTTCGGCGAGCAGCTGGGTCTCCGCATAGGCGTCAACACTGGGGAGGTCGTCCTCGGCCGGCCGCACGAAGGGAGCTCGTTCGTCAGCGGCGACGCCGTCAACGTCGCCGCCCGGCTAGAGCAGGCCGCCGCGCCCGGTGAGATCCTGGCGGGCGAGCGAACCGCCGCCGCCGCCGCCGGCGCCTTCGAGTTCGGTGAGCCGAGGGTGGTCGAGGCGAAGGGCAAGCCCGCCGGTGTCGGCTGCCGCCCGCTCCTGCGTGCGCTCTCCCTCATGCGACCGCGCGGGGTCGGCGCCTTCGCGCGGGCGTTCGTCGGGCGCGAGCGGGAGCTCGCCGTCCTGCGAAGCGCGTACCGGCGGGCGGTCGAGCTAGGCTCCCCGCAGCTGCTGACCGTCGTTGGCGAGGCCGGCGTCGGCAAGACGCGGCTCGTCCGCGAGCTCTGGGAAGCGCTCGTGCTGGAGAGCCCGGAGCCCCTGCGGCGCGTCGGTCGCTGCCTGCCCTATGGCAGCGCGAGTGCGTACGCCCCGCTCGGCGAGATCCTCAAGGAGCACTTCGGGATCCTCGACAGCGATCCGCCCGAGCGCGTGCGGAGCGTGCTGGGGAGCCGCGAGATCTTGGCGCTCACCCTCGGGCTGGACGTCGCAGGCGATGCTCACCCGCTCGAAGTGCGTGAGCGCTTCCGTGAAGCGTGGACGGCGCTTCTCGTAGAGCTCGTTGCCGGCCGGCCGGCCGTCCTGCTCGTCGAGGACCTACATTGGGCGGACCAGAGGCTTGTCGAGCTCCTCGAGACCGCGGCCGAGGTACGCGGCCCGCTGCTCCTGATCGCAACGGCGAGGCCGGAGGGTGTTCCGCTCGCGGGCGGAGCGACGGTGCAGCTCGAACCGCTGGCAGGGGAGGAGCCAGAGGAGCTGTTGGCCGCCCTGCTCGGCTCGGAGCCGCCGGCCGGGCTCCGCGCGATCGTGGAGCGTGCCGAGGGCAATCCCTTCTTCGTCGAAGAGATCCTCGCGACGCTGATCGATCGCGGTTTCCTCGTTCGCGGTGAGGCCGGCTGGGCGCTCGAAGAGCTTCCGCCGGACTTCGTCCTCCCCGATTCGGTCCACGCCCTGATTGCGGCGCGCATCGACCTGCTCCCGGCGCGCGAGAAGGCGGCGCTCCAGGCGGGAGCGGTGATCGGGCGCGTCTTCTGGGTAGGGGCTGCGCGCGCGCTCGTCGAGGGCGATGAGCCCGACTTCGGCCTCCTCGAGGAGCGAGTCTTCGTCTTGCGGCGGCAGTCCTCGTCGCTTGCAGGCGAGGCCGAGTACGCCGTCAGGCACGCGCTGACCCGCGAGGTCGCGTACAGCAGCATCCCGAAGGGGAGACGTGCGCGTCTCCATCTGGGCTTCGCCGAGTGGCTCGAGGGAGTCGGTGAAGGACGAGACGAGCACGCTGCCACACTCGCTCACCACTACAGCGAGGCCCTGCGCTCCGACTACGCCGATCTGGCGTGGCCGGACGATGACGAGACCCCTCGCCGGCTCCGACCGAAGGCCGTGGCCTGGCTGCGCCGAGGGGCCGAGCTCGCGGTGGGTCGGTACGAGATCGAGGAGGGTCTCAGGCTTCTGGACCGCGCCGTCGAGCTCGCCCCGGACGGCCAGACCCGGGCCGGGCTCTGGCGTGAGGCAGGCAGGGCGAGCGCGCTCAGGTTCGACGGCGACGCGTTCTGGGCGGCGATGGTGCGTTCCCTCGACGCCGACGCCGATCGAGCCAGCCGTGCTGAGACATACAGCCTGCTGGCCTTCGAGACGTCCAGCCGGGGCGCCATGTGGATACGCCGTCCAGAGAACGAGGTTCTCGAAGAGTGGATCGAGCGGGCTCTCGAGCTCGCCGAGCCGAAGAGCAAGGCACGGGCACGCGCACTGCTGGCGAGGGCGTACTGGAATCCCGAGCGCGGCGAGGAATCAGCTCGCGAGGCAAGTTTGCTCGCCGAGGAGCTGGAGGACCTGGAGCTGCGTTCCTTCGCTTGGGGCACGCTGGCGGCGGCCGCCTTCGAGCAGGGGCGATTCGAAGAGTCATACGGGTGGACCCGGCGGCGCCTGGAGCTGCTCCCAATGATCAGCGACCCCGACCGCGGCGGCGAGGTACTCGAGCTCGCAATTCCTGCCGTGACGGCCGTTGGTCGGCTGTCCGAGGGCCGCGACCTCGTTAGGCAGAGCGAAGAGATCGCCCGGCGGCTCTCGCCCCACCATCGCGTGCATGCCGTCGCCCAGGCCGTGGACGTCGAGGAACTTGCCGGCGGTTGGGCGGCGATTCGGGAGCTGACGGGAGCTGTCGAGGAGCGGGTGGCCGCGAATTTCGAGACACCGTGCGTCCGCAATGCCCGCAGCCTTCTTCTCTGTGCCGTCGCCTGGGCGTACGAAGGGGACAACGTGCGCGCCATGGAGCTCGAGCGAGCTGCGGACGGGCTGGGGATGGAGGGCTATGGTTACGCCCTCGACTCACCGCGCCTCCGGCTCGCGCTTATTCGCGGCGACCTGCAGGCGGCAAGTCGACTCCTCGAGGTGCGTCCCACGAAGACCTACACGATGGGCGCGGGCGTGATCGCGGCTCGGCTGGACGGGCTTGCTGCCATCGGAGACCGCGAGCGCCTCGAGGGCGAGGCCGAGCCGTCGCTCCAGCCAGGCACCTACCTCGAGCCATTCGCGCTGCGCGCGCTCGGCCTGGTTCGAGGAGACGAGG
>DATDOS010000049.1:0-24907 GCA_035293125.1 Gaiellaceae bacterium | reverse complement strand
GGGACGTCCTCGATGTAGCTCTCGCCTCGGTTGAGCTGTGCGACGCGCTCCGGGTCGACGTCGACGAGCAGGACGAGCTTTCCCGCGTCCGCGAACACCCGCGCGAGCGGCAAGCCGACGTAGCCGGCCCCGACGATTGCGACGTCTCTCTTCATCGGCCGGGGATCGTAGCGACCAGCACCTGCGCGATCCGCTCGGAGGCGTGCCCGTCGCCGTAGAGCACGGGTCTCCCGTCTGGCATCGCGGCGTTGGCGACCGCGTCGACGAGAGCGGCGGCGTCGTCGTCGACCAGCACATTCGCGCCGACCTTCACCGTGTCGACCCACTCGGTCGAGGGCCTGAGCGTCACGCACGGGACGCCGTACCAGTACGCCTCCTTCTGCAGGCCGCCGGAGTCCGTCACGACGACGCGAGCCTGAGATGCGAGAGATGCGAGCTCGAGATAGCTCAGCGGCTCGACGAGCCGGATGTGCTCGCCGAGCGCGAGCCCGTCGCGCTCGATCCGTGCGCGGGTCCGCGGGTGCGCCGGGAAGACGACCCGCTCCTCGAGCCGGTTCAGCCCCTCGACGATCCTGCCCAGGCGTGGCTGCTCGACGTTCGCCTGGCGGTGAACGGTCGCCACGATGTAGCTCCGCGGCTCGAATGGGATGGGGAACCGTTCCCTCGCGATCGGAGCGAAGCGCATGCTCACGTCGGACATTACGTCGCCGACGACGTAGATCCGCCCCAGAACGCCCTCCTTCTCCACCGTTATCCGGGAGCGGTCGTCGGGGCAGAAGAGGAGCCAGGCGATGCGGTCCGCCTCGATCCGGTTGTGCTCCTCCGGCATCGAGAGGTCGCCGCTACGTAGCCCCGCCTCGACGTGCGCGAGCGGAACGGCGGCCGCGGCCGCGGCTCGGGCGCCGGCCAGCGTCGAGTTGGTGTCCCCATAGACGAGGACGAGATCCGGTGACTCGCTCCTGACCCGTACCGCGATCGCAGGCTCCATCTCCGCCGGGTCCGCCGAGTGCAGGTCGAGGCGATAGCGCGGCATGGGCAAGCGGAGCTCGTCGAAGAACACCTGGGAAAGCTCGCGGTCGTAGTGCTGTCCCGTGTGCAGGACGACCTCGTCGATCCCAGCCGCGCGGAGGGCGGCCGACAGGGGTGCCGACTTGATGAACTGGGGCCGGTTTCCGACGACGGTGAAGACCTTCATCTCGTGGAAGCCTACGGAGAAGGCCTGGTTCGGCGACACCGACCTCGAGACGGGGCGGCGAGCATCGCGACGGCGTAGGCGCTCTGTAGGTGCTGGGGGAACCTCCCGGTTCCCCCAAACCCCTCCACTGGATTCGAATCTTCGACCTTGGGATTAGCAGAGGCTCCCAGGCCCGGATCGCCCGTAGTCGCTCGTGGCCGTTTGGTCCACTCGGCGGCATCCCGCAGCTCGGCGTCTCGGGCTCTCTCGGTGGGCGTGTTGGCCTTTCGTTGCCGGCCCACTCAGGGGAACCCGACCCATCCAACTCTCTGTCTTCACCCTGCGCGCTGGCCTTGACAGCTGCGCCCCGAAGCTTCGAAGCAGTTCTGGCTCTCTCGCCTCCGACTCAGAGAGGAAGATCAGGTGGGCAGGTAGTCGAAAAGTCTTCGCCACAGCAGCTTCCACCTGCGGTCTTACCGTTGGCGCAGTCGCTGTGACGTGACCCCCTGAAATCATTCCGGTCGCCGGGGTCGGGTCCGGGAAACTACGGACTCGGCGCAGCCCACCCCGCGTTACGATCGTGAGCGTGCAGGAGCGGCTTGGGTCGCAGATCCGAGAGTCCAAGCACCACTTCGAAAGGGCGCGGGCTGTCGATGCGCGCGCTGCGAGGCTGCGGACGCCGATGGCACCACTACCCGAGTACGTCCGGGGCGCCGTGCTCATCCGGGTCCAGCGCTGCAAGGGTTGCGAGCTCTGCATCGAGTACTGCCCCGTCGGGGTGCTCGCGCTGTCGGAGGACTTCAACCCGGACGGCTACCACTACCCGGTCGTCCTGAACGACGGCTGCGTCAGCTGCCAGGCGTGCAGCGCGATCTGCCCGGAGTTCGCGATTTTTGCTCTCCCCGCCCAACTGCTCCCGCGCGCGCGGGAGCTCGGCCTGGCCATCTAGGAGACCGCATGACGACATCCGCAGCGCTGACCGGGACGCACTTCCTGCTCGGCGACAACGCGATCGCGGAAGGCGCGATCGCCGCCGGCTGCCGCTTCTTCGGCGGCTATCCGATCACTCCGTCGACGGAGGTCGCGGAGCGTATGGCACAGCGGCTTCCGCAGGTCGGTGGCCTCTACGTCCAGATGGAGGACGAGATCGCCTCGCTGGCAGCGGTGCTCGGCGCCGCCTGGACCGGCCACAAGGCGATGACCGCGACCTCCGGCCCCGGCTTTTCGCTGATGATGGAGAACCTCGGGCTCGGCATCCTTACTGAGACGCCGTGCGTCATCTGTAACGTGCAGCGTGGCGGCCCCTCGACCGGCCTGCCGACCTCGGTCTCGCAGGCGGACATGATGCAGGCCCGCTGGGGCTCGCACGGGCACTACGAAATCGTGGCCGTCGTCCCGTGGTCGGTGCAGGAGTGCTTCGACCTGGCCGTCCGCGCGTTCAACATCGCCGAGCGCTACCGGACGCCCGTGCTGATCATGGCGGACGCCGAGGTGGGGCACCTGACGGAGAAGCTCGTCGTGCCCGCACCGGATGAGCTCGAGCTCTGGAAACGGAAGGGGCCCCGGAAGCCGCGCGGCGAGTTCAAGGGCTGCGAGCCGGACGACGACCTCGTCCCCCCGATGGCGCTAGCAGGCGAGGGCTACAACGTCTTCTTCGAGAGCCTCACACACGACGAGCGGGGCTATCCGCTCACCACCCCGGCCGCGCAACAGCTGCTGGTGACGCGGCTGACCGAGAAGATCCGCCGCCACCGCTTCGACATCTACGACTGGGTCGAGGACGGTGTCGACGGCGCGGAGGTCGTCGTGGTCTCGTACGGGATCTCGGCGCGTGTCGCCGTCCGCGCGATCGCCGACGCGCGCGAGCGCGGGGTCGCCGCCGGGCTGCTCCGGCTGCGCACGGCCTGGCCGTTCCCGGAGGAGCGGATCCGGCAGCTCTCGAACCGCGTGCAGGGCTTCGTCGTCCCGGAGATCAACCTCGGCCAGCTCGTGCGCGAGGTGGAGCGCTGCGCGGTAGACGATTGCGGCGTCCTCTGCGTGCCACACGCGGGCGGCGAGATCCATGAAGTCGAGGAGATCGCCGAAGCAATCGTTCGGACGAGCGAGGGCCGCGCGCCTACCCGGGCGGAGCTGGTGGAGGCCTAGTCCGTGTCGCGAGTCGGCGTCTTCGTCTGCCACTGCGGCGAGAACATCCGCCGCAAAGTCGACCCCGTCCAGGTCGCGGAGTTCGCTCGCCGGCTGCCCGGCGTCGCCCTCGTTGAGGACTACCCGTACATGTGCTCCGCGCCCGGCCAGAAGAAGGTGCAGGAGGCGATCCGCGAGCAGGGGCTGACGAGCGTCGTCGTCGCGGCCTGCTCGCCGCACCTACACGAGCCGACGTTCCGCGGCGCGACGGCGGAGGCCGGGATGAACCCGTTCCTCTGCGAGATGGCGAACATCCGCGAGCAGTGCGCGTGGGTGACCGAGAACGGCGGCGCGGCGACGCAGAAGGCCTGCGAGATCGTCGCGACGATGGTTGAGAAGGCCAAACGCGACCAGGCGCTCTACCCGATCGAGGTGCCGGTGACGAAGCGAGCGCTCGTGATCGGCGGCGGCGTCGCGGGTATCCGGGCGGCGCTCGACATCGCCAACGCCGGCCACGCCGTGACGCTCGTGGAGCGACAGCCGACGCTCGGCGGGAACATGGCGCGCCTCTCGGAGACGTTCCCGACCCTCGACTGCTCGCAGTGCATCCTCACGCCGCTGATGGTCGAGGCCTCGCGGCACCCGAACCTCGAGCTGCTCACGTATGCCGAGGTCGAGGAGGTCTCGGGCTACGTCGGCAACTTTCAGGTGAAGATCCGGAAGAAGGCGCGCTACGTCAACGAGGAGCTCTGCACCGGTTGCGACGACTGCGTCCCTGCCTGCCCGGCGACGGTGCCGAACGAGTTCGATCTGAACCTCAGCTGGCGGAAGGCGATCTACATCCCGTTCCCGCAGGCGGTCCCGGCGATCTACACGCTCGACGCCGAGGCGTGTGTGAACGCGAACCTCGCCTCCCAGGACGGCGGCTACCGGGTCCTCGCCTGCGAGCGGTGCTCCCAGGTGTGCGGCCCGAACGCGATCGAGTACGACCAGCAGCCGGAGATCCTGGAGCGCGACGTCGGCGCGATCGTTCTCGCCAGCGGCTACGAGCTGATGGGGGCCGAGCAGGCGCAGGAATACGGCTACGGTCGCTACCCCGACGTCATCGACGGGCTCGAGTTCGAGCGCCTGCTCTCGGCGTCGGGTCCGACGGAGGGGCTGCCGCGGCGGCCGTCGGACGGCGAGGTTCCGAAGAGCGTCGTCTTCATCCAGTGCGTCGGCTCGCGCGACCCGAAGGGCGGCGTCCCGTACTGCTCTCGGATCTGCTGCATGTACACCGCGAAGCACGCGCTCCTGCTCCGTCACAAGGTCCACGACAGC
This sequence comes from Gaiellaceae bacterium, assembly GCA_035293125.1. Taxonomy (GTDB): domain Bacteria; phylum Actinomycetota; class Thermoleophilia; order Gaiellales; family Gaiellaceae; genus GMQP-bins7. Next base: position 20,289 of record DATDOS010000049.1, on the reverse strand, counting down.
CGCGCCGTCGTCTTCTACATGGACATCCGCGCCGCCGGAAAGGGCTACGAGGAGTTCGTGCAGCAGGCGATGGAGGAAGAGCATGTCCTCTACGTCCGCGGCCGGGTCAGCCGCGTCACGCAGCACGGCGGCAAGCTGCGCGTCTACGGCACCGACACGCTGTCGGACCAGCAGGTCGAGGTCGAGGCGGACCTCGTCGTGCTCGCGACGGCGGTCGTGCCGGCGCCGAACTCGGAGCTCGCGCGGAAGCTGCGCGTGCCCACGGACACGTACGGCTTCTTCCAGGAGGTCCACCCCAAGCTCCGGCCGGTGGAGACCCTCACCGCGGGCCTCTTCCTCGCGGGGTCCGCTCAGGCGCCGAAGGACATCCCGGACACGGTCGCGCAGGCCTCTGCGGCGGCCAGCAAGGCGCTCGAGCTCCTCTCGCGGCCGGTGCTCGAGCGCGAGCCGAACGTCGCCCGCGTGGACGAGGCCGCCTGCATCGGCTGCTTCGACTGCGAGCGCGTCTGCCCGTACCGGGCAATCGAGCGGCAGGAGATCCGCGACCGCGAGGGCAACCTCGTCCGCACGGTGGCGCGGGTGAACGAGGCGATGTGCGAGGGCTGCGGCGCCTGCACCGGCGCCTGCCGTGTGCGTGCTGTCGACGTCGTCGGCTTCGACGACGAGCAGGTCTTCGCGCAGCTCGGGGCCTTCGTGCCCGAGTTCGCAGGAGCGCCCGCGTGAGCGAGTCCGTGGCAACCGTCGCGAGCGAGAACGCCGGCGCCGTCGCCTGGGAGCCGCGCATCGTCGCGCTCGTCTGCAACTGGTGCACGTACTCGGGAGCGGACATGGCCGGCACCTCGCGGCGCGGCCACGCTGCGAACGCCCGCATCGTGCGCTTCCTCTGCACGGGGCGGCTCGACCCGCTCTTCGTCGTCAAGGCGTTCGAGAACGGCGCCGACGCGGTGATCGCATCGGGCTGCCACCCCGGCGACTGCCACTACGTCCAGGGTAACTACCTCGCCCGCCGGCGCCTCACGGTCTTTCGGTCGCTGATGGAGTTCCTCGGGCTCGACCCTCGGCGGCTCCACTTCGCGTGGGTATCCGCGTCGGAGGGGATCAAGTGGGCGGCGACGGTCGACCAGGTGACCGAGGTCGTGCGGGCGCTCGGGCCGGTCGGGCGGTGGGCGGCGCCCCCGCTCGAGGGGCTGGAGCAGTTCGCACTGCCCGAGCCGGACGCCGAACCCCGCGCATCCACCGACACCGCCGGGCTGACCGAGCAGCTCCGTGAGGCTGCCGCGGCCCTGCTCGCGGAGGGCGGCGCCTCCGTCGTGCTCGGCTACGCCGAGGGCTCCCTGCCTGGGCAGCGGGTGCCTATCTTCGTGACAGAGCCGGCCGAGGCGGCGCGGCTCGTCTGGGACGAGAGCTGCGCGGCGAACCTCACGGTCTACCTGCCAGATGCCGTCCGGCGCAGGCACGGCGACGGCAAGGTCGCCATCGTCGTCAAGGCCTGCGACGCCAAGGCGGTGACAGGCTTCCTGCGCGAGAACCAACTCGTCCGCGAGGACGTCGTCCTCGTCGGCGTCGCGTGCGAGGGCGTCCGCCTCGAGGGGCGCCTCGCGTACAAGTGCTACGAGTGTGCGGAAGGCGTCCCTGCCGGCGCGGATGTCGTCGTCGGCGAGGTCGCCGCCGCCCGAGCGACGGCGCCGGACCCGCGCGACGCTCAGATCGCCGCGCTCGAGGCGCTCGAACCGGCGGAGCGATGGGAGTACTGGCAACGCCAGCTCGACCGCTGCATCCGCTGCTACGCCTGCCGCGCGGTGTGCCCCCTCTGTTACTGCGGCACGTGCGTTGCCGAGAAGAACCAGCCGCAGTGGATCTCGAAGGCGGCCGACGGGCCAGGTAACACGGCCTGGAACGTCGCGCGGGCGATGCACCTCGCGGGCCGCTGCGTCGGGTGCGACGAGTGCGCGCGCGTGTGCCCCTCCGAGATCCGGCTCGACTTGCTCAACCGCCGCGTCGCGCAGGAGCTCCAGACGAGCTTCGGCTACCGAGCGGGCCTCGACGCCTCCGTCCCGCCGCCGCTGACGACTTTCCGCCCCGATGATCCAGGGGAGTTCCTGTGATCCTGGGCTGGCGGCTGACGGACGCGGAGCGGCGGGAGTGGCTCGAGCGCCTGCTCGGGAGCGGCCGACGCGTCGTCGCGCCGACGCGCGACGGCGGGCTGCTCCTCTTCCGCCCGATCGCGTCGCCGGACGAGGCCGTGCTCGACTACGGCAACACCCGCTGGTCGCCCAAGGAGCACCTCTTTCCGCGGGCGGAGGAGCTCTTCTCGTACCGGTTGACCGCGGACGAGGTGAAGCTCGAGCAGCGTGCGCCCGACGCGGTCGAGCAGGTCCTCTTCGGCCTGCGGCCGTGCGACGCGGCTGGGCTGGCCCGCCTGGACTCCGTCTTCCTGGACGGCGCTCCCGACGCCTCGTACGCGGAGCGGCGCTCGCGCACGTTCACCGTCTCCCTCGCCTGTGACTCCGCGCGCCCCGAGTGCTTCTGCACCGCGGTCGGCGGCTCGCCCGGTGGCACCGACGGCTCCGACCTTCAGCTCGTGCACCTCGACGGGAGCTGGCTGCTCCGCGCGCTGACGGACAAGGGCGTCCAGCTCGTCGAGACCGTCTCCGCTCTCTGGGAGCAGGCGACAGACGAGGACTGGGCCGCCGCAAAGGAATGTCAGCGCGCCGTCGAGGAGGAGATCGCGCGGACGCCGCTCGCGGCGGAGTGGGCCGGTGTCCTCGACGGCGCCTTCGGCCATCCCCTCTGGGCGGCCGTGGGCGAGCGCTGCCTCGGCTGCGGCGTCTGCGCCTACGTCTGTCCCAGCTGTAGCTGCTTCGACGTCGACGACAACGGCAGCGCGTTCTGCGGCACCCGCTGCCGCCTCTGGGACAGCTGCGGCTTCGCGTCGTTCACGAAGCACGCGTCCGGCCACAACCCGCGCCCGGACCAGCCGTCACGCTACCGGCAGCGCGTCCTGCACAAGTTCGCCTACTACCCGCTGGAGCACGGCAGCTTCATGTGCGTCGGCTGCGGCCGGTGCACCGTCCTCTGCCCCGTCGGGCTCGACATCCAGCAGACGGTACGGCGCGTCGTCGAGGAGGCGCTGGCGTGAACGGCTTCCTGCCGCACCTGATGCGCATCGCCGAGCTGCGGCAGGAGACGCCTGACGTGCGCACGCTCTGCCTCGAGTTCGCCGACCGGAGCGTCGCCTCCGGCTTCGAGTGGCGCGCCGGCCAGTTTGCGCTCTTCTCCTCCTTCGGCGCCGGCGAGTGCGTCTTCACGATCGCGAATCCGCCGACGCGCGGCGGCCGGATCGAGTGCACGTTCAAGCGGCTCGGCAAGGTGACGACCTCGCTCGAACGCCTCTCCACCGGCGAGCTCGTCGGCTTCCGCGGCCCATACGGCAACAGCTTCGACGTCGAGGGCTGGCGGGGCCGGAACCTCGTCTTCGTCGGCGGCGGCATCGGCATGGCCGCGGTCGCGGCGCCGCTCCGGTACGTGCTCGACCGGCGCGAGGAGTACGGCGAGGTCGTGCTCCTCAACGGCGCGCGGACCGTTCCGGACGTGGTCTACAAGGACGAGATGCAGGAGTGGGAGGCGATCGACGGCGTGCGCGTGGTGAGGGCCGTCGACCCGGGCGGCGAGGAGCCGGGGTGGAAGGGCGAGGTCGGCCTGATTCCCGCGGTCTTCGAGCGCCTCGGCCTGAAGCCCGACGGCCGCACCGTCGTCGTCTGCGGGCCGCCCGTGATGCTCCACTTCATGCTCCTGACGCTCGACAAGCTCGGCTACTCGCGGGAGCAGGTGGTGACGACGCTCGAGAACCGAATGACGTGCGGGGTCGGCCACTGCGGCCGGTGCAACGTCGGCAGATTCGTCGTCTGCCGTGACGGCCCGGTTGTCACCGCCGCCCGGCTCAACGACCTCCCGGAGGACCTGTGAGATGGAGATGAACCGCGACTACGAAGAGTTCGACGGCGAGGAGCACTGGACCGCGGAGACGGTCGAGGACGCGCTCGCCCATCCCGAGGGCTGGTACGGGGCCGAGGACGAGCTCGTCCACCCGGTTGAGGGGAGGCTGCGCCGCGAGCGCCTGCCTCACATCTGGTGCCCGGGCTGCGGCATCGGTATCGCGGTCTTGGGCTTCGTGCAGGCCCTCGCGGAGGCGGAGATCGAGCCCGAGCGGCTGGCGATGGTCTCCGGCATCGGCTGCACCGGCCGCGTCGCCGGCTACGTGCGGTGCGACAGCTTCCACACGACCCACGGTCGCGCGATCCCGTTCGCGACGGGGCTGCACCTCGGCAACTCGGAGCTGAAGGTCGTGGTCTTCAGCGGCGACGGAGACCTGATGGCGATCGGCGGCAACCACCTGATCCACGCGGCGCGCCGCAACGTCGACCTCACCGTCTTCTGCGTGAACAACTTCACGTACGGGATGACCGGCGGCCAGGGCGGCCCGACGACCCAGACCGGCGCTCGCACCTCGACGACGCCGTACGGGAACATCGAGTACCCCTTCAACCTGCCGGAGCTTGTCGCGGCCGCCGGTGCCACCTACGTCGCCCGCTGGACGGTGCTCGACCTCGGTCGACTTCGCCGCTCGATGGTCGAGGCGCTCGGGCACAAGGGCTTCGCGTTTGTGGAGATCGTCTCGCCCTGCCCCGTCTACTACGGCCGCCGGAACCGCCTCGGCGAGGCGATCGACGAGCTCCGCTACTACCGCGAGCGCACCACTGTCCAGAACTTCGCCGCGCTCGACGAGCTCGACCTCGCGCTGAACGAGGAGATCGTGGTCGGGAAGTTCGTCGACGAGGAGCGGGCGACGTACCTGGACCTGCTCGACGAGCATCTGATCCCCAAGGTGCAGGAGGCGCTACGACGATGAGCGCAACGGCGACACTCGGAACGCGCGATCACGTCGAGATCAGGCTCGGCGGCTTCGGCGGCCAGGGCATCGTTCTCGCCGGCTACATCCTCGGCCGCGCGGCGTCCGTCCACGCCGGTCGGAACGCAGTCATGGCGCAGAGCTACGGGCCCGAGTCGCGCGGCGGCGCGTGCATGACGGAGGTCGTGATCGCCGACGGCGAGATCGCCTACCCGCGCGTCGTCACGCCCGACGTCGTCGTCGTGATGTCGCAGCAGGCGTACGCGAAGTACGCATCCGGCCGGCCGGCGGAGTCGGTGCTCGTCGTCGACGAGGACCTCGTCGAGCTCGACGAGGAGGCGGAGGCGAGGCGGACGGTGCTGAAGGCGCCCGCGACGCGCCTCGCCGAGGGGCTCGGGCGCAGGATCATGGCGAACATCGTCATGCTCGGCTTCGTCTGCGGCGCCACGCGGATCCTGGAGCGGGACGCGCTCCGTGACGCAGTCGCAGCCTCGGTGCCGAGGGGCACGGAGGAGGCCAACCTACTCGCGTTCGACACGGGCTACGACCACGCCACCGGCGGCGCGCCGTGACGGCGGTGCTGTCGCTCGAGACCGGCGAGCCGCTCGTCCAGCGGATCGCGGAGCTCTCCGGAGAGAACGTCTACGCCTGCTACCAGTGCGGCAAGTGCACGGCCGACTGCCCGTTCGGGTTCAGCCCGCAACGCGTCGTCCGGCACCTCCAGCTCGGCCAGCTCGACGAGGCGCTCGCACACGAGAGCGTCTGGAGCTGCGCCGGCTGCTTCGCGTGTACGGCCGCGTGCCCAAAGGGCGTCGACCCCGTGCGAATCATGCGCGCCCTGCGGAGCATGGACGGCAAGCACCACGGGAACCGGCGCCGCTCCTGGCTGTTCGCGAACAACCACCGGCTCGCTAGGCTCGGGAGCGCGACCGCACCGCTCAGCAACTGGCTCCTGCGGCTGCCCGGCACGGGACTCGCGCAGCACCACCTGCTCGGGATCCACAGGCGGCGCTCCCTGCCGCCCTTCGCGCGCCCGTCGTTCCCGGCGTGGTTCCGCGAGCACGAGCCGGCAGGCGGCGGCCACCGCGGCACGGTGCTCCTCTTCCACGACACGTTCATGGACTTCAACGCGCCGCAGACCGGCATCGCGGCCGTCGAGCTGCTGGAGCGCGCCGGCTTCCGAGTCGAGCTGACCGACAGCGTCTGCTGCGGCCGTCCGATGATCTCCAAGGGGTACACGGAGCAGGCTCGCGCCCACGCCCGGGCGAACGTCGAGCGGCTCCACGAGCAGGTGCGTGACGGCGCGTTCATCGTCGGCTGCGAGCCGTCGTGCCTGCTGACGATCCGCGATGAGTACGCGGAGCTCGTGGGGCCGGAGCTCCGGGAGCAGGCGCGCGCCGTCTCGGAGCGCTCGCTCCTCGTCGACGAGTTCCTCGCGATGCTGGCGGAGCAGGGCGAGCTCGAGCTGAAGTTCGACGGCGGCGGGCGCAGCGTGATCTTCCACGGGCACTGCCACCAGAAGGCCTACGCTGACCCCTCGAAGAGCCTCGAGCTGCTCCGGCTGGCCGGCTACGAACCGGAGTTCGTGAACACGGCGTGCTGCGGGATGGCGGGCGCCTTCGGCTACGAGTTGGAGCACTACAGCCTTTCGAAGGCAGCGGGCGGGCGCGAGCTCTTCCCCGCCATCGAGGCCCAGCCGGACGCCCGCGTCGTCGTGATGGGCATCTCCTGCCGGCAGCAGATCGAGCACTTCACCGGTCGACGGCCGTACCACCTCGCGCAGGCTCTGCGGGACGCGCTCGTCGAGAGCTAGGCGCGATGCTTTCGATCGAAGTGCAGCTGGCACCGTTCGGCAGGTGCGCGCTCGAGAGCGGTGCGGCACCCAATGACACCCGAGTTTCGGGCTTTCGTCGCGTCGCCGGAGACCGCCCACGCGCAGCCGTGCTACGGATCTCGTATTGCACGACCTGTTGCTCCGTCGAGCTTGCGCACCGATTCGTGTCACGCAGTCCGATCGCCGGCGGGCCAGGTCTTCGGAAGCCTCGCGATGGGCCGTGAAGGATTCGAACCTTCGACCTTGGGATTAAGAGTCCCCTGCTCTACCAACTGAGCTAACGGCCCGGGAGGGCAAGTGTAGCCCCGCTCTCAGGGTCTGAGCCCGGTGCAGCCGCGGAGCGAGTGCCATGCGGCGAGCTCCTGCCGGCGCCTCGAGCCCGACAGAGCACGCGGCACTCCGTCCACGATCCGGGCCGGAACCCAGTGGTATCCGTTCACGCGCCGGCCGGTCACGGTGACGAACAACACGCCCGTCTGCGTCGAGAGCTTGCTCGTTCCGTACCAGACGAAGTTGCCGAGGCCGTAGGAGACGAGTGCCTTGCCCATGCGGCCGGCGCCGAGGAGCCGATGAGCGTGCCCGCCGACGACGACGTCCGCGCCCGCGGCGACGAGCTGTTTCGCGAGCGTGCGCTGGTCGGTCGTGGGGCACCGCTCGAGCTCGACGCCCCAATGGAGGAACACGACGACCGTGTCCGCGGTCCGTCGCGCCCGCCGCACCTCCTGGAGGAGGCGTGGCACCTCCTTCGCCGAGGCAAGCCCCGGCTTGCCTGGCCCGGCGGTCCACGCACCGATGAGCTCGTTGTCGAGCACCTGCGTCGCTCCGATCACGGCGATCCGCTGGCCGTTGATCGTCCGGCGGAACGGGCGGTACGCCTGCTTGCCGTCGAGGCCGATGCCGATGACCGGGAACCGGTGGCGCTCGGCTGCGGCGAGTGAATCACGCAGCCCAGCCTCCCCGTAGTCCATGCCGTGGTTGTTGGCCATGGACGCCAGGTCGACGCCCCCGCCGCGAAGCGCCTGGAAGGCGCTCGGCCGTGCGCTGAAGACGAACTGCTTCCTCGCCGCGGCCCCTCCCGTCGTCACGGCCGTCTCCAGGTTCACGACGGCGAGATCGGCGTCGTGGAGCGTCGGCTCGATCGGGGCCAGGACGCCGGGTGGATTCGCCGCGAGCTTCGACTTCAGGATCCCCTCGAAGTGGACGTCTCCACCGAACGCAAGGACCACGGGTTTCCCGCTTCCGAGCGCGCTCGCTCCAGCAGTCGATGCCTCGCCGTGTCCTGCCGTCGTGAACGCCGTGAGGGCAGCGGTAACGGAGATCGCGAGGGCTCCGACGAGGAGCGACAGCTTTGCGATTCGAGGCACGAGGAGTGGGCGGCAGCCGGGTGTGGTTCCGCCCCACGATAGCCAGCGGTTGAAGTAGGCTCGGCCCCGGTGCGCAAGGGGATCGTCCAGCTGGTCGCGATCGGCGTCGTGATCGGCGTGCTCGTCACGCTGGTGGCCGTCCTGTTCCAGTGGCTTCCGACCTCTGCGACAGAAGAGTTCGACCGGATCCAGGACGTCTACTGGTTCGCGACCGTGATGTCGATCGTGATCTTCTCGCTGGTCGCCGCCGTCGTCGTGTACGCCGTGTGGAAGTGGCGCGTGCCGCTGGACGACGACGCGGACGGGCCACCGATTCACGGACACACGGGCCTCGAGGTCGTCTGGACGGCTGTGCCGGCGATCCTCGTGATCGCGCTCGGCATCGTGAGCGCTGTCGTGCTCTCCGAGAACGGCCGGGCGAGTGACCGGCCTCTCCAGGTGAAGGCGATCGGCCAGCAGTTCGCGTGGAAGTTCGAATACGGCGACTACGGTGACTTCGAGAGCGGCGAGCTCGTCCTTCCGGTCGGACGCGAGGCCCAGTTCACCATGGAGGCGGTGGACGTGATCCACTCGTTCTGGGTGCCTCAGTTCGGCCAGAAGATGGACGCGGTCCCCGGAGTCGAGACGACGATTCTCGTCACCCCCACGCGCACCGGTGAGTTCGCTGTGATCTGCGCCGAGCTGTGCGGGCTCGGGCATGCGACGATGCGCGCGAAGGCGCGCGTGGTGACTCAGGCCGACTTCGACAAGTGGGTGAAGGAGAAGCAGGCGTGACCGCCACGCATCCAGACAGCTCCCACGCCCAGTATCCGCCCCACTTCGAGCCTCCGCACAGCTCGACGTGGCGTCTCTTCTTCGGGCCCGGGCTCGTACGCGGGGCGTGGATGGCGGCCGCGGGATTCGTTCTCGGAACGCTCCTCGTCCTCGTCCTCCGCTCGTGGTGGAGCTGGGACCCCGTGTGGAACACCGAGGTCGTGCTCGTCGTCGGCGCGATGGTCGCGGCGCCGATGGGGTTCCTCGGCGGCATCGGTGCGTTCGACTACTGGCTCTACTACATCTCCGGCCGCCCGACCCGGCCCGAGGACCACTCGGGTCACGGAGCGCGCGGCTGGAGGGACTACTTCCGGGTCAACACCGACCACAAGGTGATCGGGATCCAGTACCTCGTCACCACGTTCGTCTTCTTCGTGATCGGCGGGCTCATGGCGATGTTCTTCCGCGCCGAGCTCGCGCAGCCGGGGCTCCAGTTCGTCGACTCGCAGACGTTCAACGGGCTCGTCTCGGTGCACGCGACGCTGATGATCTTCCTCTTCATCATCCCGGCGTTCGCGGGCATCGCGAACTTCGTCGTGCCCCTCATGCTCGGGGCGCCCGACATGGCCTTCCCGCGGCTGAACGCGCTCTCGTTCTGGCTGCTTCCGATCGCAGGAATCATGTTCTTGGCCAGCTTCATCGCTCCCGGCGGCGCGTTCGGCGCCGGCTGGACGGGCTATGCGCCGTTTGCGGAAGGCCAGCCGCTGGGTCAGACGTTCTTCAACATGGGCGTGCAGTGGGCGGGGGCGTCGAGCATCCTGACCGCGCTCAACTTCCTCGTCACGATCATCACGATGCGCGCGCCCGGCATGACGTTCTGGCGCATGCCGCTGCTCGTCTGGGCGAACTTCACGACCTCACTGCTCGTCGTCATCGCGACGCCGTTCATCGCCGGCTCCCAGTTCTTCGTTCTGTTCGATCGGATCCTGCACACGAGCTTCTTCACGCCCGAGGGCGGCGGCTACGTGCTCGGGTACCAGCACGTCTTCTGGTTCTACAGCCACCCGGCCGTCTACATCATGATGCTGCCCGGGTTCGGGATCGTCTCCGAGGTGATCTCGTCGATGTCGCGGAAGCCCGTGTTCGGCTACCGGCTGATGGCGCTCTCCCTGATGGGGATTCTCGTTCTCGGCTTCTCGGTGTGGGCCCACCACATGTTCGTCGCGGGCATGGCCGACTGGCTCCGTGTGCCGATGATGATCACGACCCTCCTGATCGCCATCCCGACCGGGATCAAGGTGTTCTCGTGGACGGCCACCCTCTGGCAGGGGCGGATCCACCTGACGACGCCGATGCTCTTCGCGCTCGGCTTCTTGACGATGTTCGTCATCGGCGGTCTCTCCGGGATCTACCTCGGCTCCGTGCCCATCGACATCGCTGCGTCGGACACCTACTTCATCGTCGCCCACATCCACTACGTGCTGTTCGGCGGCTCCGTCTTCACGATCTTCGCGGGGGTCTACTACTGGTTCCCGAAGATGACCGGCCGCATGTACGACGAGCGGCTCGGAAAGTGGCACTTCTGGCTGACGTTCCTCAGCTTCAACGTGACCTTCTTCCCGATGCACTACGTCGGCCTTCGCGGCATGCCGCGGCGAGTCTTCGACTACGACTCGGCGTTCGGTGACCTGAACTTCGTCATCTCGATCGCCTCGTTCGTCCTGGGAGCGTCGTTCATCGTGTTCGCCTACAACGTGATCACGAGCTGGGTGCGCGGCCCCGTGGCCGAGGCGAACCCGTGGCGTGCGCACTCGCTCGAGTGGCAGGTCTCCTCCCCGCCGCCGATCTTCAACTTCGACGAGATCCCGCAGGTCGTCGGTGGCCCGTACGAGTACGGAGTGCCAGGCGCTCGGCACGCCGTCATGAGCCCGGCCAGGGAGGCCAAGGAGGTTCCTGCATGACCGACGACGTGACCTCCGTGCTCGTCGTGGCGAACGAGACGCTCGTTGGCAAGGAGCTCGTCGATGCCGCGCGGCGCCGCGCCGAGCGGGGACCGATCCGCGTCGCGGTCGTGGCGCCAGTGACCCAGCCCCGCGAGGGCTACGTCGTCTACCGAGACTCGCGGCGCGCTGCGGCAGGACGAAGGCTCGAGCGCGTCCTCGAAGCTCTTCGCGCGGCGGGGATACCTGCCCACGGCGGTGTCTTCGACGACGAGCCGCTCGCCGCGGTCAAGGACGTGCTGGCCTCCGAAGAGATCGACGAGATCATCGTCTCCACGCATCCGGAGACGAAGTCCGGCTGGCTCCGCAGGAACCTCGTCGACGAGATCCGGAGGGCCGCGGGCGACCGGCCGGTCGAGCACGTCGTCTCCGACGTCGTTGCTCGCTCTGGCGCGAACGTCTTGGTCGTGGCGAACGAGACCGTTCTCGGAGAGCCGCTTCTCGATCGCATCCGAGCCCGTGCACGCGAGGGTGCCGCGAGCTTCCTCATTGTGTGTCCGCAGAGTGACCCGGCTCGGGGCGAGCACCCGGAGGCGGAGCACCGCCTGCGCTCGGCGCTCGCGATCCTTCGCTCCGAAGGGCTCGACGTCCACGGGCAGATCGCGCACCCCGACCCCTTCGCTGCGGCGATGGAGGCAGTCGAGGACGAGCGGACGGACGAGATCATCGTCTCCACGTTCCCCGGCGAGCGCTCGGGGTGGCTCCGGCGCGACCTGGTCGCCCGCCTGCGGTCGGAGAGCGGTCTGCCTGTCGACCACGTCGTCGTCGAGACCACGGTGGAGGTAGGCGTGTGACGAGCCACGCGGAGGCGCTGCACGAGCAGCACGGACCGCCCGAGGCCAATCAGAGCTCGCGCGTCGACGCGCGGACCCTCGGGATCTTCCTCTTCATCGGCTCGGAGATCATGCTCTTCGGCTCGTTCTTCGCCGCGTACTTCTTCATCCGCGTCGTCAACCCGGAAGCATCGACCATCCTCCCGGAAGCGTGGCAGTTCTGGCCTCCTTGCAAGGAGCCGCCGGCAGGTGGTGTCTGCACGGCCGGGCAGTACGAGTTTCCTGTCTTCGTTGCCGGAGTCAACACCGCGATCCTCGTCACCTCGAGCTTCACGATGCACTGGGCGTTGCAGTCGATCAAGCGCGGCCAGCGCGCCGGCTTCCTCGCGGGGATGGTGTTGACATTCCTGATGGGTTTCGCCTTCCTGCTGACCCAGGCCATCGAGTACCTCAACGTGGGCTTCAACACCGGCGACGGGGCGTTCGCGTCGGTCTTCTTCGGGTTGACGGGCCTGCACGGCGCGCACGTGGCTGTCGGCCTCACGCTGCTCGGGATGGTGATCGTCCGAGGTTTCCGCGGCCACTACTCGCCGGAGCATCACCACGGAGTCGAGCTTCCCGGGATCTACTGGCACTTCGTCGACATCATGTGGATCGTCGTGTACTCCGCCGTCTACCTCCTCTGAGGAGAGGAGCTGCCGTGGAGAGCCCATTCCGGAGCGAGGCGGCGGCTTTTCGGTTTCTGCTGATCACGATCGGAGCCTTCGCGCTCATCGTCGTCGCATCCTGGATCAACACATGGCTCGGCGTCGTCGTCTGGCTCCTGCTCTCCGCCGCTGCGGCGTGGGTCTATCTGCAGCAGCGGGGCCCGAAGGCGCCACCCGAGCACGTCGAGCACGTCGGCCCGCCCGACGAGCGCCGCATCCTCGTCATCGCCAACGAGACCGTTGGCGCGGAGGAGCTCCTCTCGGCGATCAGCGAGCGTGCTCTTGGGACGAGAGCGCAGTTCCTCGTCGTGACGCCCGCGCTCACCTCCCGTCTCAAGACGTGGACCTCCGACGAGGATGCCGCCCGGCTGGCCGCCCAGCAGCGGCTGGACGCGACGCTCGCTCATCTGGCCTCGGTCGGGATCGATGCCCAGGGCGAGGTCGGCGACCTCGACCCGCTCCTCGCGATCCAGGACGCGGTGCATGAGTTCCACCCCGACGAGATCGTCATCTCGACCCACCCCGAAGGGCAGTCCAACTGGCTCGAGCGCGGGGTCGTCGCGGGTGCGCGCGAGCGGTTCGACGTGCCGGTGGCGCACGTCGTGGTGGATCTGGATCGCGCCCCGTAGGGGCGAGATATATCTCGCCCCTACCGACCTGCCGCTGACGAGACGTAGTCGGCAACCGCCTGGATCTGGGCGGCGTCGAGCGAGTCCTTGAACGACGGCATAGCGCCTTTTCCGTTCGTCACGCGGTCGACCACGAGGCCTTTCGAAGGCTTCGCGCCGTCGAGGTTCGGTCCGACCGTCCCGGTAGTGCCGGCGTCCGCCAACGTGTGGCACGAGCCGCAGGTCGTCGCGAAGATCGACGCTCCGTCGGTTGGACGCTCGGCGGTCACTCCCGTACCGGCTACCGCTCCGACGTACACCGCGATGTCGTCCACTGCCTGATCCTGATCCTGCACGCAGAACGCGCCCCCCTCGACGTCGCCGCACTCCGGGAGCGTCGTGTCGACGCCCGGCATTCCCGGAGCTCCCGTCGAGGTCACCTCGATGGGGAACTGGATCTGGCCTGCGACGACCTGCGTGAAGGTCGCAGAGGTCATGCCCGCCTCGCGCGCCTGCGCGAACGCGTCGTCGAGGTTCGGCCCCACCGTTCCGGCGGTCCCCGCCGCGGCAAGGGTGTGACAGCCGCCGCACGCCTTGGTGAACACCTGCTTTCCCGCGCCCTGGCTCCCCTGGCTCGTGTACCCGCCGGTGCCGCAGCCCGAGAGTGCGAGCGCCACGGCGGCCGCGCACGCGGCGCTCACGAATCCGACGGGCCTCACGGGGGGCGAGTCTAACCCGTCGCGCCGAACGCGCGGAGCTGCTTCAGGATCCGCCGCACTTCGACGGCGGTCGGGTCGTCCGGAGCGAGCGTCAGGAACGCCTCGTAAGCGGTGATCGCGGTGGTCACGTCTCCGGCTCCCTGAGCGGCTTGTGCAAGCTCGAGCTGGACGGTGGGATCCTTCGGCAGCACGACCGTGATCCGCCGATAGGTGTCGACTGCCTTCGTCGAGGCTTCCTGCGCGTCGGCATAGGCCAGCGAGCTTTCCCCCGAGACCTGGCCGTTGACGGCACTCGAGATCGGATCGGGATCGAGCGGTCGTCCGCCGAGCTGAATCGCCCCGGCGACGGTTGCCCCCGGAGCAAGGTACGCCGCCCGGTAGTCGGCTATCTGCGCACGTTGCTGCGCGTCGGTGGCCTTCGTCAGGTACAGCCCCGCGAGCTCGCGGAGGACGTCAGTGTTGCGAGGACGGAGGGCCACGAAGCTCTCGAGGGCCTCGATCGCTTCGTCCGTGTTCCCCGCGGCCTGGTGGGCCGTGGCGAGATCGCGAAACGCCTGGGCGTCCTTAGGGTTCTCCAGGACGCGCTTCTCGGCGTCCGAGATCGAGGGCACCCCGCTCCCACCGCCGCTCCCTCTGAGGATGTCGCCGAACCCGACGCCGCCGGCGCCGACGCCGAAGCCCACGAAGCCGAGACCGAAGACCACGGCGAGAAACAGGAACATCCACTTCGCGTGCCGGCGAAGGCGCGGGAAGAACATGGTGTCCTCGATCACGACGTCGGGTCTGCGTGTGACAGCAGCCGGCCGCGGGCGTTGCGCGCGGCGTCGATCAGCTCGAGCCATGTCTTCCCTCCTTTCTCATACCGCATTTCACCGGACACGAGAGTAGCGACGACGCCATCGGGCGAGCCACCGAGAACCGCTGCCGTAACAGGATCTTCCCACGGAAGGAACGACGTCTCGGCGAGCGAGAGGACGGTGAGATCCGCCTTCTTTCCGGGGACGATCGATCCAAGCTCGGCGTCGAGCCCGAGGGCGCGCGCGCCGCCGATCGTCGCGAGCTCGAGAGCCCCGTCGGCCATCAGTGCGTCAGGCCGCCGCTCACGCGCTCGTGCGCCGGCGATCGCCGCCCGCATCTCGTCGAACATGTCGAACGACGGTGTCGAGGCCGGGCTATCGGTCGCGATGCAGACGCGGATCCCTGCAGCGCGCAGGGCGGTGAGGGGAGCGACGCCACAGCCGAGGATCGCGTTCGAGCGCGGGCAGTGCGCGACCGCGACGTCGTTGGCCGCCAGCAGCTCGATCTCCTCGTCATCCGCCTGGACGCAATGAGCCGCGAGAACGTGAGGCCCTAGCAGGCCCGCGTCTGCGAGCGCCCGGATCCCCGTCGTCTGAAGCGGCGGCACGAGCAGCTCCGCAAACTCCTTCCAGCTTCCGGTGCCCGCGCGGAGGAACTCGGTCTCGGCCTCGCTCTCCGCGAGGTGGGTGGCGACCTGAAGTCCGAGCTCCGAGCTCGCCCGGTACAGGTCGAGGGTGCATGTGTAGGGCGCATGCGGCGAGATGCCGAGCCGCACGCTCTCCGAGAGAGTGCCTGCGATCCGCTCGCGCATGGGCTCGAACCGCTCTCCGAGCACCGACGCGTCCGCCCCGAAGACTTCGAGGTACACGACTGCGCGGAGCCCGAGGTCGGAACAGGCTGTCGCCGCCGCGCCGCTGAAGCTGCAGTCCCCGACCGTCGTGATCCCCGAGCGGAGGCACTCGAGGGCGCCTAGGCGCGCGACCGCCTCCGTCTCCTCGAGGTCGATCCGCTGCTTCCGCTCGACGTGCAGGGAGATCCAGGGGCCGAACGGGAGGCCGTCGCCGAAGCCCGAATAGACCGCGTACTCGAGGTGGCTGTGCGCGTTCACGAAGCCGGGCAGGATCACGGCGTCGGGGTAGTGCTCACCGCTTCCGAGCTCCGCGGCTGGGGCCACGGCGGCGATCCTCCCGTCCTCGATCGCGACGGCGCCGTGCTGGATCGGTGGTCCCTCGACGGGAACCACCCAGTCTGCGGAAATCACCTTCACTGAATTCCGGCCTCGGCGAGGTCGTCGTCCCAGCTGCGCTGCCAGCGGCGCTCCATGAGTACCGACAGCCAGATCGAGAGCTCGAACAGCAGGACGAGCGGAATCACCTCGAAGGCGAGCGAGACGGGATCGACGGTGGGTAGCAAGATCGCGAAGACGAGAAGGCCGACGAACGCGATCCGCCGGTTGCTGCGGAGCCGGTCCGAGCTGAGGACGCGGAGGCGAACCAGCCCGAGCAGGAAGATCGGCATCAGGAACGCCACCCCTCCCGCAAGCAACGTGACGGCGGCGAAGCTGTAGTAGTAGCTCGCGCGGATCTGGATGTCGTACAGCTCGTCGTCGTAGGACGTCAGGAAGTCGAGAGCCCGCGGGAGCACGACGTAGTACATGAAGACGACGCCGATGGCGAAGAGCGCCGTGGCGAGGACGACGAAGACGAGAACGGTGCGCTGGAAGTGCGGCTCTACGGCGGGAGCGAAGAACGCCCAGACCTGCCAGAGAACGATCGGAAGCGCGATGGCGAGGCCCGCGATCAAGCTCACCTTGACCGAGGTCGTGAACGGCTCGGTCACTCCGAGTGTCACCAGCTTCTTGTCGTGCGGGAGCGGCCCCGTCAGCCACTCCATGATCTGCTCGTGGAAGACGAACGCGATGAGGAACGCCGGGACGAGCACCAAGAGGACGATGATGAGCCGCGTGCGGAGCTCGTCGAGGTGCTCGACGAGGGTGGCCTCCTCACCGTGTGAGAGGCGGCGCGGGAGCCACCGGCGCACCATCGGCGGCCTTCCCTAGCGGACGGTTTCCCGCTCCGTCTCCTCCGCCTCGCTACGTGGCAGAGAAGGCTCGGACGGAGCGGAAGGGAGCTCGGGCGGCGGCGCCGGAGCCGGCGTCGCGGTCGTTACCGACTCCTCGACGCCCGTGACCGAGTCCTTGAACTCGCGCATCCCCTTGCCGAGAGATCGTCCCATCTCGGGCAAGCGCTTCGCTCCGAAGATGAGCAGCAGGACGACGAGAAGAATCATGAGCTCCCAGATCGAGATCCCGAAAGGCATACGCGCACGATACCACCGGGTCGACGCGGCACCAGGTCCGGCTACCATCCGTTAAGTCGAGCTTGTGTTCTGCAGGTCCACGCCCAATCAGGCTCGTTTTGCACATGGCTGTACTCGAGATCAGAGATCTTCACGTCGCTCTGGAGGACGGCACCGAGATCGTCAAAGGTGTCGACCTGTCGGTGGACCTGAATCAGAAGCACGCGATCATGGGCCCGAACGGCTCGGGCAAGTCCACGCTGGCCTACGCCCTCATGGGGCATCCGGCGTACGAGGTGACCGAGGGCCAGATCCTCGTCGACGGCGAGGATGTGACGCAGCTCGGCGCGGACGAGCGAGCGCAACGCGGTCTTTTCCTCGCCTTCCAGTACCCGCACGCGATCCCCGGTGTCACCGTCACGAGCTTCCTGCGAAGCGCGATCAACGCGCGGCGCAAGGCGGCGAACGACGGCGAGGAGAACCCGGTGCCGATCCCCGAGTTCCGCACGGAGCTGCTCGCCGCGATGGAGGAGCTGAAGGTGCCCCGCGAGCTTGCGTCGCGTTATCTGAACGACGGCTTCTCCGGCGGCGAGAAGAAGCGCGTCGAGATCCTGCAGATGGCGATGCTGAAGCCGCGGATCGCGGTGCTCGACGAGACCGACTCGG
Organism: Gaiellaceae bacterium; assembly: GCA_035293125.1. Lineage (GTDB taxonomy): Bacteria > Actinomycetota > Thermoleophilia > Gaiellales > Gaiellaceae > GMQP-bins7. Next base: position 2,860 of record DATDOS010000049.1, on the reverse strand, counting down.
GCCTCGACATCGACGCGCTCAAGATCGTGGCGAAGGGCGTCAACGCGCTCGTGGGCCCGGAGATGGGCGCGCTCGTGATCACGCACTACCAGCGGATACTCAACTACGTCACGCCCGACTACGTGCACGTGTTCGTGGACGGGCGCATCGTGGCGGAGGGCGGGCCCGAGTTGGCGCACACTTTGGAGGCCGAGGGGTACGAAACGTTCACGCCTGCAAGCGTCGGAGGTGACGCAGCATGAGCACGCACGAGACCGACGTCGTCCGCGGTATTCGCTCCGACTACGAGTACGGCTTCCACGTTCCGGAGGACTACTTCTTCAAGTCCGGCAGGGGGCTCTCTCACGAGCTCGTCGAGGCGATCGCCGAGCACAAGAGCGAGCCGGAGTGGATGCGGGCCTTCCGGCACAAGAGCCTCGACTACTTCTTCGCTCGTTCGATGCCGAACTGGGGCGCGGATCTCTCGGGGATCGACTTCGAGAACATCTACTACTACATCAAGCCGACCGAGAAGCAGGCCTCCTCGTGGGAGGAGCTGCCCCCGGACATCAAGGACACGTGGGACAAGCTCGGGATCCCCGAGGCGGAGAAGAAGTACCTCGCCGGCGTCGGCGCCCAGTACGAGTCCGAGGTCGTCTACCACAAGCTCCAGGCGGACCTCGAGGCCAAGGGCGTGCTCTTTCTCGACATGGACTCGGGCCTGCGCGAGCACGAGGACATCGTCAAGCAGCACATCGGGACGATCATCCCGCAGAACGACAACAAGTTCGCGGCGCTCAACTCGGCGGTCTGGTCCGGCGGCTCCTTCATCTACGTTCCGCCCGGAGTCAAGATCGAGATGCCGCTCCAGGCCTACTTCCGCATCAACGCGGAGAACATGGGCCAGTTCGAGCGCACGCTCATCATCGTCGACGAGGGCGCGTACGTGCACTACGTCGAGGGCTGCCATTGCGCGGGCTCGATGGTGCGTGTGCGCGACGGCGAGAAGCCGATCGAGGAGGTCGCGATCGGGGACGAGGTGCTGACACACGAGGGCCGGTTCCGGCGGGTGCGCGACACGATGTCACGCCGGTTCGAAGGACCGATCTTCCGGATCACCTTTGCAGGCGAGGGCTACCGCTCGCTGGCGGTAACGCCCCGGCACCCCTTCCTCGTGGCCACGCGCGAGCGGGCTCGTGACCACAACAAGCGCTTCGACCCCGAGTGGAGGGAGGCGTGGGAGCTGCGCAAAGGCGACTACCTGGCGCTCCCCGCTTCGATCGACCTGGAGCAGGAGCCGCCCGCCGCCTGGAGCGAGGATGTCCTCGTCGGCAGCGGGCGCCACGTTTCGGTGGCCGAGCGCGTCGAGGTCGCGCTCTCGCCGGCCATGTGCAGGGTGATGGGGCTGTACGTGGCCGAGGGCTCGGTCAGTGCGAACACGTCGTACCTCGCGTTCGACAGCGCCACCGCGGAGGAGAACCTGCGCGACCTCGTCACGGACGCCATGGAGGAGGCGTTCGGGCTCGAGCCGTGGGAGTACCGGTATGAGGGGCGGGAAGGACGATCGCTGCGGTTCTCGTCGGTGCGCGCGGCGCGCTTCTTCGCGCAGACGTTCGGACGCACGACTCCCGAGCTGCGCGTGCCCGACTGGCTCTTCGCACTCGCTGACGAGCAGCGCGCGGCGTTCGTGCGCGGGCTCTATGACGGCGAGGGAAGCTACGACATCGTGCTCGACCTGCACCGGATCAATCAGACGAACCGCGAGGTCGCCCAGCGATTGCGCGAGCTGTTGCTCTCGCTGGGTGTTCGCGCCACGCTGAGCCGAAGCGAGCGATCCACGCCGCGGAGGCCGATGTGGCAGGTCGCGATCTGCACGGCGGACAACCCGGTGTTTGAGGAGAAGGTTCTGCGGTTCGGATCGAGGGAGCCGAGCGCGCGCAAGGCCGACGTCGTGCTCGCGGACGGCTACTGCTGGATGCCGATCCGCTCCATCGAGGAGACGCAGGCGAACTGCACCGTCTACAACCTGAGCGTCGAGGAGGACGAGAGCTACGTCTGCGAGGGCGTCGTCTCACACAACTGCACCGCCCCCATCTACTCCTCCGACTCGCTGCACTCGGCGGTCGTCGAGATCATCGTCAAGCGCGGCGGGCGCTGCCGCTACACGACGATTCAGAACTGGTCGAATAACGTCTACAACCTCGTGACCAAGAGAGCGGTCGCCTACGAGGACGCAACCATGGAGTGGGTGGACGGGAACCTCGGCTCGAAGGTGACGATGAAGTACCCGGCGATCTGGCTTATGGGCGAGCGCGCGCACGGCGAGGTGCTCTCGATCGCCTTCGGCGGGAAAGGGCAGCACCAGGATGCCGGCGGCAAGGTCGTTCACGTGGCGCCGCGGACGACCTCGGTCATCACCTCCAAGTCGATCTCGAAGGACGGCGGCCGGGCCGGCTACCGCGGGCTGCTGCAGGTGGCGAAGGGCGCCGTCGGCTCGAAATCCAAGGTGGTCTGCGACGCGCTCATCCTCGACGAGGAGTCGCGCTCCGACACGTACCCGTACATCCAGGTTGACGAGAACGAGGTCGATCTCGGCCACGAGGCGACCGTCTCGAAGATCGGCGAGGAACAGCTTTTCTACCTCAGGAGCCGTGGGCTGTCGGAGGCGGAGGCGAGCGCGATGATCGTGTCCGGCTTCGTCGAGCCGATCACGAAGGAGCTCCCGCTCGAGTACGCGGTCGAGATGAACCGCCTCATCCAGCTGCAGATGGAGGGGTCGGTCGGTTGATTGGCGCGCAGCGCGTCGACTTCATCGCCGTTCCGACACGCGACCGAGAGCGGGCTGTTCGCTTCTACGGTGAGACGCTGGGGCTCGTACGCA
>DATDOS010000048.1:0-2295 GCA_035293125.1 Gaiellaceae bacterium | reverse complement strand
CTCACCGTCGCCGGGGGCTACCGGGTGCTCGCGAGCGACGCCACGCACGTCGGCTGGCTGGATCATGTCCGCTACGAGCGGCACGCTGACCACCCTGACGAGATCGTCGTCCGCAGTCGCCGTCTCCTCGCGAGGCGGCGGCGTGTCCTCCCCTTCAGTGCGGTGGCGGAAGTTAGGCGACGGGAGAGGACGGTTGTGCTGCCGACTTCCGCATCGTGGCGGAGTGGCGGAGTACAAAGAGCGGACGACTAACGCCGAGGCTCGATCAAGACGAGCTTGAGGCCTTTCGCGCGGATCCCCCTCACGATCTCGGGCAGCGCCTTCACCGTCTGGGAGCGGTCGCCGCCGCCGTCGTGGAGAAGGACGATCGAGCCCGGGCGCACGGCGCCCAAGACCCGCCGGACGATCTGCTTCGCGGTCGTCCCCGCCTTCCAATCCGTCGGATCGACCGACCAGAGGACGATGCGCTCGCCGTAGGCCCCGGTCGCCTCGATCACGTAGGGGGAGAACGAGCCGCCTGGCGGCCGGAAGAGAGAAGGCACTCGCCAGAGCGACATGAGAACCCCGTTCGCACGTTCGATCTCCTCGAGGATCTCCGCGTGCGGCAGCCGCTCGAAGGGCGGGCGGTACGGATGGGAGTAGGAATGGCTCCCCACGCCCATCCCGGCGGCGAGCTCGCGGCGCACGAGCTTCGGGTAGCGCTCGGCGAGCCGCCCGACCACGAAGAAGGTCGCCCGCACGTGCAGGCGCTTCAGCACGGCGAGGATGCGGCGGGTGTCGGGCGACGGGCCGTCGTCGAACGTGAGCGCGACCGCCTTCGGCGTCCGCCAGGGGCCGCTCGGGTGGGTCGCGTCGGGATCGACCTTGCCTGACAGGCGTCCCCTCTCGATCTCCGCGCCCGGCGCCCGTGCGAGCGTGAACTGTGGATTCGCCGGTATCCCGCCTGGAACACGGACGAAGACGTGCATCGTCGGCTCGCGGCGGCTTCGGCCGTCGACGACCCGTAGCCGGTCGTCCTCCTCGAGCTCGGTCGCCGCGGGCGCCACCCGGCTGTTGAGCAGGAGCCTGCCGGGGAAGGCTCCACGCTGCAGGACGCCACCCTGCACGTTGAGGAGATCGCCCGAGGCAGGCCGAAGGCCGAATCGCTCCGCGGCCTCGACCAGCGTCGTGCCCTGCGTCACCGTCTCCTCGAGGCCCCGCACGCGAATCGAGATCGTGTCCTCCCGCCAGAACGAGAAGTACAGCACGGCGCCGGCGGCGGCGACCACGACGATTGCGAGCGCGATGAGGACTGCCCGAACCATGAGCTGCTCTCTTCCCTCTTACCGGAGAGCGTCCTCCGGGTATTCAGGTTCCGCCTCGACGTCGCGTCACCTGAGGCGGACGCCACGGGCGACGTCCTCGCGGCAGCGCCGCTCGATCTGCCGTGAGGAGCGCTCCCCGACCGCGTACGCGTACAACAACAGCGCCACCATCATCTGCGGGTCGAACGCCGCCCGGCCCACAGCCATTCTCGCGATAGGCGCCGTAGAACGCGCTCAGATCGATCTCGTCGACGGCGTCCAGCACGAACCACGCGAGGTGATCGTCCGGCAGCCAGTCACGCAGACTGGGGGCAACAGCAACTCCTGCTCGCGGTCGCAGTCGATGAAATTCTGGGGCACCGCCGACCTCCCGTGATCGAAGGACGACGGCATCGTCTCGACCCCCTCGGACGACAAACCCCGGTCGAAACCGGGGTTTGTGCGACAGCCTCGAAGCAAGCTTTCTGGATTCTCAGATCCAAGTCGCTGCAGAACAGGGCATCCGACCCGATGAACGGCAGCGCGTTCCCTTCCGGGCTACGTAGGGGCGGCGTCGGAACCGTCGTCGTCCGCGAGGCCGGCTCGAATCGCAAACGCTGCGGCATGCGCCCGGTTCTTCAGGTGCAGCTTGCCGAGGATGTTCTTCATGTGGAAGTTCACCGTGTTCGCGGAGATGAAGAGCTTCGACGCGATCTCGCGATTCGTCGCACCCCCGGCGACCAAGCGCAGGACCTCGCGCTCGCGTTCCGTCAGCTCTTCCCCCGGGCCTGCGGGCTTCTCTGCTGGTTCGCGTGCCATGCGAGCGAACTCGTCGAGGATCTTCGCGGCGAGGTCGGGTGAAAGCGCGGGCTCTCCCGCAGAGATGCGGGTGAGCGCCGCCCCGAGCTCCTCTTCGGACATGCCTTTCAGGATGTACCCCTCGGCACCACTCTTGATTGCCTCGAACAGATCCTGCTCGTCTTCGGAGACGGTGACGATGACGATCTTCACG
>DATDOS010000047.1:0-7335 GCA_035293125.1 Gaiellaceae bacterium | reverse complement strand
GGTGTGGGCTCCGGCGTCGGAAGCGGGACGACGTTCGAGCCCATCAGCGCCTGTAGTTCGGAGCGTCCTTCGTGATCGTGACGCCGTGCGGGTGGCTCTCCTGGAGGCCGGCGGGTGTGATCCGCGTGAACCGCGTCCTCGCCTTCATGTCCTCGATCGTGGCGGCGCCGCAGTAGCCCATCGACTGCCGCAGGCCGCCGACGACCTGGTGGACGATCGGAGAAAGCGGGCCCTTGTAGGGGACGCGTCCCTCGATCCCCTCGGGGATCAGCTTCTCCACGTCCTCGACGTCGCCCTGGAAGTAGCGGTCCTTGGAGAACGAGCGCGCCTTCATCGCGCCGAGCGAGCCCATCCCGCGGTACTCCTTGAAGCGCTCGCCCTGCGCCACCATCACCTCGCCGGGAGCCTCGTCGGTGCCGGCGAGCATCGAGCCGAGCATGACGACGTCTGCGCCGGCGGCGATAGCCTTGGCGATGTCGCCCGACGAGCGGACACCGCCGTCTGCGATCACCGGCACGCCCTGACCGGCGAGAGCCTGTGCCGCGTCGTACACCGCCGTGATCTGGGGCACACCGACTCCCGCAACGATTCGTGTCGTGCACGCGCTCCCCGGGCCCTGCCCGACCTTGACCGCGTCCGCTCCGGCGTCGACGAGCGCCAGCGCGCCCTCGGCCGTCGAGATGTTGCCGGCTATGAGCTGAACGGCGTGTGCGGCCCGTAGCTGCCGCACGACCTCGAGGACGCCGTGCGAGTGGCCGTGCGCCGTGTCCACCACGAGCACGTCCACCTCGGCGTCCACGAGTGCGGCTGCCCGCTCGAGCGCGTCAGGCCCGACGCCGACCGCGGCACCGACTCGCAGGCGACCCTGGTCGTCCTTCGTGGCATCCGGGTACTTGATCTTCTTCGAGATGTCCTTGACGGTGATGAGCCCTTTGAGCCGCCCGTCGTGATCGACGACGGGGAGCTTCTCGATCTTGTTGCGGTGGAGGATCGCCTCGGCTTCCTCGAGCGTCGTCCCGACGGGAGCCGTGACGAGATTCCGGCTCGTCATCAGTACTGAGACGGGCTGCGAAGTGTCCGTCTCGAAGCGGAGGTCGCGGTTCGTGAGGATGCCGACAAGGACGCCGCCGTCGTCGATGATCGGAACGCCGGAGATGCGGTAGCGCTCCATGAGCTCGAGGGCGTCGGCGACGAGGTCGCTCGCTCGAAGTGTCACAGGCTCGACGATCATCCCCGACTCGGAGCGCTTTACCTTGTCGACCTCGGCGACCTGGTCGGCGATCGAGAGGTTGCGGTGGACGATCCCCATCCCGCCGGCCCGCGCGAGCGCGATCGCCAGCCGAGCCTCGGTGACGGTGTCCATCGCGGCGGAGACGATCGGGATGTTCAGCGAGATCGACGGCGTCAGCCGCGTGACTGTCGAGAGGTCGTTCGGGAGGACATGCGACTCGGCCGGAAGCAGGAGGACGTCGTCGAACGTGAGCCCCTCCTTGCCGAACTTCCGCTCGAACGCGACGAGCCGCTCGATCTCCTCCTGGCGGAACTCAGTTTCCATAGAGCGACGTTAGCAGCGGCCATCGACGGCCGATCAGGCGATCTCGATCCCCAGCTCGGCGAGCCGCGAGTGGAACTGCGCGGCGCCAGACACATCCCCCTTGGCCTCGAGGATCTCGAACGACTGCGCGGCCATCTCCGCCGCCTCCTCGCTTCGGCCCATGAGCGCCAGGGCCTCGGCGAAATATGCCCTGGAGTACGAGCGGGCAGGATAGAAGTCCGTGGTCTCGGCGAGCGCGACCGCGCGGCGTGAGCACTCCTCCGCCTGCTCGTGCTCTCCGCGGCGCGCGTGGAGCAGCCCACCGATCATGTCGAGCCAGACGAAGTTGACGAGGTCGTCCGCCCCGGTCGTTTCGCGTGCCTTGTCGCACAGCGCTTGGATCTCCGCGTCGTCGGACCCGCGGCGGTGGAGGCACTCGGCGAGCCTGAGGACAACGGTTGGGAAGTACGAGCGGTCTCCGATCCGTTCGAGCACCTCGAGGCCCTCTCGCAGCGCCCTCTCCTCCGCCGCGAGGTCGCCGGCCCGGAACTCGACCTCGGACTCGCTCAAGCTCATTCCGCCGGCGCTCATGAACAGCCCCGCGTCCAGGTACGCCTGACGCGCACCGCGGACGAGCTCGCGCGCGCGATCGATCTCCCCCTGCATCGCCAGCAGCCGGCCGAGAACGGTTCTCGACCACGCTTCGGCGAGTGCACCGTGCTCGCCGTGACGGATCGCCTTCACTCGCTCGATCGCTTCTCCGACGGGAGTGGGCCCGTGCGAGTAGGACGAGATAAGCCTGCCCCGGACCGAGTTCGCAAGGCGCGCGCCCCCGGCTTTCTCGAGGTGGGCGAGCGCCCGCTCGCAGGCGACGGCCGTCTCGGCTGCCCGCAGCGCGAACCAGGCCTCGAGGGCCACGCCCCACCAGTAGAGGGCGAGCCCCTCGTCATGGCCGGCCCGCTCGAGAACGGCGCGGGCCTCCTCTCTCAGCCGGCGCCGCTCGGCCGCTCCCATGCCGCTTGCAGCCATCAGAGCCCCGATGGCCTCGTGGAGCGCGACCAGCGCCCGCGTCACCGCGTCGGAGGCTCCGCGAGCCTCGACGAGAACGGCGATCGACTCAGAGTGATCGCCGGACTCGCGGAGCGCCGCGGAGAGATGCGGCGCGAGGGCGAGCCGCCGCTCGTCTCCGGGTGGAAGGACGCCGGTTGCCCTGCGCAGCAACCCGCGACCCGCATTGAAGTCGCCACGATCGAGAGCGCCTCTTCCTGCGGCAGCAAGGTGGTCGGCCGCCCGGGCGGAGAGAGCCGGGAGAGCGGTGTCGCCCGCGTCGAGCTCCGCCCGGTAGCGGTGCGCCTGCTCGAGGTGGTAGCCGAGGATCTCGTCCCGCTCGATGAGATCGTGGTGCCCGAGCCAGTCTGCAAACTGCTCGTGCAACTGGGCCCGGATCGCCTTGGGCAGCGACTCGTACGCCGCGTCGCGGATCAGTAGGTGCCGGAAGCGAAACGCGTCGTCGTCCGGAAACGTCGCACGGTCCGGGCGGATGAGCTCTTTGCGAACGAGAGTCGACAGGTGCGACTCGAGCGCCAGGCGCATGGGCGCAGGAGCAAGCTCTTCGACAGAGCCGCGGTGGAACACCTGGCCCTCGACCGAACCTCGCTCCATGACGACCCGCTCGTCGGCGCCGAGCTGGTCGAGCCTGGCCTGCAGCAGCGCCTGGATGGTTGGCGGCACGAGGATCTCGCCGTCGCCGCCCTGCTCCCGCACCATCGCAAGCATCTCCTCGACGAAGAGCGGGTTCCCCTCCGACGCCGCGGCAATGCGGTCTCGCGCACGATCGTCGAGCCGCGCGCTTCCGAGCAGGTTCTCGATCAGCGCGTCGCAGTCCTCGTGGTCGAGCGGCTCGAGCAGGATCGAGCTCGCATTCATCTTTCCGCCACCCCACCCGGGCCTCGAGTCGAGGAGATCGGTGCGCGCGACGCAGAGGAGGAAGATCGGCGCGTCGCGCGAGAGGTCGGCGAGGTGCTCGACGAGGTCCACGAAGACGGGCTCGGCCCACTGCAGGTCGTCGATCACGACGACCTGCGGCCGCTCGGACGCACGTGCCTCGAGCAGCCGGCGGAACGCGAGTTGGGTTTCGGGAGGTGACGTGCCGATCACCGAGTCGGGATCGACGCCGGTCGCGACCAACATCTCGACGAGCGGCCAGTACGTGATCCCCTCCCCGTAGGAGAGGCAGCGGCCGCGCAGGACCTCAGCCGAGACGCCGACGCGCTCGAGGAAGTCGGCGACGAGCCGCGACTTGCCGATTCCCGCAGGGCCGAGGAGCGTGAACAGTCGACATGTCCGCTTAGCGACAGCATCCTCGAAGTCACGCCACAGGCGATCACGCTCGCTCTCGCGCCCGACGAGCGGCGTCTCGAGATGGCGAGCGAGTGGGGCAGCGTCGCTGATCACCCTCAGGAGCCGATACGCCTCGACCGGCGCCGACTTGCCCTTGAGTGAGAGCGGCTCGACCGGCTCGACGCGAACGGCGTCCCGCACGAGGAGGCGGGTCTCGGGACCGATGAGAATCTCGCCCGATCCGGCCGCCTGCTCGAGGCGAGCCGCGACGTTGACGGCATCCCCGGTGACGAGCGTCTCCCCCTCCCCGCCGACGACGACCTCGCCCGTGTTGACGCCGATCCGCGCTTCGAGCCCATGCTCGGAGATCGCTGCGCGCATCTCCGAGGCAGCACGCACGGCGCGCAGCGCGTCGTCCTCGTGCGAGACGGGGATGCCGAAGACGGCCATGACCGCGTCGCCCACGAACTTCTCCACCGTGCCGCCGTGCCGCTCGATGATCGCGCGCAGGTCGTCGAAGTACCGCCGCATCCGCGTACGCAACGCTTCAGGATCGGTCGACTCGCCGAGTGCGGTCGAGCCGACGAGGTCGCAGAAGAGGACGGTGACGACCTTGCGCTGCTCGCGCGCGGGCTCAACCGAAGCCAGCGCGCTCCCGCAGGCGCTGCAGAACCGCGCATCGTCCGCGTTTTCGCGCCCGCAGTTGGGGCATACCGCCACGCGCAGGAGTCTACGAGCGAACCGGCTGGAGCTCCGAGAGCTCGATGTCCGCTGCAAGCGTTGACGCGAGCGACGAGTCGAAACGACCGGCCCCGATCTCGCAGACCGACGCTGCCCCCGCAGCGACTGCGCGTCGGATGGCCTCGTCCGGCGAGCGCTCGTCCACGATCGCCGTAAGGAACTGCGCGAGCAGGACATCGCCCGAGCCCACACCGGAGACCGGCTCCACGTGAGGCGCGAACGCGCGGATCCGCCGAGTCTTGCGTCCGAAGCGAAGAAGCGAGAAGCAACCGTTCTCGAGCGTGATGAGGACGTTGCGCGCGCCCATCTCTGCGATCGCGTCGAGCGCCATCAGGAAGTCGTCGTCGTCCTCGAGCTCCTGTCCCACGAGCTGCTCGGCCTCCCGCTGGTTCGGGGAGACCAGGAAGGGCCCGGCCTCGACGCCGAACCGAAGCGGCTCGCCTTCGCTGTCGAGCACGACGCGGACGTCCCGCCGAGCGAGGTCGCGGATCGCGTCCGCGTAGAACGAGGTCGGCACCTTGCGCGGCAGCGAGCCGGCGAAGACGACGAAGTCGGCTCCTCGCGCGAGGTAGTGCAGCTTCTCCATGAGCATCTCGAGCTCGACCGCCGTCACCTCGGGCCCCCACTCGTTGATCTCTGTGAACGTGCCCGAGGTCGGATCGACAACGGCCGTCGACGTGCGGGACTCGGCGGCGATGCGGACGAGATCGTTGAGGATCGCCTCCGAGGTCAGCTCCTCGATGATCCGCGTTCCCGTCCGCCCTCCGGCGAGGCCCGTCGCCACGACCGGCACGTCGAGGAGCTTCAGCCCACGCGCGACGTTGATCCCCTTGCCGCCCGCGAGGGTGAGGACGTCGCTCGAGCGGTGGCGGTAGCCGATCTGGAAGACCGGAACCGTGAGCGTCCGGTCGAGAGCGGCATTGACCGTGACGGTGACGATCACGTGACGATCTCCCAGAGGTTTCCAAGGGTCCGCGTCGCGTACCAGCGTGCCTTGCCGAGCACGCCCGGCTCGGCGACGGATGCGGCGGCGACGAGGTTGGCCGACGCGACGAGACGGTTCCCGTCGTATACCTCGACCCGGCCGAGCCGCTGCCCCTTCCGCACCGGAAGCGCCACGGACGCCGGGGCGACAACGCGTTCGACGAGCGGCGTACCGATGCGGATGGGTCGTACGATCGTGTGCGGAGCCACGAGTCTCACACTCGACTGACCGTAGCCGGTGTCGACCTCCGCGTATACGCGATTCGAGTCGATCGCCTCGATCCGGCGGTAGCGCGTGAGGCCATAGGCCAGCAGTCTCCGAAGACCATCGTTTCGCGCGCTACGCGAATCGCTACCGAGAACCGTCCCGTAGACGGTCACTCCGCCCGCCTCGGCGGCAGCCGCTTGCGACCATCCTGCGGCCCGCGTGTGCCCCGTCTTGCCAGCAACGAGTGCCGGCCAGCTCTCGAGCAGATCGTCGGTGGTCGGGAACCGGCGCCCGCCGGGCAACGAGACCGACGTCCGGCCGAGCGCATCTCGAATGAACGGGATACCGAGCGCGTACCGGACGAGCAACGTCGTGTCGCGCGCGCTCGACACGTGGCCGGCGGCATCTAGCCCGTGCGGGTTCTCGAAGCTCGTGTCGACGAGGCCGAGCTCTCGCGCTTTCGCGTTCATGAATCCGACGAACCGCGAGGTCGATCCACCACCCACGTGCAACGCAAGCGCCTCGGCGGCGTCGTTGGCGCTTCGGATCAACATCCCCCGGAGCAGATCGGCGACGGTCAGCTCTTCGCCGGATCGCAGGTATACCGTCGACTCGCGGACGCCGGCGGCCCGCGGGCTCACGCGAACGACGTCGGAGAGCTGCGCCTGCTCGATGACGACGATCGCCGTCATGAGCTTCGTGATGCTGGCGATCGCCCGCGCCGCCCTCGCATTACGCTGGGCAAGCACCGCGCCGTCCTCGCCGACGACGTACCACGCGGACGCCGCGACTCGCGGTTGACCCGTAGTCCGCGGGGAGTCGCCGCTCGAGGCCTGGACGGGCGCCGCCAATGCTGCGAGGAGAGAGACGACGGCGAGCAGTGCTCTGCACATCACCGGCGCGGAACTGTATCCCACCTGTGCGCCGCCCGTTACCAGCCTGCGGCCGCCCAAACCTGAGCCGCGAGCCGCTCCGCCTCCGCCGCCGCGGCGGCCCGCCAGTCCTCTTCCGTGTCGCGGTACGCGAAGATCACGGAGCGCGACGCCGTCACGAGGGCGCTTGCAGGCCCTCCCGTGAACGCGCGCGCCACGTCGGCGGGAGTCGCGCCCTGCGCGCCGACCCCAGGGAGCAGCATCGGCGAGCTCGGCAGGAGCCGCCGCGCCTCCGAGACGGCGCGTGGATGGGTCGCCCCGACGACCGCACCGACGCTGGACAGTCCCCGCTCGCCGACGAGCGGCTCGCCCCACTCCCGAACGAGGAGGGCGAGGTGGTGCCAGAGCGGGCGCCCGTCCGAGAGCGCGAGATCCTGCACGTCGGCTGCGCCGGCATTCGAGGTCCGGACGAGGAAGAACACTCCCGCGCCGTGCCGGCGACAGGCTGCGAGATAGGGCTCGACCGAGTCATGGCCGAGATAGGGACTCGCGGTCATTGCATCCGCGAGGGGAGCCGCGCCGTCGCGCGGCTCGAGGTACGCGGCCGAGTACGCACGCGAGGTAGACCCGATGTCGCCCCGCTTGGCATCGAGGAG
>DATDOS010000046.1:0-2280 GCA_035293125.1 Gaiellaceae bacterium | reverse complement strand
TCACCTCGTCGAGGTGCCGGAGGAGCTCGTCCGGCTCCTCGATCTCGCCTTCGAGCACCTCGCGGCGGAGACCGTACTGGATCGTCCCCTGCGGGCTCTCGAGGCGGAGCACGAACCGCCCTTTCGCGTAGCCGCGCGCCTTCTCGAGCTCGTCGACGGGCACAGGCTCTCCCGCGATCTTGCGCAACTCCCCGAGGATCGTCGTAACGGCCTCGTCGACGCGGTCGACGTCGACTCCGGCGCCTGAGTAGAAGGTGCCGGTGTCGGTGTACGAGCTGTTTGCCGCGTGGACGTAATACCCGAGTCCGCGCTTTTCCCGCACCTCGGTGAAGAGGCGCGACGACATCCCACCGCCGAGCACCACGGCGAGGAGCTGGAGCGCGTAGCGGTTCGGATGGCCAATCGGATAGCCGCGCACGCCGAGGATGAGGTGCGCCTGCTCCGAGGCCTTCGTATGCAGGAGGACCGGCGACGTGTCGGGCGGGAGCTCGACCTGAGCCGGTGTCCCGGTCGGCCTCTGCTCGATGCCGCCCAAGAGCGCCTCGAGCCGGTCGGAGAGCCCCTCGCCGATACGCCCGCCGACGCCTACGACGATTCGCTCGGGTCGATACCAGGCGTCCAGGTACGAGGTGAACGTCTCGCGTGTCGCCGCCTCGACGGTCTCCTTCGTTCCGAGGATGTCCCAGCCGAGGGGCTGATCGGCGTAGAGAAGCCGGTCGTAGACGTTGCCGACGTAGCGCTGCGGCGTGTCGAGGTAGACGTTCATCTCCTCGAGGATCACGCCCTTCTCCTTCTCGATCTCGGACGGGTCGAAGCGGGAGTGGAGGAGCATGTCGGTGAGGACGTCGAGTGCGACGTCTCGCGTCTCGGAGCCGCACTTGACGTAGTAGCCGGTGAGCTCCTTCCCCGTGAACGCGTTGAACTCGCCGCCGATCGCGTCGATCTCGGTCGCGATCGTGCGTGCGGTGGGTCGGCGCTCGGTGCCCTTGAAGAACATGTGCTCGGCGAAGTGGGCGATCCCCTTCGACCCAGGGGTCTCGTAGCGAGAGCCAGCAGCGAGCGTCACGAAGCACGCGACCGACGGGATCTGCGGCATCGCCGCGGTGACCACGCGGATCCCGTTGCCGAGCGTCTGCTTCTCGAAGACAGGCATTGCGGCGATGGTATAGACAGCACTCGTGCCCGGACAGCTGACCCGAACGGCCATCGCCGCACAGCCCGAGTGGCTCCGCCAGGTGCCCGAGCGCGTGGGGGATCTGCGCCTGCCGGAGGGTGCGCGCGTCCTCTTCACCGGCTGCGGGACCTCGTACCACGCCGCCCTCGCGTGCGGTCCGGCGGCGCAGGCGCTCGAGGTCGTCCTCGGCAACGCGCCGTCCGCGGACGTGCTCGTGGCGATCAGCCACGAAGGTGAGACGCCGCTCACGCTCGAGGCGGTCGAGGGCTTCGCGGGCGAGACGTGGCTGATCACGGGCGTCGCGGACGGCCCGATCGCACGCGTCGCCGACCACGTCGTCGTCGTGACCCCGGAGGTCGAGAAGAGCTACTGCCACACCGTGAGCTATGCATGCGCGGTTGCGGCGGGGCGGGCGCTCCAGGGCGAGGACGTCAGCGGCCTGCCCGATGCCGTCGCGCGTGAGCTCGAAGCCGAGCCGCTCGGCGCGTCGGTGCACGACCGCGTCGTCGTCGCGGGGGCCGGACGCGATGCCGCGACCGTGCTCGAGGCGGTGCTGAAGCTGCGCGAGGGCGCGCGTGTCGCTGCGGAGGCGCACCACACAGAGCAGCTTCTCCACGGTCACCTCGCAGCGATCGACGACTCGGTCCGGTGCTTCGTGCTCGAGGGGGACGGGCGAGCCGCAGAGCGCGCGGGCGCGGTGCTGACGGCGCTCGGTGAGCTCGGCTGCGAGGCGACGCTCGTGCCCTCGACCCATCCGGTCGTGGACATCGTCCGCTTCCAACGGCTGACGGTCGACCTCGCAGAAGCGCGTGGCATCGACCCGGACCTGATCCGCTGGGACGAGGAACCCTGGGACCGGGCTCGGAAGTCCTACGCCTGAGCGATTCAGCAGGGATCAGACCCCACGGGTCTGACCCCGCAACGAGTGTCAGCGGTCTTCGAGTCGATAGACGAAGCGCAGCGCCTGCCAGCGCTCGTCGATCGAGCACGACTTGTTGTCGACGAGCCCGTGCGCGAGGCCGATCTCCTGCACCGCCTCGAAGGTCAGGTCGCCCTCGATCTTCGCTGCCTTCTTCGGCCACGCGATCCAGAGGCCGTCGGCGGGA
>DATDOS010000045.1:0-38236 GCA_035293125.1 Gaiellaceae bacterium | reverse complement strand
GACGGCGCACACCGGCCGCTCGCTCGCGGCGACGGCCGGGATCGCGTCTCGCACCGTCGTCGCCACGTCGAGCTGCGGTCCGTCCATCGCCTCTCCCGGCTCCGGCGCGCGCATGACCCAGCGGAGGGTGAGCACGTGGCTCCGCGGGACGTCGCGAACGAAGTCGGCGACGTAGTCGTCGGCAGGGGCACCCACGATCTCCTCCGGCGTGCCGAGCTGGACGATCGCGCCGTCACGCATCATCGCGATGCGGTCGCCCAGCCGAAGCGCCTCGTCGAGGTCGTGCGTGATGAAGACCATCGTCTTGCCCGTCTCCATCTGGAGCCGGCAGACCTCGTCCTGCATGTCGCGCCGGATGAGCGGGTCGAGGGCGCTGAACGGCTCGTCATAGAGCATCACCTGCGGGTCGCCCGCGAACGCGCGCGCGACGCCGACCCGCTGCTGCATCCCACCCGAGAGCTGGTCGGGGAACTGGTTCGCCGCGTCCTCGAGACCGACCAGCCTCAGCACGTCGTTCGCGCGGGCGAGACGCTCGGCCTTCCCCATGCCCTTGACCTCGAGCCCGAAGGCGACGTTGTCGATCACCCGCCGATGCGCGAGCAGCCCGAAGTGCTGGAACACCATCGAGACGGCGTTACGGCGCAACTCACGGAGCTCCGCCGCTCCTGCCGCCGAGACGTCGCGGCCGGCGATCTCGATCTCGCCTGCCGTCGGCTCGATCAGTCGGATGAGCGTGCGCACGAGCGTCGACTTGCCGGAGCCCGAGAGCCCCATGACGACGAACACCTCACCGGGCCAGACCTCGATCGAGACGTCGCGCACCGCGACCACGCAGCCGGTCTTCTCACGGAGCTCCCCGCGCGGCAGCTCGGCGTCGGGTGATCCGACGAGTCGCTCCGGGTTCGGGCCGAACACCTTCCAGACCCCGGCGGCGCGTATGACGGGAGGGCTCGTGCGATCGATCCGGTGCTCTGTGGGTGCGAGAGCAGTCTCGGCTGTCTCCGTCATGCGCGCGCCGCTGATATATCACCTGAGGTCGCGCTTGTCTATGCGCGACGCCGCTAGATCGTCGCGCCTAGCCTCGCCGCGCGCGGATGATCGCGCACACGGCGATCCTGTTGAGCCGATCTCGTGGGATGAGGTCGCGCATGATCGCGAGCAGCTCCTCCGTGAAGAGCGGGTAGAGAGCGCAGTCGTCGATCCCCATCGGCGTACGCTCGAGTACCTCGATCTCCACGAAGCCGGCCCGCTCGAGCTTCTGGACGAAGTCACGCTCCGTCAGGGCTCCGGACACTCAGCCTGCCCAGGCGGCAGGGTGGGTCAGCACTTCGGGAGGAAGCTCCTCGTCCTCCACCGTGAGGTCGGCCACGCAGAGCTCGCCGTCGCGGCGCAGGACGCGGGCGCATTCCGCGAGCACACGGGCCTTCCGGGGCGAGAGGTTCACCACGCCGTTCGAGATGAGGCAGTCGACACTGTCGTCGGGCAGCGGGATCGCTTCCATCTCGCCGTCGAGCGTCTCGATGTTATCTAAGCCTGCCTCTCGCGCGGCTTGTGCGGTTCTCTCGAGCATCTCGGGCAGGAAGTCGAGAGCGATCACACGACCGGAGGGACCGGTTCTACGGCTGGCAAGGATCGACTCGATGCCGGATCCGCATCCGAGATCGAGCACGGTGTCACCCAGGTTGATGCGGGCGTAACGGAGGTGGTTGCCGACACCGAGGGCATGCTCGAGCGCGATTGCGGGGACGCCGTCGAGCTCTTCTCGCGAGTAGAGCTTCTCTGCGACCGCGCGACTTTCACCGTCGACCGACCGGTACGCCTCGCGGACGAGCGCGCGGATCTCGTCCTGATGCAGCAGGTCTCGGCTCACGCCCGGTCCAGCCCGTCGAGCGTGGCGGTCAGCCGGGCACGCACTTCCGACGGGAGATCGTCATCTGCGTGCGAAGCCAGGAACCCACGGAGCTCCTCGGCGAACTCGAGCTCGCCGCAGCAGCGTCGGCAGAAGCCTAGGTGCTCCTCGACGAGCTCGCGCTGCGACTCCTCCACGACCCCGTCCAGGTAGTCCCAGAGCTGCTTGACGGCCTCGGAGCAGGTAATCACCGTCGCGCACCCTCCTTCAGAAGCCCGTTCTCCTCCGCGTAGCCCCAGAGCTGGCGCTCGAACCGCTTCCGGCCGCGATGGAGGCGGGCGAGCATCGTCCCGAGCGGCACCTCGAGCATGAAGGCGACCTCTTTCACGTGGTACCCGGCCATGTGCACGAGAACGAGCGGAACGCGGTAGAGCTCGGGGAGAGAGGCGAGCACAGCCCGGACGTCCTCGCTTCCGAACTGGTGCAGGAAGTCGAGATGAACCGAGTCGGAGTACGGGAACGGGTCCTCGTCGGCGATCTTGCGAAACAGAGAGAACTCGTCAACCTCGTCGAGCTCGACCTCCTCGACACGGCGTCCGCGCGCGCGCCAGTGGTCGCGGCAACAGTTGAGGAGGATGCTCGTGAGCCACTCACGACCGGCCTCCTGGCTCTCGAGCTGCGAGAAGCTCCGGTAGGCGCGAAGCAGGCACTCCTGAACGACGTCTTCGGCGTCGCCGCCGACGAGGCCGCGGGCCAGCGCATGCAGACGGGCCATCTCGCGCTCGGCAAGCGCCCGGAATCGGTCGACCGATGCCCTGTCGCTGTCGGGGGATGCGCCGTCTCGCACGACTCCACTACCTCGAAGAGACGTCACCGGCGACAACGTTATTGCATCTGCAATGAGATCGGCGCCGCGGTCGTCTTCCTAACCATTGACCTGAACCACGACCAAGGAGGCCGAGTTGGCGACTGTGACCGTCCGCAACGGAATCGACGTCGGTGCGCTCCTCGAGACGATCGAGGCGATCAAGGAGAAGCCGGAGCTGGCGAGCTTCACCTTCCGCGCACGTACGAGTTGGCAGGAGGGAACGAATGCGACGGCGGAGATCGGTTCCTTCCTCCATGCGGGGACCGAGGACGAGACGCGCGAGCAGCCCTTCAAGCTGGTCGGTGACGAGCCGCCCGTATTGCTCGGCCAGAACAAGGGCCCGAACGCGGTGGAGCTCCTGCTGGCCGCGCTCGGCTTCTGCTACTCGGTCGGCTACGTCGCGAACGCCGCCGCGCGCGGGATCGAGATCGAGGAGATGTCGTACGAGATCGAAGGCGACATCGACCTCCGGAACTTCCTCGGGATCAGCGGCGAGGTTCGCCCCGGCTTCCACGAGATCCGGGCGAAGGCGATCGTCAAGGCGCCGGGAGCCACGGAGGAGGAGCTCAAGGAGCTCTGCACCTACGTCCAGGAGACCTCGCCTGTCAAGGATGTGCTCGCAAATCCGGTGCCCGTCACCACGACTATCGAGGTCGTCAGCTAGCTTTCGGGGACTACTCGGGGAGGACTCTCGTCCTCCCCGAGGCTCGAGAAAGGAAAGGAATGTCAATCGACGTTGGAATCGACATCGAGCTCCTCAAGTCCGAGATCAAGAAGACATATGCGTCCGTCTCGCAGGAGCCGGAGAAGGACTTCATCTTTCCGACCGGCCGTGCCTGGGCCGAGGACCTCGGGTACCCGGGGGAGCTGTCGCGCGTGCCGGACTTCGTCGCAGAGTCGTTCGCGGGCGTGGCGAACCCGTGGTCGCTCGGGCGCCTCGAGCCGGGACAGCGCGTGCTCGATGTGGGCTCCGGCGCCGGCATGGACTCGCTCATCGCCGCGCTCCAGGTTGGGCCCGAGGGGTCCGTGACCGGAATCGACATGACGCCGGAGATGATCGAGAAGGCTCGCAGGGGCGCCGCGGAGCTCGGCCTGAACAACGTCACCTTCGTCCAAGCAGAGGCCGAAGCCTTGCCGTTCGACGACTCGAGCTTCGACGTCGTCCTCTCGAACAGCGTGATCGACCTGATCCCGGACAAGGACGCCGTCTTCGGCGAGATCTACCGAGTACTCGTGCCTGGCGGGCGAACCCAGATCGCCGACGTGACGATCCAGCAGCCGGTCTCGGAGGAAGGACGACGCAAGATCGACCTGTGGACTGGCTGAATCGCCGGGGCTCTGCTGGACGCAGAGTACGCAGCGACATTGGAACGCCACGGCTTCGAGCGGATCGAGCACGGCAACCTCGTGAACACCTACATGCGCTCGAAGTTCGAGGACACACGCCGGAAGGCGCTGAAGTACGGAGCGCAGGGCGCGACCGTGAAGGCGTACAAGCCGCGCTGACGCGTTACGTCAGATCGTCTTGAACTGCTCGAACGGCTGCCGACAGGCGGTGCAGTAGCGGATCGACCTGCAGGGGGTTGGCCCGAAGATGTTGTCGAGCCGCGTGTCCGTTGAGCCGCAGTACGGGCAGCGGAAGCCGCGCTGCAGCTGCACGAGGTCGAGCTTCCCGGCAGGGCGAGGCGCAGGAGGCGCGAAGCCGGCTTGCCGGAGCTTCTCCCGTCCCTCGGGCGTGATGCGATCGGTCGACCAGGAGTCGTCGAGGACGACGTCGATCTCGGCCTCCCCGCCGACCCGCTCGATCGCAGCAGCCATCTCGGTCTGCATCCGCTCGAGCGCCGGACAGCCCATGAACGTCGGCGTGAACTCGACACGGACCCGCGGCCCGTCGACAGTGACGCTCTTGATGACTCCGAGGTCGATGAGGGAGATGTCCGGGATCTCGGGGTCGGGGATCTCCGCCAACGCGTTCCAGACGGCTTCGGAAGACACTTTGTGGCTCAGAGCCACTTGGCCCTCGTCGCTCACCACCGTGCTCCCGCCGGGGCCGAGCGGCGCACCATCGTCATTTCCTGCCAGAGCTCAGCCAGCTCGGCCTCGTGGGCGCCGCGGGGAATAGGGTCCACATCAGGGAGTGCCCTGCCGAGCCGCTCCTCGGCTCGTGTTCGAAGCTCGGGCTGGAGCTCCTCGTCGAGGACGCCGAGCGCGTACGGCCAGAGCTCGTCGACCGCCTCGTTCAGACGCGAGCGGCCGTCCCCGGACCCGAGCAGGCGGTCGATCCACATCTCCGCGTGCATACGATGGTAGGCCTCCTCGCGGTCCATCTTCGCGGCGATGCCGGCGATCTCGGGATCGTCGGAGGCCTTCAGCGACGCAAGTCGGATCTCGTCGGCGGTCTCATAGAGCCAGTGGCGGGCGATCGTCCGAGCCCACTCGAGACGCCGGAGCTCGACGAGCGGCGCGCAGCGGTACTCCTCGGGTGAGCGGTCGAAGGCGAGCTCGTCTGCCGTTGTGCCGAGCTCCGCGGCGGCGAGCTCGTAGAGAGCCCGCGCGTGGCCGATCTCGTTCTGCGCGATCGACGAGAAGGCGACGTCCTCCTCGAGGAAGGGCGCGATCCCCGTCCATTCCGAGTTCCGCCAGCCGAGGATGAGCTCGTCGTCGGCGATCGAGAGGAGCAGATCGGTACGGCTGCTCATGGTTCTAAGCACTCTCGTCGGAGACGAGAGTGCCTGCACGCTCACGCGCCTCACGCAGCCGGGTCTTGATCGAGTAACCGTCGACGCGTCGGTACTTGAGATCGAACTCGTCGGGGAACTCGACGATCTCGTTGACCGCATCGCGGGCGACGAGCCAGAGCGCGATGGACTCCTGTCTGCGGCCGTATTGCTCCCGCGCGTAGATCTCGGCGAACTGCTCGTTCGGAGCCACGACCGACCCGGCGTGCTGGAACGGCTGACCCTTCCTCTCCTGCCTGAAGACCTCGTAGATCACCGGTTCTCCCTGGGGCAGTGGGGTCTGACTGAAGTCAGACCCCAGGTTGAGGCTCGCCGGGGTCTGGCTTTAGCCAGACCCCGCATCACGCAGCCTCCGCGAGCACCACCCGCTCGACCCAGGCCACGTCTTGACGCGAGAGCCGCCGAAAGGTGAGTCGCTCCTCCGACGCGGGCCCGTGGCCGGTGACGACCGCGCGCAGCCTCTCCCAGTCCGGCTCGGTGTACAGCCACCGTCCCGACTCCTCGTCCTTGCGAAGCGCCGGATCCGGGATTTCGAGCCCGAGCTCCCGGATCTGCGGGACGTAGCCCTCGAGGAACTGTTGGCGTGCGTCCTCGTTCCCCTGGCTCTTGATGCGCCAGACGTACATCGGGTCCTCGTCTGCGGGAATCGGGTTCCCGTGGAAGTGCATGAGCGGCTCCCACCAGCGGTCGAGCGCTTCCTGCACCAGCCCGAACTGCTCCTCCGTCCCCGTCACCATCGCGAGGATCACGTCGCGCCCGTGCAGGATGTGGAACGACTCTTCCCAGCAGATCTTCTTCATGATCCGCGCGTACGGCGCGTACGAGCACTTGAGGAGCGCCTTCTGCGAGACGATCGCGGCGGCATCGACGAGCCAGGCGATGACTCCGACGTCGCCCCACGTACGGGTCGGGTAGTGGAAGACGTTGTGGAACTTCGCCTTGCCGGAGACGAGGTCGTCGAGGGACGCGCTCCGCGGCTTGCCGAGATCCTCCACGACGCGGTAGATCAGCTGCGCGTGGCCCACCTCGTCCTGGATCTTCGCGGTCAGCGCGAGCTTCCTCTGCAGCGTCGGCGCGCGGAGGATCCAGTCGCGCTCGGGGAGCACGCCCATCAGCTCCGAGTTCCCGTGCATCTCGATGAACTTGATGAGCCTCGCGCGGTACTCGTCGGGCATCCAGTCGCCCGTCTCGACCTGTCCGCCCGACTGGACGTACTCGAGGAACTCCTGGGTCCGCGCCTCCATGATTTGGCCTCCCTACCGAACGGTCGTTAGCATCGAGTATATGGCCACGAGGAAGGACGATCTCACCCGCGAGGCAGCGCGACTCTTCGCCGAGCGCGGCTTCCACGGGACGTCGATGGGCGACCTCGCCGATGCCCTCGGCGTCCAGAAGGGGTCGCTGTACTCGCTGACGGGGTCGAAGCAGCAGCTCCTCTTCGAGACGATGCGAGAGGGCGCGCGGGCGTTCCACGCCGCGCTCGACGCCGTCCCTGAGGATGCGCCCGCGGTCGAGCGCATCCGGTTCGCCTTGCGCGGTCATCTGGGCGTCGTCGCGGATCAGCTCGACGTCGCGACGGTCTTCACGCGCGAGTGGCGGTATCTCGAGGGCGAGTACCGTGATGAGATCCTGGCCGAGCGCCGGCGCTACGAGGAGCGCTTCCGTGCCCTCTTCCGCGAGGGCGTCGAGGCGGGGGAGCTGCGTTCCGATCTCGACGCCGGAGCCACAGCTCTCCTGGCGCTCTCCGCTGCGAACTGGGCGTACACGTGGCTGACGCCGAGCCGCGACACCGACGAGCTTGCCGACCGCTTCACGGCGATCCTCGTCGACGGCATCCGCGGCTACGCGACCCCTCGGTGAGCGAGTAGATACGCCCGCGGACTTGACGTCGCTCGGCAGTCCCGGCTCACGCGGCCATGCGGACGGGGAGCCGTTTCCCGCCCCATGTTCCCGGGCGCTCCTCGAACACGCCGACGCACGGCTCGCCGCACGAGCCGCAGCGGCCGTCGGCGAGATTCCAGGCGCCGAGCTCGTACCAGTCGCGCTCGATGAGCAGCGCTCCGCAAGCGTGGCAGTAGGTGCTCTGGCCGGCCCGGTCGTGGACGTTGCCCGTGTACACGTGGCGAAGCCCGTTCCCGAGCGCGATCCCCCGCGCCCGCGTGAGCGTGGCAGGCGGCGTGGGCGGCCGGTCGAGCATCTTCCAGTCCGGGTGGAAGGCGCTGAAGTGGAGGGGGACGTCGACGCCCAACCGATCGGCGAGCCAGCGCGTCTCCGCGTCGATCTCCTCGTCCGAGTCGTTGAGCCCGGGTATGAGCAGCGTCGTGACCTCGAGCCATACGCCCGTCTCGTGGACGAGGTACTCGAGCGTGTCGAGCACGGGCTGCAGG
Organism: Gaiellaceae bacterium; assembly: GCA_035293125.1. Taxonomy (GTDB): domain Bacteria; phylum Actinomycetota; class Thermoleophilia; order Gaiellales; family Gaiellaceae; genus GMQP-bins7. The sequence continues at coordinate 30,394 of DATDOS010000045.1, read as the reverse complement.
TGGCCCGCGCAGGTCTTCGCGTAGAAGTCGTCGGTGAAGGACTTCAGGTCGACGTTCGCGGCATCCATGTGCGTGAAGAGCTCCTCGCGCGCGCCCGGGCTGATGTAACCCGCTGTGACGGCGACCGCCTTCACGCCGCGCTCGCGACAGGCGTCGGCGACGTCGACCGCGTACTCGAGGAAGATCACGGGGTCGTTGTAGGTGAACGCGATGCTCCGGCATCCGAGCCGGAGCGCAGCGTCGGCGAGCGTCTCCGGCGACGCGCTGTCCGCGATCGTGTCGATCTCGCGCGACTTCGAGATGTCCCAGTTCTGGCAGAACTTGCAGCCGAGGTTGCAGCCCGCCGTCCCGAACGAGAGCACCGGCGTCCCGGGCAGGAAGTGGTTCAGCGGCTTCTTCTCGATCGGGTCGACGCAGAACCCGCTCGAGCGGCCGTACGTCGTGAGGACGACCTCGCCGCCCTCACAGGCGCGGACGAAGCAGAAGCCGCGCTGTCCCTCGCGCAGCCTGCACTCACGCGGACAGACGTCGCACTGCACACGTCCGTCCGCGAGGCGGTGCCAGAACCGCGTCGGATGTGTCATCTCACCTCCATGATGCGCCTATGACGACGCTTCTGATCGTCAATCCGTTCGCCACCGGGGTGGACGAGCACCGGCTCGCCGCCGTGCAGGCCGCGCTCCCGTCGGGCGTGGAGACCCGGCTGACGACGGCGCCCGGTGAAGCCACCGCGATCGCGCGGGACGCCGGCGCGGTCGAGGCGATCTACGTGTTCGGAGGCGACGGCACCTTCAACGAGGTGTTGAACGGCATGCGCGTCGACGTGCCGCTCGGCTTCCTCCCGGGCGGCGGAACGAGCGTGCTGCCTCGGGCGCTCGGGTTGCCGCGAAACCCGGTCCAGGCCGCACTCCGCGTTGCGGAAGGGCGCACGCGCCGGATCGGGCTGGGTCGGGTGAACGGGCGGCGGTTCGGCTTCAACGCCGGCATCGGGCTCGACGCGGAGCTCGTCCGGCGCGTGGACGAGCTCGGCCGAAGGCCGGACGGGCGGCGTCCCGGAGATGTGGCGTTCATGCGGGTGGCGCTCGGCACGCTGGCCGAGAGCCATGTCCGCTTCGAGCCCCAGCTCGAGTTGGAGGGACTCGGGCGCGCCGCGTTTGCGCTCGTGGCGAACTGCTCGCCGTACACGTACGCGGGCGCACTCGCGCTCGACCTCGTCCCCGGCGCCGGCTTCGACGAGGGGCTCGCCGTCTTCGCGCCGGTGAGCCTGCGCGCACGCGATCTTCCGCGGATCTTCCTCCACGCGCTCGGTGGCCGTGGGTTCCGGGACGGCCGGGCGCTCTACGCACGCGACCTCGATCGTCTCGTCGCCCGCTGCGACCACCCCCTGCCGCTGCAGGTCGACGGCGAAGACGCCGGGGACGTCTCCGAGGCGGTCTACGAGGCAGAGCGAGACGCGGTCACGGTTCTCGTGTAGGGACCGGCCATGCCCGGTGCCTACAATCCGCCCCGATGAGCCGGGTGCTGCCCGCGGAAGGAGGCTTGCGCCGCGTCATCGGCGACGGCGGGGCGCATCCGGACGGTGAGGTCGAGGGCCTCGGCGAGGAACACCTGCTCGCGCTCTACCGCAACCTCGTTCTCCTCCGGACCTACGACGAGCGCTCGGTGATCTACCACCGCCAGGGCCGGATCGGGACGTATGCGATCTTCTGGAACCACGAGGCGATGCAGGCCGGGTCGGCGTTCGCGCTCGAGGAGCGCGACTGGATCTTCCCGAGCTACCGCGAGTCTGCGATCGGGCTTCTACGGGGGATGCCCGCCTCGACCGTTCTCTCCTGGTGGCGCGGGCATCCGGCGGGCTGGTGGAACCCCGAGGACTACGGAGTGGCGTCCATCTGCGTGCCGGTCGCGACGCACGTCCCGCACGCGGTGGGCTTCGCCTGGGGCTCCCGGCTGAAGGGCGAGGATCGCGTGGCCATCGCGTACTTCGGTGACGGCGCGACCTCGGCGGGGGTGTTTCACGAAGGTGCGACGTTCGCGGGGGTCACTAAGGCTCCCGTGATCCTCTTCTGCAACAACAACCAGTGGGCGATCTCGACGCCTCTGAGCGCGCAGACGGCGGCGCCCACCCTCGCCGACAAGGCGATCGGCTACGGGATGCCCGGCGTTCGGGTCGACGGCGGCGACGTGCTCGCGGTATACGAGGCGACGAGGGAAGCAGTCGAGCGCGCACGCGCAGGCGAGGGCCCCACGCTCATCGAGGCCGTCACCTATCGCGCGGCCCCGCATGCGACCGCAGACGACCCTTCGATCTACATCGACAAGGAGAGGGTTGAGGAGGAGCGCGAGAACGAGTGCGTCGGTCGGTACGAGCGCTACTTGATCCGCTCGGGAGTCTTGACGAGCTCCCGAGCGGAGGAGATCAAGCAGGAAGCTCTCGAGACGATGCGAAACGGGATCGCCGAGGCCGAAGCGGAGCCGCCGGCCGATCCGTCCCTCGTCTTCGAGCATGCGTACGCCGATCCGCCTGCGTCGCTCGCGGGCGACCTGGCGGAGCTGAGAAGGATCCTCGGTGAAGCGTAGGGGCGAGATATATCTCGCCCCTACGGGAGAGGGCCATGGCTGAGCGCTTTCTCGTCGAGGCGGTGAACGACGCGCTCCATGTCGAGATGGAGCGCGATCCCGCGATCCTCGTCCTGGGAGAGGACGTCGGCAAGCTCGGCGGCGTCTTCCGCGCGACGGCGGGACTGCAGGAGCGATTCGGCGCGGATCGCTGCGTCGACACGCCCCTCGCCGAGGCGGGCATCCTCGGGACAGCGGTCGGGCTCTGCATGGCGGGCTGGCGGCCGGTGTGCGAGATGCAGTACGACGCGTTCAGCTACCCCGGGCTCGATCAGTTGATCAACCACGTGGGCCGCTATCGCTGGCGGACGCGCGGGAAGATGTCGTTCCCGCTCGTCATCCGGATGCCGTACGGCGGCGGCGTGAGGACGCCGGAGCTCCACGCCGACTCGCCGGAGACGTACTACGTGCACACGCCCGGGGTGAAGGTGGCAGTCCCCTCCACCCCCGCCGACGCGAAGGGGCTCCTCGCAGCCGCGATCCGTGACCCGGATCCCGTCGTTCTCCTCGAGCCGAAGCTGATCTACCGAATCGCCCGCGGCGACGTGCCCGAGGGCGAGCACGTCGTGCCCCTCGGGAAGGCGCGTCTCGCCCGCGAGGGGTTGGACGTCACGATCGTGGCGTACGGAGCGATGGTCCCTCTCGCCGAGCGTGCAGCCGAGGCGTTGAACGGCGAGGTGTCCTGCGAGGTGCTCGACCTGCGGACATTGAAGCCTCTCGACGAGGACGCACTCCTTTCCTCGGTCGCTAAGACCGGGCGGGCCGTGGTCGTGCAGGAGGCGCCGCGCGTCTGCGGCTTCGCCGCCGAGGTGGCGGCCGTGCTCGCGGAAAAGGCGATCTTCGATCTCCGGGGCCCAGTCGTGCGGGTCACGGGCTACGACGTGCCGTATCCCTACTGGCAGATCGAGGACTCCTACATGCCGTCCGAGGCACGCGTCGTCGACGCCGTGCGCCGGGTGCTCGCCGCCTGATCCATGTCGACGTGGTCGGTACAGATCGGGCTCGTCGGGCTCTTCGCGCTCACCTGCGGCGCGCTCGCAGCCGCCTGGATGCGAGGACGTCTCGGCGTGGCTGCGGTCGTTCTGTTCGTGCTCGCGTGCGGCGTCTGGGTGCTCGACTTCGCGGCGATCGTGTCGGGGTACCACGACGCGGACGGGTTCGTCGACTGCGACACCGACTGCACCTCCGTGCACTACGTCTCGGCGATCGGCTTCCTCGCTCCACCGCTCCTCATCTCGCTGTCGGCGTTCGCCATGCTCGTCGTCCTCGGTAGGCGCTGGCGCCTTCGCCGCCTGCCGATGAACGAGAATCGCGGCTAGTGGCGAACGCGTTCAAGCTCCCGGACCTCGGCGAGGGTCTGACGGAGGGCGAAGTGGCCCGCTGGCTCGTCGCCGAAGGACAACACGTGCACGAGGACGACCCGCTCGTCGAGATCCAGACCGACAAGGCGACCGTCGAGATTCCGTCGCCCTACGAGGGCACCGTCCTGCGGATCCTCGTCGCCGAGGGCGAGCTGGCTCCCGTCGGCACCGCGCTGGTCGTCATCGGGGAGCCGGGTGAGGAGGTCGTCGATACCCCACAGCCGGTCGTTGCGCCGGCGACGACCGTCCCGTCGCCCACACCGGAGCCCGGCCGTGTCTCGGCCACGCCCCTCGTGAGGAAGGTCGCGCAAGAGCTCGGCGTCGAGCTCGCGTCCGTAACGGGAACCGGGCCCGGGAGGAGGCTGACCGAGGCGGATGTCCGAGCAGCAGCATCCGGGGATCGCAGTGGAGGTAGGGGCCGCCGCGAGAAGCTCCGCGGCGTTCGCCGGCTCGTGGCCGAGCACATGTCGCGGGCACATCGCGAGATCCCGGCGGTGACCTGGGTCGAGGAGTGCGACTTCGAGGGCGTCGCGATGGAGCAGCTCGTCGCGACCGTCGTGAAGGCGTGTGCGGACTCGCTCGCCGAATTTCCGGAGCTGAACGCGCGGCTCGAGGGAGACGAGATCGTCTACCTCGACCGCTACGACATCGGGGTCGCGGTTCAGACCGATCACGGCCTCCTCGTCCCGGTGGTCCGCGGGGTAGCGTCCAAGACGGTCGACGAGATACACGGCGAGCTCGGCCGCCTAGCCGACGGCGCGCGCGAAGGGACGCTCGAGCCCGGCGAGGTCCGCGACTCGACGTTCACCGTCACGAGCGCCGGCAGGCTGGCAGGCCTCTTCCAGACGCCGATCGTCAACCATCCCGAGGTTGCGATCCTCAGCATCGGGCGCATCGCCCCGCGCGCGGTCGTCCGCGAGGGTGAGATCGTCGTACGGAGAACCGGGTCGATCGCCATCAGCTTCGACCATCGCGTCGTCGACGGCGCGCGAGCAGCGGAATTCGGCCTGGCGGTGATCTCGCGCCTCGAGAGCCAGCAGGGGTCGGACCCGTAGGGTCTGACCCCTGCGTGCGCCGCTCTACACTGCTGGTCGTGGGTAGCTGGTACACGATCGGCCTCTGCCTAGGCATCGGCCTCGGCGTCGGGGTCATGGTCACCGGGATTTTCGGTTCGAGTGTGCTCGGGGTGGGCGCGGCGGCGATCGCCGGAGCCGTCATCGGTGCTGGGATCGGTGTTGCGATCGGCGATGCGGCCGAGGTGATCGCAGGCGGTATCGGGGGCTTTCTCGGCGCGCTTTCCGCGGCCGCTGTCGTCCACGGTGCGCTTCGTCGTGGTGGGACACGTCTCGGGGTCGCCGCGTTCCTCGGCATCATCGGCGCGTTGATCTGCTTCGCGGCCTTGATTCCCGTAGCAGGATACGTCGAGGCTGTCACGATCCCGGTCTTGGCTGCACGCATGCGCGGCCGCCAGGCGGCCCGGTTCGCCGGGCTTCGAACCCTGGCCAAGTGAGCTTGCTCGCCGCCGCCGCCGAGGCGCGTGCGCTGATGGTCGAGCAGCAGCTCCGGCGCCGTGGGATCACCGACGAGCGAGTCCTCTCTGCCATGGGCACGGTGCCGCGTGAGCTCTTCGTCCCTGAAAGCCTCCGCGACTATTCCTACGAGGACGGCGCCCTTCCCATCGGCCATGGGCAGACGATCTCGCAACCGTTCATCGTCGGGACGATCTGCGTCCTGCTCGGCCTCGCTGGGCACGAGCGTGTCCTCGACGTCGGCACAGGCTCCGGGTATCAGGCTGCCGTGCTCGCGGAGCTGGCGACCGACGTCGTGACGATAGAGCGCGTCCCGGAGCTCGCCGAGACCGCCCGCGCCGCGCTCGCCGCCGCCGGCTACGACCGGGTCGAGGTGCGGGTCGGAGACGGATCACTCGGCATCTCGGATCGGGCGCCGTTCGATGCGATCGCAGTCGCGGCGGCCGCTCCGACGGTTCCGCCGGCGCTCTACGCGCAGCTCGTCGACGGAGGCCGCCTCGTCGTCCCGCGCGGCTCCCGCTGGGGACAGGAGCTCGTCCTCGTCGTGCGGACGCCGGACGGGCCCGTGGAGAAGGAGTCCGTCCCGTGCCGCTTCGTCCCGCTGCTCGGCGAGGAGGGCTTCGCGCATGGCTGACCCGTTGGGGGGTAGCCGCGACCGGGGCTCCGACTACCCTGCGGTGTCTGTGGACTCCTCGCCTGCGGAAGCCGTAGCCGGGCTCTCTCGCGCTCGCGTGGGCGCTGCGCTGCGCCGCCGGGGGAACTGGGAGCAGCTCGTCAAGTTCTGTCTGGTCGGCGCGACCGGTTATGCGGTCAATCTCTGGGTCTTCTCCTTCCTTGTCCTCGTGCTCGACGTCCACTACATCCCGGCCGCGATGTGCTCCTTCCTCGTGGCCGTGGCCAACAACTACACGTGGAATCGACTCTGGACCTTCCGCGACCAGCGCGGTGGTGTCGCGTACCAGGGAGCCCGGTTCCTCGTCGTCTCGACGCTCGCGCTCGGAGCGAACCTGATCGTCCTCCACCTGCTCGTCCGCGCGGGCCTGGCGGAGGTCGTGGCGCAGGCGATCGCGATCGTGCTCGTCACGCCGGTGAACTTCGTCGGCAATAAGCTCTGGTCGTTCGGACCACGACGCTAACCACCCTCGGCGCTCTCGCGGCTACCGCCCTCGTCCTCGCGCCGCCGGCGAGCCCGGCGACTCCGACCTCGACCGAGCCTTCGCTTGCTTCGGTCGCGTCGGTGCTGCCCGGCGAGCCCGCGCGTCTCGAGGACGACGATGCAATTCGCGCCGCTCTCGCGCACCCGAAGGTCGCAGCCTGGCTTCGGCGCTATCCACCCGGCCCCACGACGTCGGCGACGTACCGCCCCGAGACGCGAACCTGGGCGGTGAAGGCCTGGTCCGGCGAGGCAGGGCAGGTCGTCCAGGCCGTCGTGGAGGACACGACGGGGCGGGTCTCGGAGGCGTGGACGGGGCCGCAGGTCGCGTGGAAGATGGCGCGCGGCCGGGCCGGGGCCTTCGGCGGCAAGACGCTCTTGAAGCCGTATGTCTGGCTCGCGTTCTGCCTCGTCTTCCTCGTCGGGCTCGCCGATCTTCGGCGGCCGTTCTCCGTCCGCAACCTCGATCTCGTCGTGCTGCTCGCGTTCTCGGTCTCGCTCGCGTTCTTCAACCGGGGCGAGGTCTTCCGGAGCGTTCCTCTCGTCTACCCGGCGCTCGCCTACCTCCTCGTTCGCGGCCTCTGGATCGGTATGCGGGGCCGGGAGTTCCCGCTTCGCTCGGTGTGGCCCACATGGGCCCTCGCGGCCGCTGCCGTCTTCCTGCTCGGCTTCCGGATTGGCCTCAACGTCGAGACACCGCGGGGGGTCATCGACGTCGGGCTGGCTGGCGTCGCCGGGGCGAGCCGGATCCTCGACGGTCAGGCGCCGTACGGGAACATGCCGCAGCGCGGGGACCTCGAGCCGTGTGGTCCCAAGGACACGGACGGGCAGATCCGCGACCGCGTCCAGCGGAACGGCCGCTGCGAGTCGGCCATCGAACGCGGCGACACCTACGGACCCGTCACCTACGTGGCTTACGTGCCCTCCACACTGGTCTTCGGCTGGAGCGGGAAGTGGGACTCTCTGCCGTCGGCGCACGCGACCTCGATCGCGTTCGATCTCCTGGCGATCCTGGGGCTCGTGCTCGTGGGGATCCGCTTCGGCGGGCCCCGCCTCGCGGTGTTGCTCGCGTTCGCATGGACCGCGTATCCGTTCACTGCGTATGCGCTGAACGCGAACACGAACGACGCGATCATGCCGGCCTTCCTGGTCCTCGGTTTCTGGCTCGCTTCGTCTGCGTGGGCTCGCGGCTCTGCGGTGGCTCTCGCGGGTTGGACGAAGTTCGGAGCTCTCCTCGTCGTCCCGCTCTGGGCGACCTACCCGAGTCTCGAGGCCCGCCGGCTCCCGCGCTTCGCAGCCGCGTTCGCCGTGACGACGGCACTCGCGTTCGCGATCCTGTTGCTCGAGCCGAGCCTCTGGGATGCCGCTCGGACCTTCTGGGACCGCGCGCTCGGATTCCAGCTCGGCCGGGACTCCCCGTTCTCGCTCTGGGGTTGGGGCCAGTACCACGCGCAGGGCATCCCGGATCTCGGCTTCGTCCAGCCGCTGCTGGCGGCGCTCGCCGTCGTGCTGGCCCTGCTGGTCGCGGTCTTCCCGCGCAGGAAGGGGCCGGTGGAGCTGGCGGCGCTCACGGCGGCCTTACTCGTCGCCTTCCAGCTCGCACTCACCCACTGGTTCTACCTCTACCTCCCCTGGCTGTTCCCCTTCGTCCTCCTCTGGCTTCTCCTGCCTGAGAAGCCAGAGGATCAGGGGAAGGGAACGCGAACGGCCTCGATCGAAGACGCCCTGCCGGTCTTCGAGTCGCACTCGATGAGCGCGCCCTCGATGCGCACGCCACCCTGAGCTGTCTCGAAGCGCACCGGCAGCCCGGTGCGCATCCGGCGGATCGCCAGCTCCGACTCCACTCCGATCACCGAGTCGTGCGGTCCCGTCATGCCCGCGTCGGTGATGAACGCCGTGCCGCGCGGGAGGAGGCATGCGTCGGAGGTCTGGACATGCGTGTGCGTGCCGACGACGGCGGTGACCCGACCGTCGAGCCAGCGCGCGAGCGCCACCTTCTCGCTCGTCGCCTCGGCGTGGACGTCGACGAGGACGAGCGGCGTCTCACGGCGGGCCTCCTCGACGAGGTCGTCGATGAGCTCGAACATCGAGGTGGCGGGGTGGAGGAAGAGGGACCCGAGCACGTTGATGACGGCCAGGCGCGCGCCGTTCGCGGTCGGGACGATCGCGAGCCCCCTGCCCGGAGTGCTCGTCGACGTGTTCGCCGGACGTATCACCCGATCCGAGCTATCGAGATACGCCGCGATCTCCAAGCGACGGAATGCATGATTGCCGAGCGTGATGGCGTCGGCTCCCATCGCGAGCAACTGGTCGGCGAGCCGGGGCGTGATCCCGATCCCGTCGGCCGCGTTCTCGCCGTTCACGACGCAGGCGTCGACGGCGAGCTCGGCTCGTAGCGACTCGAGACGCGCATCGAGAGCCCCTCGCCCGGGGGCGCCAACCACGTCCGCGATGAAGAGGATGCGCAGGGCGGGGAGGTTACGGCACGCCGAGCGTCGCCGAGGGGTAGACCTGGATCGAGACGTTGTTGCCGCCGTCCGTGGCGTACCGGGAGAGTGCCTGGTATTCGAAGCGACTAATGTCGGCCACCGTTCCGAGCTTGGAGGAACCGGCCGCGATGTTGGCGCCGACGGTGAGCGCCGGATCTGCGCGAACGTTCTGAAGCGCGACGACGAGCGACGGCGCGGAGATCGGTCGAAGCTCGATCTCGGCGCCGATCTTCCGCCCCGACACGACCTGATCGCGAATCGCCACGACGGTGCCATCGACCGGGGAGTAGACGTCCGTGCCGGCGACGGCGCCGACGTCCAGGGTGCGCAGGGTGCCGCTCTCGAGCTGATACCAGGTGAGGCCGCGACGGGACGAGCCGGTGATGCGCCGCCAGAGTCGCGCGAGGAGCCCCTCGTTGGCCTGCGGCCCAACCGGCTGGAGGACGAGCGCGCCCTCCCCGCTGCCGTGGAATCCGATGGCGGTCACGCCTCCCTCCGCGACCGGCGATTGCACGCGCAGGTTCCCGACGGTCGCGAGCACATGCGGGTCGGGCGGAGCGGACGTGACCGGCAACGGCGCCACATCGGGAGTCGCGGCGGAGCGGCTTTCGTTGTCGAAAGCCGTCAGGGCGAGCGTGACGATGCCGAGGACGCCCACGACGACCGCGAGGGCGAACCATCGAGCCCGCGCTTGGGCGCGCCGGCGGTCAGCGCGAAGCCGCGCAGCGTGACGTGAGCGCGGAGTCGCCATCTCCGGGACCGTAGCAAGGTCGTCCGGGTGCCAAGACGGTGGCGCCCCGCTGTACGATCCCGCGCATGGCCGGCTCCGGCCCGACGATCCAGATCCCCCGGTGGATCCAGCTCGTCGTCCTGCCCGTGCTCCTGGTTCTGGCGTTCTTCCTCGCCCGGACCCTCGGCCACGTTCTCTTCCTCTTCCTGACCGCGGCCGTGATCGCCTTCACGCTCAACCCGCTCGTTCGTGACCTGACGCGCCTCAAGGTGCCCAGAGCGCTGTCGGTGCTGATCGTCTACACGATCTTCGTCGCAGCTGTCACCGCGCTGCTCATTGCCCTTGGGGCCGTCGCGTTCGACCAGGCGCGAAACGCGGCCGAGCGGATCGACGACTACGTCACGAACGTCGATACCAGCACCGGACAGACGGCCGCCGAGCTGGACATCGACGGACTCCAGGTCTGGCTCGACGACCACGGTCTCGAGCAGATCCAGATCCGGGAGCAGGTGAACGACTGGATCGACTCGCTCAGCGCCGGGGAGATCTCGGGCTACGTGCAGGACGCGATCTCGTTCGCGCAGGGGGCTGCGTTCTCCGCGGTACTGATCCTGTTCTCGCTGATCCTGATCGTCGTTATCTCGATCTACATGCTCCTCGACATGCAGCGGCTGGAACGGTCGATCGACTCGCGCTTCCCGCCGCACGGCGGCCTGCCGCTGACCCAGCAGATCGAGGGCGCCCTGTGGGGCTATCTGAAGGGACAGGCGATCCTCTCGACGGTCATCGGCACGAGCGCCGGGGTGGGGATGTGGATCCTCGGCAAGACCGGGCTCGTCGAGGGCGCCGACGACTACGCGTTGCTCTTCGGGCTCTGGACCGCCTTCATCGAGGTGATCCCGTACATCGGCCCGTGGCTCTCGGCGGTGCCCCCGGTCATCTACGCCCTGTTCGTCGATCCCGTCGGCGTCATCTGGGTCGCCTTACTCTTCCTCTTCATCTACCAGGTGGAGGGTCATATCGTCGTCCCGAACGTCATGGCGAGCGCCCTTCGCCTCCACCCGCTGCTCGTCATCTTCGGCCTGCTCGCGGGAGGGGAGCTCTACGGGATCGCGGGCGTCCTCGTCGCCCTCCCGACGATGGCCGGCCTGCGCGCCATCTGGGAGTTTTTCCAGACGCGCGTGCGGCTCGAGCGCTGGGACGAGGGCGCGCCCGAGGTCCCGGTCGAGGTCGAGCTCGAACCTCCACAGGCAGAGCCGCCCAGAGCCGTGACCGGATCTGGCTAGGCGCGGTTAAGGTCCCACGCGTGTGGGAGACGATCGCAGCAGAAGCGGCGGCCGAGAGCTCGCTCTGGGAAGGCGCGCTCCTTCCGGCTGAGCAGCAGCTTCGCGAGCCGGTGTTCTCTCGCCTTGGCCCGGCCGCGCATGCGCTGGGTCTCGAGACGATCTACGAGGGGTACCTCGTCCACTACGGAACGTCGAGGCTTTTCGCGCCGGCGGACGCGGACACCGCGCTCCTTCTCGGCGACTACCTGTATGCGCACGGGCTCGTCCGAATCGCTGCGACCGGCGATGTTGCCGCCGTCGCAGATCTCGCGGAGCTCATCTCGCTCTGCGCGCAGGCGCGGGCCGACGGGCGGAACGGTGACGGCGCGGCGTGGGCTGCGACCGCCGCGTCTCTCGGTACGGGCCATCTCGAGGCTGCCCGCGAGGCGCTACGAGTGCGAGGGGATTCCAGCTCGCTCGATGCCGCCGCTCGCGCCGCCGCCGGTGACCACGCGGTCGACGGCACGCTCGCTGCACACGCCCGGCTCGTCGGGTAGAGTCGCGCCCGATGGTCGCCGCGTTCGCCGAGCTTCTCGCCAAGACCGCTGCTGAGGAAGGCCGTGACATCGTGCTCTCGATGCTCGTCGTCGGACTCGTGTTCGTCGCGGGGATCGTGCTCGGCGATCTGTACAACTGGCGCACCCGCAAGCGCCACAACAGCGGCTAGGGCAGAACCGGAAAGCCCTCGCGGCGGGCGGCCAGAGCGAGCCGGTCGTCGAGCGTGACAAGCGGCATGGTTTCCGGTCGGCCGTCGCTTGCTTCGTGAGCGGCGGCGAGTTGAAACGCATCGGCTGCGCTGAGGTCGTGGACTCTGACCAGTCGTCGGGCGGTGTCCCGAAGCCGTTCAGTCGGGGGGACTTCGATCCAGCTTCTCGACACTCTCGACAGCGCCGACAAGGCGTCCGCTGCGCTGTCGGCCTCGGATGGGCTCGAGCGCTCACGGCTCGCGATTGCCGAGACGCATTCCACGATCGTGGACCACCAGACCGACGTGGTCGGATCCTCGGCTGCCAGACTCCGCATCTGGCCCGACAGTGGCTCAGACACCAGCGTTGGCACGACGGCGGAGCTGTCCCAGAACCTCACCGGTTGTCTGACCGGCGTTCCTCGAGCAACGCCTCGAGAACGCTCTCTTTGAACTTCGGGAGGGGTCGGGAGAGGAACCAGTCGAGGTCGAGCTTCTCCTTCGGCCGTCTGATGACACCCTCGCGTTCGAGGCGGTCGAGGCGTTCCTCCCAGTCCACGTCGGCCGGCGCGAGAGGCACGATTCGAGCCACCGGTTTGCCCCGGTCGGTGATCGTCACCTCCTCGCCGGTCTTGACGCGATCGAGCAGCGCACTGAGCTTGGCCTTCGTCTCCGAGATCGATGCGGTGACCATATGACCAGTCTAGTCAGATTGATCTGACTATCAAGGTCTGTTTGAGTCATGCCTCCCGGGGACGGATGATCTCGCCGTGCGCGCAGACCTCCCCGCCGGCACCGTGACCTTCCTCTTCACCGACGTCGAGGGCTCGACGCGGTTTCTGCAGTCGCTCGGAGCGGAGGGGTACGCGGAAGCGCTCGCCGAGCACCGCCGCGTAATCCGCGAGGCCTGCGGCCGACACGACGGGGTCGAGGTGGACACGCAGGGGGACGCCTTCTTCTTCGCCTTCCCGACGGCACCGGGCGCGCTTCAGGCCGCGGGCGAGTTGACGGAGGCGCTCGCCTCCGGCCGGCTCCAGGTGCGCGTCGGCGTGCACACCGGGACGCCCCTCCTCGCCGAGGAGGGCTACGTCGGAGGCGACGTCCACTTCGCCGCCCGGGTTGCCGCCGCCGGCCACGGCGGCCAGATACTCGTCTCCTCCTCCACTGCGGAGCTGATCGAGCCAAGTGGCTCAGAGCCACAAGCGTTGTCTCTCGTCGATCTCGGGGAGCATCGCCTGAAGGACATCGAGGGGCCGGTCTCGATCTTCCAGCTCGGAGACGGAGGGTTCCCGCCGCTCAAGACGATCTCGAACACGAACCTCCCCCGCCCTGCGAGCTCTTTCGTCGGCAGGGAGCGCGAGCTCGAAGAGGTGCTCTCGAGGATCGAGGGAGGTGCCCGCCTCCTCACCCTGACCGGCCCCGGCGGCTCGGGGAAGACGCGGCTTGCGCTCGAGGCCGCTTCCTCGCTCGTCCCCGAGTACAAAGCCGGCGTCTTCTGGGTCGGGCTCGCCGCCCTCCGCGACCCCGCTCTCGTCACCGAGACGGTCTCCCAGACCCTCGGCGCCAAGGACGGTCTCGCCGAGCACATCGGCGAGCGCGAGCTCTGCCTCCTCCTCGACAACTTCGAGCAGGTCGTCGAGGCGGCGCCCGAGCTCTCTTCCCTCCTCCAGAGCTGCCCCACCTTGACGCTCCTCGTCACCAGCCGTGAGCTCCTGCGCGTGCAGGGAGAGGTCGAGTACCCGGTGCCCCCGCTCGCCGAGCCCGAGGCCGTCTCCCTCTTCTGTGAGCGAGCCCAGGTAGAGCCGAGCGAGGAGATCGCCGAGCTCTGTGCCCGCCTCGACAACCTGCCCTTGGCCGTCGAGCTCGCTGCCGCCCGCGCGAAGGCGATCTCCCCGGCGCAGATCCTCGCTCGGCTGTCCCAGCGCCTCGACCTGCTCAAGGGCGGCCGCGACGCCGACCCGCGCCAGCAGACGCTCAGAGCCACGATTGAGTGGAGCTACGACCTCCTGACCCATGCGGAACAGCAGCTCTTCGCCCGCCTCAGCGTCTTCGCCGGCGGCTGCACGCTCGAGGCAGCCGAAGAGGTGGCTGACGCTGACCTCGACACCCTCCAGTCGCTCGTCGAGAAGAGCCTCGTGCGCTTCTCGGACTCCCGCTACTGGATGCTCGAGACGATCCGGGAGTACGCGGGGGATCAGCTCGGATGCATCGGCGATGCCGAGGTCGTCCATCGCCGCCACGCACACCTCTATCTCGTGTCCGCCCAGGAAGCTCGCGAGGAGATGTCAGAGCTGGCGAGAGGCGACGTCATCGGTCAGCTCGAGGATGAGCTGCCGAACATTCGCGAAGCACTGGCCTGGTTCCGGCGGTCCGAGAATCTGTCGGACGAGCTTCGGATGCTCCGTGCTTTGAGCAAGTTCTGGCTCGCACGGGATCACGCGGCAGAAGGCGAGATCGTGCTCCGAGAGGCCCTGGCGCGGATTCCGGACGATGGATCAGAGGTTCGGATGCGGGTCGAGCTTGCCCTGGGCGAGATCGCGATGCGGAGAGGAAAGCCTGATGAAGCCCGTCCCAGTGTCGAGCGGTGGCTTGGCTGGGCGCGCGAACAGAACGACCCGAGTGAGATCGCCTGGTCGCTGTCGTCGCTCGCCTCGATCAGCATGCGAGAGGGCGACTTCGCGACGAGTGTCTCTCTGCTCGACGAAGCCCTCGATCTTGGGCGTCGGATCGGCGACGCGCGACTACTCTCGAACATCACGGGCAATCTGGGATACGCGTTGTCCGGTGTCGGCGAATACGAACGGGCAGCTGAGCTGTGCCGCGAGTCGATCGTGCTCGCGCCGGCTGCGTCTGACGCGGCGGTCGATCACGCCAATCTCGGGCTGGCTCTTCTGGGGCTGGGTGATGCCGACGCCGCACGTTCTGAATACCGCTTCGCGATCGCGTATGCCCTCGAATCCGGTCACTTCTTCACGCTCGCCGACGCTTTGATTGGCGTCGCGGCCGTTGCGCTGGATCGCGGGGCCTACGGCACCGCACTCAGGATTCTCGCGGCCGTTGACGCACTCCGTTCGGAACTGGTGCTGCCGGCGGAACCGCTGGAGCACGAACTGACTGTTCGCACACGAGAGGACGCGCGTGCGGCCCTCGGAGGCAACGACGCTGATCGAGCCTGGGCGGACGGTCGCTTATTCAGCGTCGACGAGGCAGTCGAGTACGCGCTTGCCTCCATAGACTGATCGGCGGTGTCGCCGCCTCGAGACCTCCGCGAGTGGATCGCGCTCCTCGAACGCGAGGGCGAGCTTCGCCGCATCTCTGCCGAGGTCGATCCGGATCTCGAGATCACCGAGATCACGGATCGCGTGGTCAAGTCAGGTGGACCGGCGCTGCTCTTCGGGAGCCCGAAGGGCTCGAAGCACCCACTCCTGATCAACCAGTTCGGCACCGAGCGGCGCATGTGCCTGGCGTTCGGGGTGGAGAAGCTCGATGACGTCGCGGCCAAGCTCGAGGACGTCCTCGAGATGCAGCCGCCGCAAGGGCTCGTCGAGAAGGTCAGGGGTCTCCGCAAGCTGAAGTCGATCGCCGACTCGATGCCGAAGACGGTCTCGAAGGCGTCGTGCCAGGAGGTCGTCGTCCAAGGAGACGACATCGACCTGGGCACCCTCCCGATTCAACGCTGCTGGCCCGGCGATCCCGCGCCGTTCATCACGCTCCCCGCAGTCATCACGAAGGACCCGAGCTCGGGTGTCCGCAACGTCGGCATGTACCGGATGCAGGTGATCGACGGCCGCTCGACGTACATGCACTGGCAGATCCACAAGGACGGGCGCGCGGATCTCCTCGCCGCCGAGGACGGGCGCATCCCGGTCGCGGTCGCCATCGGGCTCGATCCCGTCACGGCGTACTCCGCGAGCGCGCCGCTCCCACATCACATCGACGAGCTCGTGCTCGCCGGGTTCCTGCGGGGCGAGCCGGTCGAGCTCGTCCGCTGCAAGACGGTCGACCTCGAGGTCCCAGCGAACGCCGAGATCGTCCTCGAGGGGCACGTCTCGCGCGACGACGTCGGCATCGAGGGCCCGTTCGGCGACCACACGGGCTACTACACGGCGGCGGAAGAGTTCCCCGTCTTCCGGATCTCGGCGATGACCATGCGGCGCGACGCGATCTACCCCTCGATCGTCGTCGGCAAGCCTCCGGCAGAGGACGCGTGGCTCGGGAAGGCGACGGAGCGGATCTTCCTGCCCGCGGTGCGCATGACGCTGCCCGAGATCGTGGACTACGACCTCCCGGTCGCGGGCGCGTTCCACAACTGCGTGATCGTCTCGATCCGCAAGGCGTTCCCCGGCCACGCGCAGAAGGTCATGCACGCGATCTGGGGGCTCGGGATGCTCTCGCTCTCGAAGTCGGTCGTGGTCGTCGACGCCGGCGTCGACGTGCACGACTACGAGGAGGTCTTCTTCCGCGTCTGCGCCAACGTCGACCCGAAGCGAGACGTGTTGATCACCGAGGGCCCGCTCGACCATCTCGACCACGCGCCGGGCACGCAGTTCTACGGCGGCAAGCTCGGCATCGACGCGACCCACAAGCTGCCAGCCGAGGACGCGCGTCCCTGGCCCGAGGAGATCGTCATGTCGGACGAGATCCGGGATCTCGTCACACGTCGGTGGGCCGAGTACGGGCTCGGAGAGTGGGGTCAGACCCGTGGGGTCTGACCCCCAGCTGACCGTCCGGTCTGACCCCATTGCAACACGCGTCCTCCGCAAAGTGCAGAATCCCCCGCGTCGCGACAGTCGCCAGGTCGTTGACAGAGGCGACGGTCAGGCGATTGAATCCCCCGCAGGTCCGCGTTGAGCGACACGAGCCCCGACAACCCCCACGCCCCCGGGCCGAGCCTCTGGCCGATCGGCTTCGCCGTCGGGGTGGCCTGCCTGCTCCTCGGGCTGGTCCTCAGCTGGATCGTCGCCGCCATCGGGGCGGTTATCGCTCTCGTGTGCGGCCTCCTCTGGGCACGCGACGTCACGCGCGGCGTCCGCGACGAGGTGCCGGAGATCGAGCCGGAGAGCCGTGCGGTGGCCGACGAAGCCGCCGCCGCCGCACCGGCAGCTGCGCCCGCGCCTCTCGTCCCCACCTACTCGCGCTCCCGATTCCTCGAGGCCTCGACGATCGGGATCGGCGCGGCGATCGGCGCGGTCGTCACCCTCCCTGTGCTCGGGTTCATGGTTCTCCCCTCGTTCACGAACGTCGAAGAGGATGAGGCCGACCTCGGCCCGATCGAGAACTTCCCCAAAGGTGAGTACGTGATCGCGAGCTACCTCGCGAATCCGAAGGCCGGGGAGGTCAGCAGGCGCACGACGTTCGTGCGCAACAACGGCCCTGCCGAGTCGGGTGAGCCGAGCTTCACGATCCTCTACAGCCGGTGCGTCCACCTCGGCTGCCCGGTGCAGCCGAACGGGCCCATCGACGAGGCCGCCAAGAAGGACGTCAACGGCGTCGAGCTCCGACCGGTGCTCGCTCAGTCGTTCGGGTGCCCGTGCCACGGCGCGCTCTACGACGCCGAAGGAAATCGGCAGGCGGGGCCGCCCGTACGGTCGATGGACCGCTACACGTTCTCGATCAAGGACGGCCGGCTCGTTCTCGGCGAGCTCTACGCGGTTGGCAACGTGTCCGGTACGGGCGCGAGCGCGACGATCTCGAAATATCCATGGTCGACTCCGGGCACCCATGTGGACGGTGTCGAGGCGTGGCTGTACCCGATCGTGCCGAACCAGGTGACGGGTTAGTGGCGACGAAGTCGAAGCGCGACCTGCTCGTCGAGAACGCCATTCTCGCGCCCCTGGACTGGGTCGACGAGCGCACAGGCGCCGTCCGCGGGACGAAGTGGTTCCTCTTCCGAAACGTCCCCCGGGATGTCAGCTGGGCGCAGACCCTCGGTTCGGCTGCGCTGACGGCCTTCATCGTGCTGACCGTGACGGGTGTCACCCTCGCGATGTACTACGAGCCCTCCTCGTCGATCGATCCCATAACCGGCAAGCCGGTGGCGTACTCGTCGATCGAGGCGATCACGAACGAGCTCACGCTGGGCTGGCTCGTCCGTGGGATGCATCGCTGGGGGGCGAGTGTCTTCATCATCCTGCTCTTCCTCCACATGGGCAGGGTGTTCCTCTTCGGCGCCTACAAGTACCCGCGCGAGCTGACCTGGATCACCGGCGTGCTCATCCTCGTGACGGGCATGCTCCTCGGCTTCACGGGCTATCTCCTGCCCTGGGACCAGACGGCCTACTGGGCCACCGTGGTGGGGATCAACCTGAACGGGACGGCTCCGTTCCTCGGCCCCTGGCTCGCCCAGTTCCTCGCGACAGGCCCGGAGATCGGATCGGAAACGCTGGCCAAGTGGTACGCGCTCCACATGCTCCTGCTGCCGGGCGCCATCGTCGCGCTCATCGGCGTGCACATCTACCTCGTCACGCGCCTGGGCGTCTCGTCTCCGCCGTGGTCGGGCGAGGCCGCGGGTCGTGAGCGGCCGGCGGTGCAGCCGGCGGGAGCGCGGGCGGGTCTCGTCCGCGGTACCGGGAGTGGTGACTAGTGGGGCGGGATCTCGGCGAGCTGAACCGCGAGGACTTCGCCCGCTACAAGGACGACGTCAAGAAGGAGGGGAAGCCCTTCTTCCCGCGCGCGATCTTCCACGACACCGTCATGTCACTGATCGTCGTCTGCGTGATCGTCGCCCTGGCCGTCATCTGGTACTACGACGCGGACGGGGTGAAGCCGGGAATCCTCGGCCCCTGGTACACGGAGCCGGCAGACCCGGGGACGACCGATTTCATCCCTCGCCCCGACTGGTACTTCTACTTCCTCTTCTACCTCCTGCGGATCTTCGAGTGGCCGGAGACGGTGTTCATCGCCACGGTCGGGATCCCGACGATCTGCCTGATTCTCCTGATCGCCCTCCCGTTCTACGACCGCCGACGCGAGCGAAGGCCGATGCATCGTCCCGTCGCGATGGTCGCGGCGGTGCTCACGATCCTCTCGATGGCCGTTCTCACCTGGAAGGGAGCGACCGCGACCGAGGCTCTCGGCTCCGAGCTCGTCCTGCTGGTACCCGAGTGGGCTGAGCAGGAGGGCTTTGCCGACGATCCCGTGGCCGTGAAGGGTGCAGAGCTGTTCGCCGTGTCGGGGTGCCTGAACTGCCACACGTACTTAGGGCAGGGCTCGGGGACCTTGGGCGCGCCGGACCTCTCGGCAGTGGGCGCGACGAACGACGCCGCCTACTTCGTCCAATACCTGACGAACCCGGCCGCGTTCGGCAACACCGTGATGGGCTCGTACGCCTACCTCGGGCAGGAGAACCTCGCCGCTCTGGGTGAGTTCCTGGCCGCTTCGAAGGGCGGCCAGTAGGGGCGAGATATATCTCGCCCGTACGCGCAAACCCGGGGTCAGGTCTTGCCATCGTGCACAAGAAGCGTGTGCGTGATTGCAAGACCTGACCCCACGTAGTCTTCAGCCATGCGCGTCTTCCTCGGCGTGACCGGCGCGTCTGGCGCTCCCTACGCCGAGCGCCTCCTACGCGCGCTTGCCGCAGTCGAGTGCGAGATCGGGCTCACGGCCTCCCGCTCCGGGATCGAGGTGCTTGCGACCGAGCTCTACGGCGATCCGTCGCTGTCGCGCGAGGAGGTGCTCGACCGCTTCGTCGGAGGTGCCGCCGCGCAGGTAACGGTCTACGGGGAGAACGACTTCCGCAGTCCCTATGCGAGCGGATCCGCGAGGGTCGACGCGTACGTCATCTGCCCCTGCTCGATGGCGACCGTCGGGACACTCGCCTCCGGCGCGATGCAGAACCTGATCCATCGCGCCGCGTCCGTCGCGCTCAAAGAGGGGCGCAAGCTCGTGCTCGTCCCACGGGAGACGCCGCTCTCGTCGATCCACCTCCGCGGACTCGCGACGCTGAACGACGCAGGCGCGGTCATCCTCTTCGCGGCGCCCGGCTTCTACCACGGCCCCGAGACGATCGACGATCTCGTGGACTTCCTCGTCGCACGCTGCCTCGACCAGATCGGGATCGACAACGCGCTCGTGAAGCGGTGGGGGGAATGAGCTATCAGGCCGGTCGTCTAACCGCGGACGAAGTCCGCGGCATGTTCGACCGCATCGCTCCCGTGTACGACGTTATGAACCGGGTGATGACGGCCGGTCTCGATCGCCGCTGGCGGCGGCTTGCCGTGCGCGAGGTCGTATGGCCAGGCGATCGAGTGCTCGACGCGTGCTGCGGGACGGGCGATCTCGCGATCGAGGCCGAGCGGCGCGGCGGAAGAGTGGTCGGCCTCGACTTCTCCGAGCCGATGCTCGCGCGCGCGCGCCGCAAGTCCGGGACGATCGAGTGGGTTCGAGGGGACGCGCTCGCGCTCCCCTTCGACAGCGCCGCGTTCGACGCCGCGACAGTCGGCTTCGGGGTTCGCAACCTCGACGACCTCGAAGGCGGGCTCCGCGAGCTCGCCCGCGTTCTTCGCCCCGGAGGCAAGGTCGCAGTGCTCGAGATCACCCGCCCGCGTGGGATCCTGCGCCCGTTCTTCCGGCTCTGGCTCGACGTGCTCGTGCCCGTGGCCGGAAGAGTGCTCCCGGGTGGCAAGGCGTATACGTACCTGCCGGCGAGCGTCCGTCGCTTTCCCGGGCCGGAGGACCTCTCGGCACTTCTGGAGCGGGCGGGCTTCCAGGACGTGCGTTTCCGTCTGCTCGGCGGGGGGAGCGTCGCCCTTCACGTCGCGGTGAACCCATGACCGCACTCGAGGTCGTGCGGGCGGCGGCGGGCCTCGACTCCTATCTCGACCACGTCGAGGAGCGGTTGTCGGAGGCGGTCTCCGTCTATCCCGGGCTCGTCGCCGACGTCGGCGACGATGCGCTCGCCGCCGGGGGGAAGCGACTCCGCCCTGCCCTCGCGTTCCTGTCATCGTCGCTCGACGATGCACCGCCCATCGCGGCGGGTGTTGCCGTCGAGTTGGTGCACATGGCGACGCTCGTCCACGATGACCTGATCGACGGTGCAGCCGTCAGGCGTGGCCGTGCATCCGTGTGGAGCGAGCACGGCACGGGCGCGGCCAAGGCTGCTGGGGACTACCTCTTCGCCCGTGCGTTCTCGGTACTTGCCGACGGCGGAGATGCTGAAGCCGTCTCGGTGCTCGCGCGGGCTGCTCTCGGGCTCGCGCGCGGAGAGGCGCTGCAACGGCAACAGCGGCACGACCCGGATACGACGGTCGAGGCGTACCTCGAGCGCTGCGCGCTCAAGACCGGGAAGCTCTTCGAAGCCGCATGCGTGCTCGGCGGCGGAAACGGCGAGTACGGGCGGCTGCTGGGCATCGCCTTCCAGATCGCGGACGACGTTCTCGACTGCACGGGCGAGACGATCGAGACCGGGAAGGTGCCGGGAACGGACCTGCGCGACGGGACGCCGACGCTGCCACTGCTCCTCGCCGCACAGGACGACCCGGTCGTCCGAGAGGCGCTTGCGGGAGGGCCGAACGAGGGAGCCCTCGTCCGGGTCGCCGCGACCGGTGCGCTCGATCGATCCAGGGAGCTGGCGCTCGACTACGCTTTCCAGGCACGAGCCTGCCTCGACGGCGCCGGCCGGCGCGACGAGCTCGAGGCGTTGACACGGGCCGTCGTGGAGAGGAGCAGCTGATCGCCGTTCTCGCGCAACAGACGCTGGAGCCGATCCGGGAGAAGGTCGAAGCCGGCGAGCGCCTCGATTTCGAGGACGGCCTGGCGATCCTCGAGTCCGACGACCTCCTGCTGCTCGGCGAGCTCGCGGATGAGGCGAGGCGGGTGCGGGGCGGGACCGATGAGGTGTACTTCGTCCAGAACCTGTACGTGAGCCAGACGAACGTCTGCCGCGTGAAGTGCAAGTTCTGCGCGTTCGCCGCGACCCGGAAGCAGGAGCACGCCTACACGTTCACGACCGAGGAGCTCGTCGAAGACGTGCTCCGCCAGCGCGACGTGACCGGGTTCACCGAGATCCACATGGTGAACGGCGAGAACCCGCACGTCGACTTCGCGTTCTACCGCGACACGATCGCGTCGTTGCACGAGGTGCTCCCCGACGTGCACCTGAAGTGCTACACGGCCTCCGAGATCCACCACATGACGACGCTTTCAGGGCTCACGCACGAAGAGGTCCTGGTCGAGCTCAAGGCGGCGGGTCTCGGATCGCTTCCGGGAGGCGGCGCCGAGGTGTTCGCCGATCGTGTGCGGCGGCTCGTCGCACCCGGCAAGGAGAGCCCGGAGATCTGGTTCCACGTGCACGACACGGCGCACGCGCTCGGCATCCCCACCCACTGCACGATGCTCTACGGGCACGTCGAGACCTACGAGGAGCGGGTCGACCACATGATCAGGCTTCGGGACCAGCAGGACAGGTCCGGTGGCTTCCTCGCCTTCATCCCGCTCGCATTCCATCCCGAGAACACCGTCTTCGAGCGGCGCGGGTGGCGTCACACGACCGGCGCAGACGACCTGAAGATGCTTGCGTTTTCGCGGCTCATGCTCGACAACGTCCCGAACATCAAGGCCTACTGGATCATGATGGGGATGCCGCTCGCCGCCGTCGCGCTCCACTTCGGGGCAAACGACGTCCAGGGGACGGTCGTGCGCGAGGAGATCTTCCACGCGGCTGGGGCGCAAACCGAGACCGAGCAGAAGATCGACGAGCTCGTCCGCTTCGTCCGCGAGGCCGGCAGGATCCCCGTCCAGCGCGACACGCTCTACAACGAGCTCCGGCGGTGGGAGTGAACACGCCGAAACCGAGCGGCGGCACGCCGATCTGGGTCTGGGTGGTCTACGCCCTCGGGATCCTCGCAGCGGCCATTTTCGTGTTCTCGATCCTCTTCACCGCCGGGGCGTACCTCCTCTCGGAGGACATCGAGGTCACATTCGACGTCTCGACTGTCGCCATCGTCCTCTGGAGCGGGCTGATGGCACTTGCGGTCGGGGTCTGGATCTGGCGACGCCGGCAGGGCAGGCGATGATCAGGCTCGGCCGCATCTCGTACGTGAACATGGCGCCCGTCTTCTACGGGCTCGAGGCGGACGTCGAGGAGGTCCCGGGCGTCCCGACCGAGCTGAACCGGATGCTCCTCGCCGGGGAGATCGACATCGCACCGATCCCGTCGATCGAGTACGCGCGGAATGCCGATCGCTTCCGCATCCTGCCCCGCCTCTGCGTCTCGTCCGAGGGCGCCATCGACTCGATTCAGCTCGTGACGCGCATGCCGTTCGGGCAGGTGCGCTCGGTGGCCGTGACCCCTGAGAGCGCGACCTCAGTGGTCCTCGTTCGCATCCTCCTCCCGAAGGCCGAGATCATGCCGCTCGGGATGGAGGCGGACGCCACCCTGCTCATCGGGGACGCCGCACTCCGAAGCGCTTTCGAGGATCCGACGCCGCACTTCGACCTCGGGCGTCTCTGGCTCGACAGGACCGGGCTCCCGATGGTGTTCGCCGTCTGGGCAGCGCCAGAGCCGGTCGTCGAGGGACTGATCGAGCTCGAGCACGCGCTCGTCTCGTCGGTCCGGCTTGCCCGGTCGGAGCCCGAACGGCTCGCGAAGCAGGCGAGCGAGGCGTACGGCTACCCGCCGGGCTTCCTCGCCCGCTACTTCGAGAAGCTTCGCTACAGCTTCGGGCCGCGAGAGCGCGCCGGCCTGTACACGTTCCTCGAGATGGCCCGTGACGCAGGCGAGCTCGCGCACGTCCCCGAGCTCCGCTTCGTGCGGGAGGAGGTGCCGGCGTGACGATCACCGCCGAGCCGATCCCTTCCATCAGCGAGGCGCTCGACAAGGCGCTCGACGGTGAGCGGATCTCGGACGACGATGCGATCGCCCTGCTCCGCTCGCGCGACCTCGTTGCGGTCGGGCGCGTGTCCAACGAGATCCGAAACCGGCTGACCGACCCGGCGCGCGTCACGTTCATCGTCGACCGGAACCTGAACTACACGAACGTCTGCGTGACCGACTGCGACTTCTGCGCCTTCTACCGGCGCCCGGGCGATACGCGCGAGGCCTACCTCCTTCCCAAGCCGGTGATCTACAAGAAGATCGAGGAGACGCTCGCGATCGGCGGCACCGGGCTCCTCATGCAGGGCGGCCACCACCCCGACCTCGGCATCGACTACTACGAGGATCTCTTCCGCTCGATCAAGGAGCGCTACAAGATCCACCTGCATGCGCTCTCGCCGCCCGAGATCCAGCACATCGCGCGCCGCTCGAAGCTGACGGTCGCGGAGACGCTTGCACGGCTGCGGGACGCGGGGCTCGACTCGGTCCCCGGGGGTGGCGCCGAGATTCTCGTCGACCGGGTTCGGCGGATCATCGCCCCGAAGAAGACGAAGTCGGACGAATGGCTCGACGTCATGCGCCAAGCGCACCGGCTGGGGATGTCGACGACCGCGACGATGATGTACGGGCACGTCGAGACGCTCGAGGAGCGGGTCGAGCACATGCGCCGCATTCGCGAGCTCCAGGACGAGACGCGCGGGTTCAGGGCGTTCATCTCGTGGACCTTCCAGCGGGACGGCAATCGCCTCGACGACCTCGTCTCCGACGAGGAGCGGCCGACCTCGTTCGACTACCTCCTGACGCAGGCGGTCTCCAGGATCTACCTCGACAACGTGCCGCACATCCAGTCCTCGTGGGTGACGCAGGGGATGAAGGTGGGCCAAGTCGCCCTCTCCTTCGGCGCCGACGACATGGGCTCGGTCATGATCGAGGAGAACGTCGTCTCCGCGGCCGGTACCACCCACCGGACGACGACCGACGAGCTCGTCCACCTGATCAAGGCCATGGGGAAGATCCCGGTGCAGCGAGACACGCTGTACCGCGAGGTCAGGGTCTTCGCCTAGCACCCGGTCGAACGCGTCTTCCCGGGCTGTTCGAATCGTGTAAGAGCCTGCAAATCGACGGTTCCGATTCGGGTACCCTCGACCGGGCCGTGCTTCGTCTCCTCATCGTCTCTGTGCTCGCCGCTCTCGGCGCTGTGGGCGTGCCATCGCCTGCGGCCGCGCAGACGACGCAGCTCCTTCCCGGCGTGACGTACGAGACCGGGGTTCAGTTCACGCTGCACGGCCCTGTGGCGCTGCATATCGTCCGAGGCCCACGACCGGTCGGCCTGTATCGCCTCCGGCCGGTGCTCTCGAACGAGTCGGTCGTCCAGCGGGAGACCGTGTCGGCCATGCAGAGCCGCCTCACGACGCAGGCGACCGCAGTCGGAGTGAACGGGGACTACTTCTCCGTCGCGGACGGGCGCCCGAGCGGGATCGTCCTCCGGGACGGTGTGCTCGCTACACCGCCGAACTCGTCGCGCTCGAGCGCGGGCATCACGCTCGACGGCCTCCTCGACGTGCGCAAGGTCAGGTTCCTCGGAACCTGGCGGGGCACGGGGCAACGGCGCGCCCTGAACTTCCTGAACAAGACACCGGGTACGAACGGAATCTCCCTCTTCACCTCGGACTGGGGGCCGGCCACGCCGCGCATCGCCGGCTCCTTCGCAGTCGCCCTCTCACCGTTTCCCCCCGCGACCCCGAACGCCGACATTTCCGTACCGGTCACGAGCACCTCGCAGAACGGCCCGGTCACCGTCGGGCCGGGAACCGCCGTCCTCGTCGCCCGCGGGAACGCCGCCACCAAGCTCGAGGCCGAGGCTCAGCCGGGAACGACGTTGACGCTTCGGCTCATTCTTCAGCCCGACTGGTCCACGGTCTCCGATGCGATCGGTGGCGGGCCGCTCCTCGTCCGAGACGGCGCTCCTGTCTACCGGGCCAACGAGGCGTTCACGACCTCCCAGCTCGCGCCGCGAGGGCCGCGCACGGCGGTGGGCCAGCGCGCTGACGGTGGCGTGCTTCTCGTCACGACCGACGGGCGCCAACCCGGCTACTCGATCGGGATGACGAACTTCGAGCTCGCACAGACCCTGGTGCGGCTCGGTGCCGTCCGCGGAATGGCGCTCGACGGCGGCGGGTCGTCCACGCTGGCATTCGAGGGAACCGTTCTCAACTTCCCATCGGACGGGAAGGAGCGGGCAGTGGCGACCGCCCTCATGCTCCAGTACTTCGGGGTCTACGCACCTCCGCCGGCCGAGTCGGTTGTCTCCCCGAACGGCGACGGCATCGCCGAGGAGCAGGCGCTCTCGTACAAGGTGGTCCGGCCGTCAACCGTAACCGTGACGCTCACCGCACCGGATGGGACGACTGCGGCGCAGGAGTCCGGAGGGCGCGAGCCCGGAACCTACGAGGTTGCGTTCCCACCGCTCCCTCCGCCCCCACCGCCACCGCCGGAGGGCGAGCCTCCGCCTGAACCGACCGAGCCGCTCCCGCCCGCCGAAGGTCGGTGGACGCTCACCTTGACGGCGACGGACGATCAGGGCCTCGCCTCGTCTGCAACGCGGCGCTTCGCCGTCAACTCGACGCTCGGCTTTCTCCAGGTCGAGCCGAGCCGCCTGCTCCTTCCTCCGGCGGGCGCCAGCGCTGCAGTCCGCTGGACGCAGTCGCGCGGCGCGCGTGTGAAGGTGACCGTCGAGACGAGCGACGGCGTCTTCGTTCGCACCGTCGTGAGCCAGCGCTACGAGCCCGGTGAGCAGGCGACGGCCTGGAACGGGCGCATGGGCAACGGGAAGCTCGCTCCCGGTGGGCGCTACGTCGTCCGGGTTACGGCGACGAACGAGCTCGGCGCGGTCTCGCTCGAGCTGCCGCTGACCGTTCGCCGGATCGCCGGCAAGCACTGAGCGCCGGCGCGTCCCGCAAGTACAGTCCTCGCCGTGCCTGTGGCCGCCATCCTGAGTGAGATCACGGACGCCGTCACCGCCACGATCGGTGACTACGGCCTGTACGCGGTCTTCCTCCTCATGCTCGTCGACGCGGTCTTCCCGGCTGCCAGCGAGGTCGTGATGGTGTACGGGGGCGCGGTCGCAGCAGGAGCCTTCGCGAGCCAGGACGTCGTCCTCTTCGGGCGGACGATCGACGAGGGGCTCCCCGCCTACTTCGCGATCGCGCTCGCAGGCACGATCGGGTACACGATCGGAGCGATCGGCGGCTGGGCGATCGGGCTCTACGGGGGACGGCCGTACCTGGAGCGTCACGGCCGCTGGCTCCACGTCGACGAGGAGAAGCTCGATCGCGCCGAGGGGTGGTTCGAGCGCTGGGAGGACTGGGCGGTCTTCCTCGGCCGGCTGACGCCTGTCGTGCGCTCGTTCGTCTCGATTCCTGCGGGTGTGATGGAGGTGCCGTTCGTCCGCTACACGCTGCTCACGCTCGCCGGCTCGGCGATCTGGTGCTTCGGTTTCGCAGGCATCGGCTACGCGGCAGGCGAGAGCTGGGAGGAGTTCCACCGCGCGTTCAGGTACTTCGACTACCTCGTTGCAGCGGCGGTCGTTGCCGTCGCCGCCTGGCTCGTCGTCCGCCACGTGCGCCGTCGCCGCCGACGCCTCGCCGAGGAGTCGGCCTCCGGGTGAGGAATCCTCCGGAGCTACACTCGCCCCCGTGAATCAGCCGATCCCGCTCGTCGACGTCAAGGCGCAGTACGCGCCCCTGATCCCCGAGCTCGAGGAGCGCTTCTCCGCCGTTCTCGAGTCGGGCCGCTTCATCTTCGGACCGGAGGTCGAGGCGTTCGAGCGAGAGGCGGCCGCGTTCCTCGGAGTCCCGCACGCCGTCGGGGTCGCCAACGGCACCGACGCGCTCGTCCTCTCGTTGGAGGCGCTCGGGATCGGTCGCGGCGACGAGGTGATCTGCCCCTCGTTCACGTTCTACGCGACGGCGGAGGCAATCGCCCGCGCCGGAGCGACGCCCGTTTTCGCCGACATCGATCCCGTAACGCTCAATCTCGACCCCGAGGATGTCGCAGCGCGGATCACGCAGCGGACGAGGGCGATCATGGCCGTCCACCTCTTCGGCCGGCCGGCGCCGCTTGCGGAGCTTGCCTCCCTCGGCCTGACCATCGTCGAGGACGCGGCGCAGGCGTTCGGGGCGGAGGGCGTTGCCGGCACCGGCGTGTGCTCGACCTTCAGCTTCTTCCCCACGAAGAACCTCTTCGCCCTCGGCGACGGCGGGCTGGTGGCGTGTCTCGACGACGGTGTCGCCGAGCGCGTGCGGATGCTCCGCTTCCACGGCTCTCGCGACAAGACCACGTTCGAGCTCATCGGGACCAACTCCCGCCTGGACGCGATCCAGGCCGCGATGCTTCGCGTCTTCCTTCCGCGCCTGACCGGGTGGAACTCGGCGCGACGTGAGGCGGCCGTGCGCTACGCGGAGCTGGGACTCGGCGAGGCGGTCGAGCTGCCCCTGGACGAGCCCGGCCACGTGTACCACATGTACGTCGTTCGCTCTCCACGCCGAGGCGAGATCGCTTCCGCGCTCTCGGAGGGGGGTATCGCGTCAGCGTCCTACTATGTCACGCCGCTCCACCTCCAGCCTGCGCTCGCGTTCCTCGGCTACGAGCGCGGCTCCCTTCCCGAGACCGAGCGGATGGCCGCGGAGAACCTCGCCCTCCCGATGTGGGGTGGAATCGGACGCGAGACGCAGGAGCGCGTCGTCGAGACCGTGCGCGCCGCGCTCGGTGTTCCGGCGTGACCGTGAGATCCCCCGTCAACCGACACCGTCTCTGGCAGGTCGTCGTCGACGCCGCGCTGATCGCTGCCGCATGGGAGCTGTCCTTCCTCGTTCGGTTCGACGGCGAACCGCCTGTCTACTACGAGCGCTACCTCGGGTGGGACGTCGTCGTCCTCGTCGTGGCGATCACGCTCCCGGTCTTCGTCGCCTTCGGCTTCTACAACCGCTGGTGGCGCTACGTGTCCACGCGGGACATGTGGGGTGCGGTCAGAGGGGTCGCGACCGCGGTCGTTGCTGTGTTTCTCGTCTTCACGCTGCTGGACTTCCACCCTGCGAAGGTGCCGCGCGGGATCTGGATCATCGACCTGCTCGTCCTGCTCGCGCTGGTGGCCGGACTGCGGCTCCTCGCGCGAACGCTCATCGAGCGGCCGGCAGCAGGGGCGATCGTCGCCCGCGGCAAGGAGGTCGTCGTCGTCGGGGCCGGCGACGCGGCCCAGCTCATCCTCCGGGAGATGCTGAGGAACCCGTCGCTCGGCTACACGCCGATCGGGCTCGTCGACGACGATCCGCGGAAGAAGAACCTCCGGCTCCACGGGATACGCGTGCTCGGGACGACCGGCGAGCTCCGGCATGTGCTCCGCGACCGCCGTCCCGACGAGCTCCTGATCGCGATCCCGTCCGCCTCGGGCGACGTGCGCGAGCGGATCGTCGAGATCGCGCGGGCCGAGAGCGTGCCGGTGAAGACCCTGCCGGGGCTCCACGAGCTCATCGCCGGCGACTTCAACCTCACCGGCCAGATCCGGCCGGTCGAGGTCGAGGATCTTCTCGGCCGCGAGCCCGTCGAGGCCGATCTCGACTCGATCGCGGGCTACGTGACCGGCGAGGTCGTTCTCGTCACGGGCGCGGGTGGCTCGATCGGGGCGGAGCTGTGTAGGCAGATCGCGCGCGTCGGGCCCACGCGGCTCGTTCTCGTCGACAACGGCGAGCCGGGGCTCTTCGAGATCGAGCGCGAGCTCGTCGACGAGAGGGAGTTTCACGCCACCGCCGCCGTGCTCGCCGACGCCGGCAACACGACGAAGATGCGCCAGGTCTTCGAGAAATACCGCCCTGCCGTCGTCTTCCACGCCGCCGCGTACAAGCACGTCCCGCTCATGGAGGCGAACCCGCTCGAGGCCGTGCGCAACAACACGCTCGTCACGCGCACGGTCGCGGACATCGCGGTCGAGTTCGGCGCGAAGCGGTTCGTCCTCGTCTCGACGGACAAGGCCGTGAACCCCAAAACCGTGATGGGGCAGTCGAAGGCCGTCTGCGAGTGGATCGTCGAGGCGTGGGGGCATCGCGACGACACCACCACCAAGTTCTGCGGCGTGCGCTTCGGGAACGTTCTCGGCTCCTCGGGCAGCGTGATCCCGATCTTCCGGAAGCAGATCGCGCGCGGGGGCCCCGTGACGGTCACGCACGCGGAGATGACCCGGTACTTCATGACGATTCCCGAGGCCGTGCAGCTCGTCATCCAGGCCGGCGCGATCGGCGGGCGCGGCCAGGTGTACGTGCTCGACATGGGTGAGCCGGTGAAGATCGTCGACCTCGCCGACACGATGATCCGGCTCTCCGGCAAGGAGCCGGGCGCCGACATCGCGATCGAGTTCGTGGGCGCGCGGCCGGGCGAGAAGCTGCACGAGGAGCTGTGGTCGGGCACCGAGACCGTCACGCCCTCGACGCACGAGGCGATCCTGCTCGTCACGCGCCCGCCGATCGATGCGCACTGGCTCGAAGACGAGCTCGACGACCTCGCGCGACTCGTCGAGGCGGGGGAGACTCTCGAGCTGGTGGGACGCTTGAACGCCCTTGTCGCCGCACCGCGCCGCGACGGCATTTCCGGGGACGGAGCGGGCGCCGTCGAGACGGCGCCCGCGTCCGAGACCGTGTAG
>DATDOS010000044.1:0-10258 GCA_035293125.1 Gaiellaceae bacterium | reverse complement strand
CATCGTGGGTGGGCGCGACCTCGGGCGCCTCAAGGGCTCCAAGGTGCCACTGCTACGCCGGAACCTCGGGTGCGTGTTCCAGGACTTCAAGCTCCTCCCGAATCGCACTGCGGCCGAGAACATCGGGTACGCGCTTCGCGTGCAGGGCGAGTCGAGCGCGCAGATCCGCAAGAAGGTGCCCGAGGTGCTGAACCTCGTCGGCCTCGCCCACAGGATGAACTCGAGGCCCGAGGAGCTCTCCGGCGGCGAGCAGCAGCGCGTCTCGATCGCGCGCGCGTTCGTCAATCACCCGCCGCTGCTCATCTGCGACGAGCCCACCGGGAACCTCGACCCCGACACGTCGGTCGGGATCATGCAGCTCCTGTACCGCATCAACCGCACGGGTACCACGATCCTCATGGTCACGCACGACCGCGAGATGGTGGACAAGATGCGCAAGCGCGTCATCGCGCTCGAGGAGGGCAAGCTCGTGCGCGACGAGCGCCGCGGGGGGTACTCCGAGGAATGAGGCGCATTCGCCTGGTGTTCTCGGAGGCGATCCGCTCGATCGGCGCGAACGTCTCGACGACCGTCGCCTCGGCGGTCTCCGTGCTCATCGGGATGTTCCTGATCGGCGTCTTCATCGGGCTCGGTACCTGGCTCGTCTCCTGGTCGGACGACAAGAAGCGCGAGCTCGCGGTGCACGTCTTCATCAGGGACGAATCGACACCGAAGCAGGTCAACGCACTCCGGGTGCTGCTCGAGACCGACGAGCGCGTCAAGCAAGGCGGGATCACCTACATCTCGAAGGCCGAGGCCCTGGCGATCATGAAGAAGCGCTCGCCTGAGCTCACCCGGAACCTCGCTTCGAACCCGCTTCCGGCCTCGTTCGACGTCCTCCCGAGGCGAGGCGAGGACACCGAGAGCATCGCCCGAGCCGTCCAGGGCTCCAAGCTCGCTGCTGTCGAAGAGGTGAGGTGGGGTAAGGAGGTCTCGGAGCGGATCCTCCAGATCGCTCGCGCGATCCAGATCGTGTTCCTCATCGCCGTCGTCGTGCTGCTCGCCGCCTCGACGATCCTCATCGCCAACACGATCCGCCTCTCGATCTTCGCCCGCCGCCGCGAGATCGAGGTGATGAAGCTCGTCGGCGCGACCAACTGGTTCGTCCGCGGCCCGTTCATGCTCGAGGGAGTCCTCACGGGTCTCGCCGGCTCCGTCGCCGCCGTGATCCTCCTCTTCCTGGGTCGCGAGATCGCGATTCCGCAGGTTCTCGGCCACATCCAGGACGACCCCGACGTACGTGCACTCGCGTTCACGTGGACGGCGGCCATCCTGATCGCGATCGGTCTCGGGATCGGAGCCCTCGGATCGGGCCTCACCTTGCGCCGCTTCCTCAGGATCTGACGGCGCCGTCGCGCCGACGTCTTACCGAATGCGCCGATGAGCCACCGGCGTCCTCCCCGCGGAAAGCAGAAGCGGCCGAGCCGCTCCGAGCGTGCCCGCCGTCGCCCCGCCCAGGCGGTTCGCCACGCCGAGGGCAGGATCAGCATCACGCTCCCGTCGAGGCGTGAGCCACCGTCCCGCGTCGTCGCGCATCTCGGGCCCACGAACTCCGGGAAGACGTACGCCGCGCTCGAGGAGCTCGCGGCGAAGGGCTCGGGCGTCTACGCGGGGCCGCTCCGGATGCTGGCGCAGGAGGCGCATCGGCGGCTCGGAGAGCGGATCGGCCCGGAGAAAGTCGGCCTCGTGACCGGAGAGGAGCGGGTCAACGATCGGGCCCCGGTGATCTGCAGCACGGTCGAGATGGCGCCGCAGTCGGGCGACCTGCTCGTTCTCGACGAGGTGCAGTGGGCAGACGACACCGAGCGCGGCTCGGCGTGGACGAGGCTCCTGCTGGCCGGCGAGTACCGCGAGATCCTCGTCCTCGGCGCTCTCGACGCGCTTCCGCTCGTCGAGCGTGCGTTCCCAGAGGTCGAGCTCAAGGTCTTCGACCGGAAGCTCCCGCTCGAATGGGTCGGGGAGCGGACGCTCCGCTCGTTGGCTCCGGGAACGGTCCTCGTGTCCTTCAGCCGCAGGGCGGTCCTCGCGCTCGCGGGCGAGGTGAACCGGCTCCACCCGGGGCGGGTCGCGGTGCTCTACGGCGCCATGCCCCTGGCGTCGCGACGCGAGGAGATCGAGCGCTTCCTCTCCGGCGCTGCCGATGTTTGTGTCGGCACCGACGTCCTGGGCCACGGCGTGAACCTCCCGTGCGAGACGCTGCTCTTCGCCGAGACCACGAAGTTCGACGGCGAGGAGCGGCGGGATCTGCTCCCCTGGGAGCTCGCGCAGATCGCGGGCCGCGCCGGGCGCTTCGGGCTCGTCGAGCGCGGCCATGTCGGGGTGCTCGCCGGGCTCGGCTGGGGATCGCCGGACCCCGGGCTCGTGGAGTCGGCGCTCGAGCCGCACGTACCCCTCCCCGGAGGCCATTGGGGCTACCGGGTCGTCGACGAGGCGCGGATCCGGCCGCGACTGTCCGACCTCGGGGTCGACGACCCCGCCCAGCTCGACGCAGCGCTCGTCGCCTGGCATCGTGTCGCCTTACGGGAGTGGGCCTTCGAGAGCTGGCTCGCGGTCGAGTCGCTGCAGCCTCTCCGGCTCCGGCTCGAAGCTGTCCAACGCCGTCTGGCCGAGCGCGGACGCCGGATCTCGCTCGACGACACGTGGAAGCTCGTCAACGCCCCCGTCGACGAGGACGGACTCGAGCTGCTCGCGACGTTCGCGCTGGCGCTCGCAGGCGATCGCGTGGCGCGCCCGCACCTCACGTTCCTCCTCGACATCGCCCGCCTCCGCGGAGCCTCGCTGGAGGACGCGGAGCAAGCCGGGCGAGAGGCGAGCATCCTGCGCTGGTTCGCGCTCCAGTACCCGGGTGTCGGCGGCGTCACGATCGAGCGGGCCGCGGCGCTCGAGGAAGCCGCTGCCGAGCGCGTCGTCGCTCGGCTCCGGGTGGAGGTCGAGTCGCCGACGATCGGCCGGTGCCGCTCCTGCGGACGTTCGTGCGCCCCGTGGTTCCCGCTCTGTAACCGCTGCGCCGGGATTTCGGCGCGGTCCTGATATGAACTCGCCGTGACTTCCGACGAGCTCCGGGCGATCCCACTCTTCGAAGGCGTGAGCGACGCCGGCCTCGAGCGCATCGCTGCGTGTGCCGGGGAGATCAGCTGCGAGGCGGGGCAGGTTCTAGCGCTACAGGGCGATCCGGGATCGGGGATGTTCGTGATCCTCGACGGCACCGTCTCGGTCGAGTTGCGCGGCGGAGCCGTCGAGCTCGAGCCCGGCGACTTCTTCGGCGAGCTCACGCTGCTCGCTCCCGGCGGCACGCGGATCGCTCGTGTTCGGGCATCGACTGCCGTCAGGTGCCTCGGGATCCCGCGGGACGATGCCATCGCGCTGATCGAGTCCGAGCCGGCTGTCGCGCTCACGATGCTGAAGGAGATCGCGCAGCGCTTCGCCAGCGCTCTGCCGGACGGGTAGGGGCGACGCTTACGTCGCTCCCGGGTCAGGCAGGCCCCGCTCCGTAGGGGCGAGATATATCTCGCCCCTACACTCCTCGCATGCCCCGCCGCACAGGCACTCACACGATCGCGGAGAACCGCCGCGCGCGGCGTGATTACGAGCTGCTCGAGCGCGTCGAAGCCGGTGTCGTGCTCACGGGCTCCGAGGTGAAGTCGGCGCGCGACGGCAAGGTCCAGCTCGGGCAGGCGTATGCGGACATCCGGGGGAGCGAGGCATGGCTCGTCGGCGCCTCGATCGCGGAGTACGCGCAGGCCGGCGGATCGGGTCACGCACCGGATCGCGAGCGGAAGCTCCTGCTCCATCGTGGCGAGATCGACTCGCTGTACGGAAAGGTGCGCGAGAAGGGCCTCACGCTCGTCCCCACGCGCATGTACTTCAAGGACGGGCGCGTGAAGGTCGAGATCGCGCTCGCGCGTGGCCGCGAGCGCGCCGACAAGCGGCGCGTCATCGCGGAACGGGACGCGCAGCGCCAGATCGAGCGCGCCCTGAAGCGCCGCCGGTAGGCAGAACACCCGCGGACGTATTACGCTCGCGGTGCTGCCAACGGGGAAAGGAGGGCCGATGCGACAAGTGGCGCTGACTGCGAACGGCGTGCGGCACGAGCTCGAGCTGGAGCCACGCGAGCTTCTCGTCTACGTGCTCCGCGAACGGCTGGGGCTCACCGGCACGAACGTGGGGTGCGACACGTCGTCGTGCGGATCCTGCACTGTGCTCGTCAACGGCGAAGCCGTGAAGTCCTGCACCATGCTCGGCGTCCAAGCCGACGGGCTCGAGATCACGACGATCGAGGGCCTGGCGTCGAACGGAGATCTGCATGCTGTCCAGCAGGCGTTCCACGACCACCACGCCCTGCAGTGCGGCTTCTGCACGCCGGGGATGGTGCTCGCCGCGCTGAGCCTGATCGAGAGCGGCGAGGCGACCGACGAGGCCGCGATTCGCGAGGGGCTCGAAGGCAACCTCTGCCGGTGCACCGGGTACCACAACATCGTCGAGGCCGTCACGGCCGCCGCGGGGGTGAGCTGAGCCATGACCGCCACCGAGACCACCGGCACGTTCGTCGGGACCTCCGTCAAGCGGAAGGAGGACGCCTCGCTCCTGCGGGGACGGGGTACCTACGTCGAGAACCTCACCTTGCCGGGAACCGTGTTCATGGCGCTCGTTCGCAGCCCGTACCCGCATGCACGCATCAAGGGCGTGAACCTCGACGCAGCGCGCGCGGCCGCGGGTGTCGTCGCCGCCTTCAGCGGCGCCGACCTGGCGGAGGACTGGAAGGGCGGGCTTCCGTGCGCATGGCCGGTCACCGAGGACATCAAGATGCCGCCGCACTTCCCGCTCGCGACCGACGAAGCGCGCTTCCAGGGCGACGGGGTCGCCGTGGTGATCGCCGAGAGCCGGGCGTTCGCGAAGGACGCGGCGGAGCTCGTCGACGTCGACTACGAGCCTCTCGACTCGGTCGCCGGCGTCGAGAAAGCGCTCGAGAGCGGTGCGCCTCTCGTCCACGAGGACCTCGGCACGAACGAGTGCTACGTCTGGAAGCTCGAGTCGGGCGACATCCAGGCTGCGATCGACGCGGCCGACGTCGTCGTGACGCGGAGGTACTTCCAACCGCGCCTGATCCCGAACGCCATCGAGCCCAGGGGAGTGCTCGCGCAGGTGGGGCCGACCGACGAGGTCACGCTCTGGTCGGCGACACAGGTTCCGCACATCCTGCGCTTCGCGCTCCAGCTCGTCCTGGGGATCCCCGAGTCGAAGATCCGCGTGATCGCTCCGGACGTGGGCGGCGGCTTCGGGTCGAAGCTCAACGTCTACGCGGAGGAGGCGCTCGCGGTCGCGCTCGCCCGGCGGCTGGGCCGCCCCGTCAAGTGGATCGAGGAGCGGGCGGAGAACTACCAGGCCACGATCCACGGCCGTGACGTCGTGACGGAGCTCACCCTCGCGGCCGGGAAGGACGGCCAGATCACGGCGATCAAGGGCGAGATGACCTGCGCGATGGGTGCGTATCTTCAGCTCGTGACGCCGGGAATCCCGCTGCTCGGGGCCTGGATCTACTCGGGCCCGTACGACATCCCCAACTACAGCGTCACGTTCACCGGGGTGTTCACGAACACGACGCCGACCGACGCTTACCGCGGCGCCGGTCGCCCGGAGGCGACGTACGTTCTCGAGCGGACGATGGATGCGCTTGCACGAGAGCTCGGCATGGATCCCGTGGAGCTTCGTCGCAGGAACTTCGTCAAGGAGTTCCCGCACACGATGGCCTCGGGGCTCACGATCGACTCGGGCGACTACCACGCCACGCTCGACCGGCTCCTCGAGCTGCTCGACCTGGACGGCATCCGCGCAGACCAGGCCGAACGCAGAGGGCGGGGAGACGCGAAGCAGATCGGGGTCGGCTTCTCCACCTACAACGAGATGTGCGGCCTCGCACCGTCGCGGATCCTCGGAGCGATCCGCTATGCCGTGGGTGGCTGGGACAGCGCAACCGTCCGCTTCCAGCCGCTCGGCTCGGTCCAGGTCGTGACGGGGACGTCGCCGCACGGGCAGGGCCACGAGACGACGTGGGCTCAGATCGTCGCCGACCAGTTGGGCGTGGACGTCGACTCCGTCGAGGTCCTGCACGGCGACACGGCCGTCTCGCAGCTCGGCATGGACACGTACGGGAGCCGGTCGCTCGCCGTCGGTGGCATCGCTCTCTGGCACGCGAGCAAGAAGATCGTCGACAAGGCCCGTCGGATCGTCGCGCACCAGCTCGAGGTCGCCGAAGACGATCTCGAGTTCGCGAACGGCACGTTCAGCGTCAAGGGCTCGCCGGACCGGTCGATGGGAATCGCGGCCGCCGCGTTCCAGGCGCATGCGGCGCACAACCTCCCGGACGGGATGGAGCCCGGGATGGAGGAGACGGCGGTCTACGACCCGCAGAACTTCTCCTGGCCGGGCGGCGCTCATGCGGCGGTCGTGGAGGTGGATACGGAGACGGGCGACACGCGACTTCTTCGCTACGTCGCCGTCGACGACGTCGGGATGCCCGTCAACCCGAAGATCATCGACGGCCAGGTGCACGGCGGCATCACGCAGGGAATCGCCGCGGCGCTTTTCGAGGAGGGAGCCTACGACGACGCCGGCAACCTGCTGACGACGACGATGGCGACCTATCTGGTGCCATCGGCAGCGGAGCTTCCGTCGTACGAGACGGGCCGGACCGAGACGGCGGGAGACAACCCGCTCGGAGTGAAGGGCGTGGGGGAGACCGGGACGATCGCCGCCGCGCCGGCCGTGCTCAACGCGGTGCTCGACGCGCTCTCCCATCTCGGTGTCACCGACATCCAGATGCCGGCCACGCCGGAGCGAGTCTGGCGTGCGATCCAGGAAGGGGGAGCGTCGTGATTCCCGCACCGTTCGACTACGAGGTCGCCGAGAGCCCGGATCACGCCATCGCGCTCCTCGGCGAGAGGGAGGACGCGAAGCTCCTCGCCGGCGGGCATTCGCTCTTGCCGGCGATGAAGTTCCGTCTCTCGCGGCCGTCACTGCTCGTCGATGTCGGCCGGCTCGCCGAGCTGTCCTACGTCCGCGAGGAGGGCAGTCAGGTCGCGATCGGCGCGCTCACACGGCACAAGGACGTGGCCGAAGCTCAGCTCCTTCGAGAGCACTGCCCGATCGTCTCGCACGCAGCGGGTCAGGTCGGCGATCCGCAGGTGCGCCATCGCGGCACGATCGGGGGCTCACTTGCTCACGGCGATCCCGCGTCCGACCTTCCCTCTGTGATCCTTGCGCTCGACGGCGAGCTCATCGTTCGCGGGTCGGGAGGCGACCGGGTCGTGCCCGCGCGGGAGTTCTTCGCGGGCGTCTTCCAGACAGCGGTCGGGCCGGGCGAGATGCTCGTGGAGATCCGCGTGCCGAAGCTCGGGCCTGCTTCGGGTTGGTCGTACACGAAGATGAGCCGTCGCGCCCAAGACTGGGCGACGGTGGCCGTCGCGGCTGTCGTCGAGCGCACGAACGGCTCGATCGGGAAGGCGTCGATCGGCCTCACGAACATGGGTGCGACTCCGCTCAGAGCGACGGCCGCTGAGGGAGCGATCGCTGGCGGAGCCTCGCTCGAGGAGGCCTCGGCACTCGTTGCGGAGGGCACCGACCCTCCGTCCGATCATGCGGCGAGCGCGGACTTCCGCCGCCATCTCGCCAAAGTGCTGGCCCGTCGGGCGCTGGAGGAGGCTGCGGCGCGATAGGAAGAGATGCTCGTGAGAAGACAGCGCCGCGGCCGCAACGCGGCCGCCTTTAGGGATCGTCGCGCGACCGGAATCCGCGCTAGCGGATTCCGGTCTTGCGCAAATTCAGCCTAGCGGTACGCGAGAGAACGCTCGGGCACAGGCACCTGCTCGAGCACGGTGCGGAGGACGTCGTCCTGGCTCACGCCGTCCTCGAGGATGAGGCGGTGCCGGAGCACGTACGGGGCGATCTCGCGAACGTCCTCGACCGTGACCTCGTCTCGCCCGTTCAGGCGCGCGTTCGCCTTGGAGGCGCCTGCGAGGTGGATGATCCCGCGCGAGCTCACCCCGAGCTCGACGCCGGGGAGGTCGCGGCTCTTGCGTGCGAGCGCGACCATGTAGCGCCCGACCTCCTCCGGGAGCTCTGTCGCGTCCAGCTCCTCGCGGGCGCGGTCGAGGCCGACGACGCCGAGTAGCGGTCGCACCTCGCCGAGCATGTCCGGAGCCACACCCTTGTGTGGGAGATCGAGCATCTCGTACTCGCTGTCGGCGTCCGAGTAGTCGATCTCGATCTTGAACAGGAAGCGGTCGAGCTGTGACTCCGGCAGCTCGAACACGTCCCGGTGCTCGTAGGGGTTCTGTGTCGCGATCACGAGAAACGGATCCGGCAGACGATGCCCTTTGCCCTCGACGGTGACCTGCCTCTCCTGCATCGCCTCGAGCAGCGCCGCCTGCGTCCTCGGCGGCGTCCGGTTGATCTCGTCCGCGAGGAGCACGTTCGTGAAGACGACACCCGGGAGGAACACCTGCTCACCGGCTCGGATTGTGTTGATGCCCGTCAGCTCCGCGGGCGCCGTGTCGGGCGTGAACTGGATGCGCTTGAACTTCGCTCCCAGCATGTGCGCCGTCGCGCGTCCGAGAAGCGTCTTCGCGCTGCCCGGCGGGCCCTCGAGGAGGACATGTCCGCGTGCGAGCGCGGCCACGAGCAGAAGCTCGACGGCCCGTTCCTGTCCGATGACGACCTTCGAGATCTCGTCCTTCGCCCGCTCGCGCAGGTCGATGAGGCTCTCGTAGGGCGCCTCTACCATCAGTGCCACGATCGATCTCCTCCCCGTTCCTCTCAGTGGTCGCCGCGAAGCTTACCGCGGCACTAGCGAGGCTCCTACGGGCTCCCCAGCCCCTGCCTCACTACCCCCACTATCGATGCGCGTGCGGGAACCGTCAACCCTGTCTTGGCGCAAGACCGCAATCCGCTCGCGCGGATTTCGGTCGCGCAAGATCCCTGAAGCGGCCGCTTCCGCGGCCGGGCGCGACTCAATCTCGGCGTGCCCGTGGTACTACGAGGAGACCGGCGAGACGGGGGGCGCCACCATCGTCGGCACCGAAGCCATCGCATCGAGCAAGACGGTGTCCGGCGTGGCGTCGCCACTGACGACGATCCGGTGGCGGAGCACATACGGCGCCATCTCCCTGACGTCCTCGATGGTGACGACGTGACGGCCGTTGAGCCGTGCGCATGCCTTCGCGGCGCTCACGAGATGGATCATCGCCCGCGAGCTGACGCCAAGCTCGACACCGGGTAGCTCACGTGTCCTCCGGCCCACGGTGACGATGTACCGCCCCACAGACTCCGGAACCTCGGTGTGCTCGAGCTCCTGCCTTGCCTTGTCGAGACCCACGACGCCGAGCAGCGGGCGTACCTCGCCGAGCATGTCGGGAGCGATTCCGTTGTGCGGGAGGTTGAGCATCGCAAGCTCGCTCTCGGCGTCTGCATACTCGAGAGTGATCTTGAAGAGGAAGCGGTCGAGCTGGCCCTCGGGGAGCGGGAACACGCCCTCTTGCTCGTGGGGGTTCTGGGTCGCGATCACGAGGAAGGGATCCGGGAGCTTGTGCGGCTTGCCGTCGATCGTGACCTGGCGCTCCTGCATCGGCTCGAAGAGTGCCGCCTGCGTACGCGGGGGCGTGCGGTTGATCTCGTCGGCCAGGAGGACGTTCGTGAAGACGGCGCCGGGGAGAAAGACGTGCTCGCCGGCGCGGATCGTGTTCGAGCCGTTGAGCTCGGCGGGAGTCGTGTCCGGTGTGAACTGGACCCGCTTGAACGAGGCGCCGAGCATGTGCGCGACGGCACGCGCCAGCAGCGTCTTCGCGCTGCCGGGCGGGCCCTCGATGAGCACGTGACCATGTGAGACGGCGGCGATGAGAAGCAGCTCGACCGTCCGATCCTGGCCGATAACGACCTTCGACACCTCGGCCTTCGCCCGCTCGCGCAGGTCGGCGAAGTCGTCGTACTTCTCCTCCATCATCAACGCCACAGGGTGTCCTTTCGCCTCGGTTGGACGGTCTTCCTCGGGCCCTCTCTCCGCACGCCGCCGCTGGGCCGGTCCGCTTATCGGCAGCTATCCTGAAAACCTGAACACACATACGGGGGCGACCAGGTCTCGACGTGGTCGGTTCTCCGGCAGAGCTGCGAGCCGAGGTCGCCGGTTGGCCTCGTAAATCAACCGGCACCAAAGCAAGTGCGAACAAGA